>JAFPAQ010000143.1 GCA_017424235.1 Lachnospiraceae bacterium | reverse complement strand
TTTTTTAAGTCCATTTTAAACATAATACACAATTTTTTCATTATAAATAATATAATAGAATACCATTCTCTAAGTAATAATGCATAAAAATGTTTTAGTCTCTTGAAATACATAAAAATATATTGTATGCTTAAACTAAATTTAACGAAATTTTTCGAAAAGGAGTTATATTAATGGTAACAATAAAGGATATTGCTGCAAGACTGGGCATTGCTCCAAGTACCGTATCAAAAGGACTTAATGATGCAAATGATATTAGTCCTGATTTAAAGAAACTGGTCCTTGATACTGCCATAGAAATGGGCTATGTCACAAAAAAAATGAAAAAAGAAGTCAGAAAAAAATTATGCATATTTATAGAAAATATGAAATACGAGAATCCACAGGACTTTGGTTTTGATATAATACTTGGATTTAAACAGGCTGCAATGCGTGATAATTGGGATATTCATATTGTTCCCATGACTCCTGTTCTTCAAATGAAAGAACCGTATGACAGATATATGGTACGAAATGGATATCATGGGGGATTTATAATTGGCTTTGCACTTAAAGATCCATGGATGAAACAGCTTGAACGAACCACTATTCCTACTGTACTTTTTGACAACTATATAAAAATCAATCCAAATGTCGCATACATTGGAACTGACAGTTTTGAGGGTATTGACCTTGCTATAACTCATTTGACAGAATTAGGACATACAAAAATCGCACTTTTAAATGGTTCTCCAGACTCGATGATTACAGCAAACAGATATGAAGCATATATAACAAGTATGCAAAGTCATGGTCTTAAAGTAGATGAAAACCTGATAGCCTATGGTTACTATGTTGAGGAAAGTGCCAAATATCATGTAAGTTCACTTATAATTAACGGTGCTACCGCTATTCTCTGTGGTAATGACCTCTTGGCTGTCGGTGTCATTCGTGAATGTGAACGTCTTGGTATTCGAGTCCCGGAAGATTTAAGTGTAATTGGTTTTGATAACCTTCCAATTGCATCACAGATTACTCCCGGTATTACAACATTGAATCAAAATAGAATCGATTTAGGCAGAAATTCATTTGCAGTTCTTTACTGGCTAATTGCAAAAGTGCCTGTTTCCCGCTCGCTGTTACGACCACAATTTATAGTACGAGAAAGTACTGCTAAAGCCTCAGAAACCCATCTCAAATTAGATAATCTTGAAATATGTGAAGTAATTCAGAATAACTAGAAAAAATCGGATGCCAACGCATCCGATTTTTCACTTTACTTTTTATCTGCTTTCTTCTGTTTTTTTGCCATTTTACGTTTCTTTTGCTTTTTTGTAAGTGTAATCAATATAACAACCACAACTACTATTAATACTGAAAATAAAATGATTTGAAGAATATTGGATTTATTTTCAACAATGCAAAAAGTCTCATCTGTTCCCTGCATTTGTGTCTGCAAATACCGACCTCTTACCTTACTATCAACCTGAGTCCAGGTTCCATCAATATAACCATATACCGTTGCTTCTTTATATGGATTTAAAAGTCTGAGAACAAATGTATCTGTATCCTCTATATCACTATTTTCCAGTTTTACATCATACATTATATATTTTTTACCTTTCGCAGCTTCAGGTGGCGTAAGACTACTAATATTAACATTCAGTATGGTATCTTCTGTAAAAATATCTTCAACAAGTGCATATGGCTTATCTGATAATCCCTCTTCATCAAGGTCATTCTGACCATTATTGCTTTGTACAACAGTGACATTATACTTATATTCCGGCTCTATTACAATTGTTCCGCGCATTTTATGATCTGACATATCCGGCCAAACCCCATAAAATCCTTCTTTTGCCGGTATTTGTGGATAATTCAGACTATCAAGCTTTGTTCCATAACTGACTTCCTCTGAACCCAGGAACATATCATCAGCCTTATAAATAACTTTTAGATGCCAGAATGGTATAGGTAACTTCTCGGTTGTAAGAAGATCATTATAACTTACCGGCTCGGCTACTCCAATATAGCTTATATTGTCAATACCATATATATCATCACCAACATAATAATTTCCGGTAACCTTTGCCTCATCAGAAGCACTTGTATCAAAATCTTCATACGATGCGATTTGACCGGCAATAGCACCTGATCGTCCATTCTCAGCCTTAACATCAGACATTGAATAACAATTCTTTAATGTGTCAGCAAAACCTGCTATACCGCCTACATTTTGATTTCCTGATACAGAGCAAAGTGAATAACAACGTTTAATAATTGTAAGGGATTCTCCACAGATACCTCCTACATAGTCACCCTCCGTACTTTCAACACTTCCATATCCTTCTGAATCAACAATAATACCATGATTCATGTATCCACAGATACCTCCGGCACCATCCTTCTTAGCTGTTACATATCCTTCGTTAACACTATCTGAAACCAGACATTTTGTTATAAAACGTCGTCCTATTTCATATTCAATCTGACCGGCAGCGCTATCCTCCGGATCTTCATCATCAATCGACATAGAACCTGCAATACCGCCTACATTTATATCACCTTTAACAACTCCTCTGTTAGTACATGTATCTGCCCTTCCGGTAGTAATTGAATCAATATCCTCATCATCTACTTCTTCATAAAGTTCTTCAATGCTCAGATGCTCAACATCTACCATTCTGTCTGCCAACAGATTGAAAACAATATTCAGCTGATCATTTATCTGCCTCAAATCTTCATTAATAATATCTGAATGATTTCCTGCAGTATCACTCAATTTCTTGATGCTTTCTGATAATCCTTTCAATTGATTATGGAAGCTTTCCTTTGTAATATCAAACTCATCACCTAGCTTTGCAAATTTGATATCAGGCTGACCATTCACATAATTGACGATTCCTCTTACTCCATTGTTGGCAGCTTTTAAAGAATCAAGTACATTTTGTATATGTTCAGAAGCGTTTTTTACATCATTCTTTGTGGCTTCAGCTGCATCTGACGCATATGGAGAAAGTATATTATAAATGGTAGACAAATCTCTCATTATATTAGAGGCAGCATCTGACATGTCTTGCAACACATCTGCCAAATTTAATATTTCCACAATAATATCGTCTCGTTCCTGTTCAGTAAGCTCATCCCAACTCTTATATGAACCGTCTGACTTAGTCACAATATTTCTAATTTTATCAATTGATTTCTGTGCATTTTCTGATGCTTTTGATAATTCCTTTATAGAATTATCTATATTACTCTTAGATGTATCAACTGCCTGCTTTTTGTTCTGCTTTTCAAACAGGATATCTACAATACAAGGTGCTTTTGACATTTTTGTAATATCAATTTCATACAGATAAGAACCACTTTGCTTTTTAGAAACCGATAGGTTCTTTCCATTTGCATCAGTTACAGCAATACTTTTAACTGAATAAGCAGCATCCGGCACTACACTTATTGTTACCTTTCCTTCTGCATTACCTGAGCATGTCGCATCACCACTCAAATTAGATTTCAAAATAATATTTACCGGTTCAAACAATGCAGTAATTTCTGCATCTTTTGATGGCATAATAAATGAATATCTTTTACCATCAGTTTCAAGCTTTAAATCAGTACTACTTCCATTCAAAAGAAGTTTATTAAGTACATATCCATCTTCTGAAACAGGAGTAACATACACTTTTTCTCCTTTATTAACACTTGATTTATCTGCGGTTACAGTACCACCTGTACTTGATGCAGTTGTTACATTGTATGTATCTGAAGAAGTACCTGATTTCTCAACAAATTTAACAAATGCTCTATATTTGTTAGAATCTCCACTAACATCAACAATATATTTGTAAGTACCCGCATCACTATTATAAGTTAATTCACTTTTTGTGACAGTCCCCGACACTATTGCATTTGTTGATATATTTTCTTCTTCTGTCTTCTTATCTAAATCTGATATATCTTTTTCTTCTGTCTCGGTACTTGTATCTTTATCCTCTTCATTCTCAATCTTATCCACATCTTCAGACTGTTTTGAGGACTTTTCCTCGTCTGAAGATTCTTCATTACCTGAGGACTCTTCATTAGCCGAAGATTCTTCATTGCTTGAGGACTCTTCATTATTTGAAGATTCTTCATTACCTGAGGACTCTTCACCAGTCGAAGATTCTTCATTACTTGAGGACTCTTCACTAGCCGAAGATTCTTCACTGCTCGAGGACTCTACATTATTCGAAGATTCTTCATTGTTTGTGGATACATAATCTCCGTAAAGATATTTTGGAAATTGCTGTATTCTCTGTGTCAATTCATCTGAACAATCAATATTTGTATTTTTAGCCTGTGTATTTTTAACCTCTGAAAATGTAATTGAATCGGTGCCGGATACATCATAGCCATCATTAGGCCGTATTATAATCTGATATCTTGCTCCGTCAGAGCCTTTTTCTACAACTACATTTCCGCCAGCATTTGACTCTGCAAAAATCTGATTATTTGAATCATTACATTTATTTTTAAAAATAACTTCAACCTCAGCATCCGTATTTGGCATAGTAAATATTCTCTCATTTACATTAGATGGATTAGCAGATGAAGCATTTTCATTCCCATTGACAAGCATTTTACTATATTCATATCCAGAACCGGCAATAATACGTACCGTAACACTTTCTCCTGCTGCTGCAACATTTCCACTTGTAACAGAAGCACTGCCACCTATTCCTGATTTTACAGTTACTTTATGTGTAGCTGACTTTTTTTCAAATACGGCTTCAACTACAACAGAAGTATTATCAGTTATATATTTCGACTTATCCAATACAATCTCATTATCTTTGTCAGTATTTATTTTTCCTGTATATGTGCTACCCTTAACATTGTATTGTTTAAAACTGTATCCACTTGAAGGAATCGCTCTAAAAGAAACATTTTTTCCATCTTCAGAAGTTGTAACACGACCTCCCACTGTTGATTTTATAAGAAATGTTCCATTATATACAAACGATGCAGAAATTCTAACATTATTTTGTGGCATAACAAATTTATATTGATTTTTATTTCCACTTACTTCTTTAACCGGTATATCATTACCATTTGCATCTACCACTTTAATTGAATTTGACTTCAACTGATATCCATTATCAGGCACTGCTGTAATTGTAACCTCTGTATTAGTTTCCGGTTCACTGTTATTTATTGTAATAGAACCACCTACTGTAGATAATAGTGATACTCTATTATAATCTGTTTCTTCATAAGAAGATTCTTCAAGCTTACCAATAATATCTAAATCCTCTGCAAGCTGCTTTATTACATTATTAAATTTGGTCATGGAATCACCTGCTGCTGATACATCATCAAGTATTCCAGGTACCATATCCATGATATGACTCATTCTGTCTGAAACAGTATTTATTTCATCAACATTGTTATCAACAAAGTCTGTTAACTGATCTACCAGCTCATCACCTGTATCAATAGCACTGTCTGCATATGACTGCATTGTATCAACATCACTTTTTATTCCATCTGAAGCTGCATCCATATCATCAATAGTCTTCTCAATCAGATCATGAAGTTTATTAATTGCATTTCTAAGTGATTCTGCCTCATTAATCTCTATAAATGGCTCCATCTGACCTACAATACCACCAATATCTTTACGTCCGTAAACAGTTCCTGAATTAATACTAAGTGATACAACCCCTGACTGACGACCTGCTATTCCACCAATATTATATCCTGTATGCTCATATCCGACAGTACCTTTATTATCACACTTTGAAATAATTCCATCTGAAAAGCCGCAGATACCACCTGTATCAACACCACTATATCTTTCTCTGTCATCATTAGATGTGAGATTTTTGATGATTTCTATTCCATCACCCATCTCATCATCTTCTTCAACCCACGCACTATCATCATTTATTCCTGCCCGGTTTGTACATGAATTAATAGCACCATGATTGATTCCGGCTATTCCACCTGTAGAATAATAACCTGTTATTCTGCCATTGGATGAACATTTTGACAAAGTACCGGTGCTCTCATTAATTCCAACTATTCCACCAACAGTATCTCTTCCGCTTACAGTTCCATAAAAAGTGCAGCCTTTGATTGTACCATAGTTAATTCCACAAATACTTCCAATACATTCCTTTTCATTTTCTGAAGATATTTGACCTTCTAACTTCAGATTTTGAACCATTCCACTACTTTCAATATAGCGAAACAGACCCACAACATATCCATCTCCTACATGGTTAAATCCTGAAATTTTATGACCTTCTCCATCAAAAATGCCATTAAATACAGAAATTGGCTCAAACTCTGTTTCTGAAAGGTCAATATCAGATTTTAATGTAACATATTTGTCTTTAGACCATGAATCTATATAGCATTTTTTTGCAAATGAAACAAATTCATCAGGTGTACTGATTTGAATTTGTTCATAATTCATTTTATCAGATAAATCAATCTGTTCTGTAACCTGATTTTGTATTGCTTTCTCAGTTGCCCCTATTTCCTGCACAGGAAGCATACTAATACCGGTAGTCAGCGCCAAAGTAAGTGCAAGACTTTTTTTCCAGCATCTTTTATGTAAATGTTTATTATACATCACTTTCTTTGTCCTCCTTTCTCAATAAATCCACAAGGTCACTTCCATCATCATGCCTATTTTCCATTTTTCCCATATTTACAATCATATTTGCCTCGCCACGTAACAAACCATGGAACTCACCTATCATAGTACCATTAACCTGTCCCTGTACGATACCATCTACTCTCATCAGACCGCTTGAACGTTCTAATTTAAGTGGCATAGAAACCGCAAATGATGTCTTATCAATAATCTTTTCTCCTAAAAGCAATATCTGCGGAAGCACGAACATTACTGTAAATATAGAAAGAATAGTACCTCTTCCGAGACACTGTCCAATACCACACACAGCACCATCAGACGACATCTGTCCAATAAATATTCCAGCTAAAGCAAGCATTGTGCCAGAGGTTACAATGGTAGGAAATGCAAAATTCATAGTCTCTATTATTGCATCCTTTTTGGACATCTTATCTTTAAGTTCCATAAATCGTCCTGAAATAACAATCGCATAGTCAATATTTGCACCCATCTGAATAGAAGATACAATCATTGCACTTAAGAAAAACACATTTTTCTGCTGCATTGATGGAACAGCAAAGTTAACCCATATTACTCCCTGAATAACAACAATAAGTAATACAGGCATACCTGCTGACATAAAGGTAAATAACAATACTACTAATACTGCAAGTATTGAAACTACATTTACAACTGCATTATCTCTCTGAAAGGTCTTATACAAATCATATTGGCTGGTTGAATTACCCGGAATCAACACTTCATTAATATCATAATATTTGCCTGCAATCTTATGCATCTCATCAAGAAAAGCAAACGTTTCTTCTCCTTCCTCAGGAAGAGTAAGATATATTAACATACGACTATATTCTTCACCCTGAAGCTGATCAAGAGCAATCTGCATCTTTGTATGTGCATCCTCAAGAGTTTCCATAAGGTCATCGTCTAATGTAACATATCCCTCATCTACCTCATCATAAAGGAACATGAACATATCTATCAGAGGCACACCATAATTTGAAAATCCATTAACAATCTTGGCATAGTTTTCATCATTGACTGCATATGCCATATATAATAGCTCTGCGACTTCATAATCTAACTCCAGAAGCTCTGAAAATTCTCTTGCCGTAAGCTTATCGGTAAGCATATATCCATCCATAGCTTCAGTATTTGCAAGTCCCTGTGAATGATCAACCTCCGGTCTTGCGTCAAGTTCCTTTAAGAGTTTTTTCTCCTTTTCATAATTTCCGGCAGGAACTACCAAAGCAACAAAATTGTCTTTACCAAAGCTCTCATCAATCATCTCATCAACCAGCATTGCCTCACTCTGAACAGGTGTTTCAAGCTGAGTATAACCATATACATATGGACAATGAGACTGAATCAAATAAGCACCTACCAAAACAACAATAAACAATGGTGGAATAATAAATCTTGTTTTATATGCAAATTTTCCAACAAAAGGAATGTCCGGAATAAAACTCTTGTGCTTAGTCTTATCCATTGCATTACCAAAAAGCATAATAAGTCCGGGCATAAGCAAAAATACTGCAAGCAGACTCAAAAGAATTGCTCGGATCAGACATAATGCCATATCACTACCTATTCCAAACTGCATGAACATCATGGCAATCAATCCACCCATAGTTGTCAAAGAACTTGAAAAGATTTCAGGAATTGACTTACTGAGTGCAACAATATCTGCCTCTCTTATCCCAAGTGTCTGATGTTCTTCTTTATATCTATTACAAAAAATAACTGCATAATCTACTGAAAGTGCAAGCTGTAAAACAATAGTAACCGAATTTGATACAAAAGAAATAGTACCCATCATAAAGTTTGTTCCCTTTGTAATCAGTGCTGCTGAACAGAAAGTTAATAAAAGAACCGGTACTTCAGCCCATGTCTGTGAAGTAAACAAAAGTACAGATACTACAACTATTGCAACCAAAACACTTATAACTGTCATTTCCTGTGCAAGCTGTTCTGCTGATGCATTACCCATAGCGGTGGATACATAAATGTCATATCCTTCAAGCATCAACTTAACTTCTTCTAATGCTTCTAATGCTCTTTCATCCTTTTCATCATAACCAAAAGTAATATTGTAGAGTGCTGAAAAGTTATTGTAATACTCAGGCTCGTTATCAAAGTCAAGCATAATAATAGTTTCAAGCTCTGAAAGTTCATCATATATTCGTTCTGCTTCATCATAAGGAATATTTGTTACCATAACTTTAGCAGTACCATAAGTAATGAACTGCTCTTCCATACGATCCAGACCCCTACTTGTCTCTGTCGTGTCAGGAAGATATGCTGACAATGCATTCTCTACTTTTGTCCAGTTCATTGATACTACCGAAAAAATAAGCGCAATACCAAATAACAGGAAAAATAAGTTTCTTCTGTCAACAATAAATGTAGCAACTTTAATCATAAATCCGCCATTTTCATTATTGTTCTTAGCTTCATTTGCCATTTTAATAACCATACCTTTCTACAACCTTCAAATCTTGGAATTGTATATCCAAAACCATACAGTCATCTAATTTTGTCAAATGGTATTATATTACAGTAAAATTTACTGTACAATCGTCAATCTTTGAATATATGTACAATTTTAAACATTTCAAATATTTTTGTTGGATTTTATATCATTTTAAAGTATTATATATTTATAAACTTTATAAACAAATTATAATAAATAACTATATCTATGAGCAGTAAATGAGCAGTAAATGCGCAGACCTGCTGAACAATTATGAAAGTATTACAATATATGGAAAAAAAAGCGGAATACAAGAGTGCCCTGCGTTCAAAGAAACTTATTAAAGAATCATTTATAGAATTGCTGTTGGAAAAACCTTTTGAGAAGATAACAGTCACAGACATAGTAAAAAGAGCCGATATAAACAGAGGTACTTTCTACGCACATTATTCAGATATAAACAAACTTACTCAGGCAATTGAACAGGAAATTCTTGATGCTCTATGCAATTTGCTACTTGAACTGGATTATATTAATTTCATAGATAACCCTCTTCCATTATTTTTAAAAATATCAGAGCATCTTGACAAGAATAAAGATTTAATATATGCGCTTTTAAATTCTGCTAACACAAACACTTTCATTTATAAACTTCCTGACCTTATATCAAAACAATTACTATCATATGATAATCTTAATCAAAATAGCAAATCAGATTCATTATTTATTGAAAAATGTCATTTTTATGCAGGCGGAGCTGCAAGTCTATACTCTGCCTGGTTTAATGGCTCGTTAACAGGAGACTTAACAGATGTTGCTTACACGTTATCAGAAATAGTCTTATCAAAAAAATAAGGTTTGACTCTAAAAGCCAAACCTTATTTTCTAATTTATAATATAATACCTTTTATTATATCTTAAATGAAGATATCTCCGTCTTTAATTCTGTCATATTATGATCAAGCGAATCTGCTGCCTCACTAAGATTAAGCACTTTCTCATGCATGCTTACCATTGTATTATTTACATGTTCAGTTCTTTGAGCTGTTTCAGAAATAATCCTTGAAATCATATTTACTGCCTCAAGAGTCTCATCTTTTTCTCTTGAAACCTTCTCTGTACTGTCTATAATCTTTACAAGTCCATCTACTAACGTAGTCATACTTGTACCAATAGCTTCGAATACCTGAATGACCTCATCAACTGCTTCATGCTGAAGTTTTGCCATTGACTCTGCTTCTTTTGCAAATGCTGCACTTTCATTTGTCTGGCTAATAATAAAATCAACTTTATTTCTAATCTCACCTGCTGCCTCTGCGGAACTGTCAGCGAGTTTTCTGATTTCATCAGATACAACTGCAAATCCTCGACCTGCTTCACCCGCTCTCGCAGCCTCTATGCTGGCATTAAGTGATAACAGATTTGTCTGTTCTGAAATATCTGAAATAGTTTCGATAAAATCATTAATCACTGCAGATTCATCTGCAAGCGACACGATACTCTTACCTACCTGATTTGTCATATTTGAAGAATTATCAGCACTTACACCAAGATTGTAAATAATATTTTTAGCTTTCTCAAGCATGTCTTTTGTATCACCAACAAGATGCTCAACATTTCTGGTTATCTCAACTACCTGTGCCATTTCATCTGAAAGTGTCTCTGTACGCTCTACGCATATCTGGGCATGCTCTGACTGCTGCTCCATACCATTATTAATATCTGCAATGGCCATAGAAACATCTTCTGAATACTGATTAATAAGACCAAAAGCATCTTTAACGTCATTAGTCGAATTTTCAAGCTGTCCTGTTGCAACTGTTACCTGATTAACCAATTTTCTATTTTTCTGTATCATATCAGTAGCTGCTGTTGCCAGTACCTTAAATTCATCCTTTGATTTTACATTAACTTCAACTGTAAGATCGCCCTCAGCAACAAGACCAAGCTTAGATACAATCTTCTTCATATTTTTTTGTATACTTCCAGCCAGTACAAGACCAATAATACTAACTATTACTGATGCCACTACAACAAGAAAAATTGAAAGTACCCTGATAGAATCTGCCTGACTGGTAACAACCTTTAACGGAACAAGTACACAAATAGTAACATCGCCTTTTTTACTGCATCCATAAAAGAAAACATAATCTTCATTGTTATATGATACTCTTGATAAACCATATGGTTTTTCTTCGCGGTTAATCTCATTGTAAAAGCTCTGTCCATAAAATACCTGTCCGGTTATTTCACTATCAGAATTTATTATCTCATTTCCAGTAGGTGACACAATACCGACTATACTTCCGCTTCCAAAATCATACTGCTCTAAAAATTCCTTTAAAGCAGAGGCTTTAATATCTATTATTACGCCGCCGTCCATATCTTGTGTATCCATCTGACACGCCATAAAATATGTATCACTATTTAAACCAATAGCATTGTCCAATTCTTTATGTTCATCAACCCATCTTGGAAGTGTTTCACCTGCCATAGGATCTAAAATCTGATCATATATACCGGGAGTTACAGCTCCATTATATGTAGACAACATAAGTTCACCATTACTCTGAGTTACAATATGAATATCACTAATAAATGTGTTAGCTGATAATGAATCAAGAATATTAGACTCAAGTGCAGCTCTTGCAGTATGCAAAACAGATGCATCTTTCCCTAAACCAGGTATACAATATTTTTGTACATTAGAATCAAATGCAAATTTAAGTGCCTCTGCCTGCACATATTCATATCTCATATCAATATATTCATTCATAGTGCCAACAGTTTGTATTGTTGCCTTATTGAAATTAAGTACCAAACCATTTGCTGCCTTTTGATAAGAAACCATACCAATTATTATCATAAAAATTGTTGGTACAATAAATCCCCCCCAAAGCTTATATTTAATGCTAAAAATTGATGAACTACCTGGCACTTTTGTACTTTTATCATTACCTTTTTTAGTTTTGCTTTTTTCATTTGTTATCAAACTCATGTATTTCCCCCCTACTACTTAACATTCAAACGCGGAAAAGTATCTCTTACAGCATTTTTGAATTCGTTCAAAGTATCGTCTATTTCTTTACCGCCCTTTTGATAATCCTGAAGATAAACCTCAAAAAGATCGTTAAGGGTTTCATCATAAGCACACATCCATGATACATCCACATCATCTGCCAATGGAAGGAATGCATTTATATAGTCCTGCCCACCAAGAAATTCATAAGTTCCTTTTCCCTGATCAGCCAATGTTTTCATTGCTTTTTTATTATTTACATAATCCATGGTTTCTCCGGCAAGCTTAGTCATTACATCTGTATTACAGCATAAAGTTTTCATTATTTTTCCAGCAATTTCCTTATCTGAACACTCTGCTGTAGCTCCAAGCCATGTTCCGCCCCAGTAATAAGGCATAGGTCCCTGGCACATGTTCCATTTGCCATAAGTTCCCATTGGTTGAGAAGTATCTACAGAACCATCATCATTAAAGGTGGCCCCACAATTTGATTTGATTGTCCAATGCAAAAACCACGTGCAGCCAAAATAACCAAATACTCTGTCTGAAGCGGCGTCTTTACTCCACTCATCAGTCCAGGTTCCTGTCTTCCATGTCAAATCCTGCTGTTCAAGAGCATTTGCAACTTCAAGATACTCAATCATTGAATCGTCAATATTTAAATTGTCATTATTATCTACCCATGGTAATGATTTATTTGCAGTAAAAACATTCTTTATATCAAGATTAGATGAAAGTATACGAAGACTGTCACCTGATTTTTCCTTTAATTCCTCACCGACTGCAAGAAAATCGTCCCATGTAGAAATCCTTGCCTGCATTTGTTCAGGAGAATTAACACCGAGATATTTCTTTGCAAGATCAGCTCGATACATAAATGCACCAGGACAGCTCTGCCATGATAATCCTTTTATATTTCCATTTCTCTTATCTCTTGCAACATCCAATGAATACGGATACATTTCAGCAAGATCACTGTCTGTTACTCCAAGGTCCGTTATAGGAAGAGTATAGTCACTGTTTGTATATTTCATAATATAGGCAGCCTCAAAAGCAATCATATCAGGATAGTCCTCTGCATCCGGTGTTCTAAGTGATCTGTCAACCTTTCTCTGATACATTTCAGCATCACCAACATTGACATATTCAATCTTGTCACGAAGTTCCGGATATACTTCATATACATATTCAAGTCGTGACTGCAATTCATCATTCCATGAATATATATAGAACTTATCCTCTGAATCATCTGTCATTTTTCCAAATGATCCATCCATTTGCACATCAAAAGCACTATCAGAAATACCACACCCTGCCAATGTACCTACTAACATGCTGGTAATCAATCCATATGCTAATATCTTTCGTTTCATCTCATGTCCTCCTAATATTACATACATTCCTAGTACACCTGTTTTTAATTAACCAGACATTATTGCTTGCCTATTTTTCATAAACAAAAAAGATGTCAGTAATCTTGTACTAACATCTTAATTATATAGTATTTTTTTGCAAATTTTCAATTAATTCCGTAGAAAATTAACCAAAAACTACACTAAAAAATCGGGGTTTCATTCTGAAAACACCTCGCGGTATATAACCTGTGTAATTCAAATATGATTATAATATCTTTGATAAAAACTCCTTTAATCTTTCACTCTTAGGATTTTCAAAGATTTCTTTTGGCGTATTTTCTTCCTGTATCACTCCATCAGAAATAAACATAACTCTATTGGCAACTTCCCTTGCAAATCCCATCTCGTGAGTAACGACCACCATTGTCATGCCATCCTCAGCGAGCTCCTTCATAACATTAAGTACTTCACCTACCATCTCAGGATCTAAAGCCGAAGTCGGCTCATCAAAAAGAATAATATCCGGATTCATTGCAAGAGAACGAATTATTGCTATTCTCTGTTTCTGTCCACCTGAAAGCTGGCTGGGATATGCATCAGCCTTATCCAAAAGTCCTACCCTCTGCAAAAGCTCATCTGCTCTTTTTGATGCTTCCTCTTTAGTCATTTTATTCAACTTTACCGGAGCAAGCATTATATTCTGTTTTATTGTCATATTAGGAAACAGATTAAACTGTTGAAATACCATTCCTATTTTTTCTCTTACATGATTGATATTAACAGATCTATCTGTCATATCAATCCCCTCAAAAAGAACATGTCCTGATGTAGGAAGCTCAAGAAGATTTAATGAACGCAAAAAAGTTGATTTTCCACATCCGGAGGGACCAATCAATGCAAGAACATCGCCTTTTCTGATTGTTGTTGATATTCCCTTTAATATCTCATTTCCGTCAAAAGATTTTCTCAAATCTTTTATCTCTAATATAATTTCTGATTTATCAGATACTGAACTATTATTTTTCACTCTTTCTCAAACTCCTCTCTAAAGCTCTTACTGCATTATTTAATCCCAAAACAAGCAATAAATAAATTATAGCTACTGCAATAAGGGGCATAAATGCCTCATATGTCACACTTCGGATAATGTCTCCACCTTTTGTAAGATCCATTAATCCAATATAACCACTAATTGAAGTTTCCTTTAAAAGACTAATAAATTCATTACATAATGCCGGAAGAACATTCTTAATCGCCTGTGGAATAATAATGTTAGTAAGCGTCATTCTGTAGGTAAGACCAAGACTTCTTCCTGCCTCAAACTGTCCTATATCGATTGCCATAATTCCTGAACGGAGAATTTCTGCAACATAAGCAGCCGAATTTAGGCCAAAGGCTATAATTGCAACTATGATTTTATCAAGATTTACACTTTGAAAAATGACATAATAAATAATCAAAAGCTGTATCATAACAGGAGTACCACGAACAATGGCAAGATATATATTGCATATAAAATTCAATATATTTAATCCACCATTTCTATCATGTGTTGTTCTTATTATAGCAATAACAAAACCAAGTGTTATACCAATAAGACATGCAAAAACTGCAATCACAAGTGTATTTTTCAAACCGGTCAATAAATAATTATATCTGCTGTCTGCAATGAAATTCTGATAAAATTTTTCGGATATTCCCATTGTTTCACTATCAACACTTGTCCCTTTAACGATAACTACCTGCCTTGATGTAGCATAAGAATCACTAAAATTAATATTCTTTTTTCGTTCTTCAGTAACTGTAAAGCCACTCGCTCCAACATCTACTTTACCGGTAGATACAGCAGAGATAACTGAATCAAAAGCCATATCTTCTATAGCAAGCTCCATATTCATTCTATCACAGACTGCTCTCATGATATCAATGTCAATTCCTGTTATTTTTCCGTTTTCATGCATCTCGTATGGTGGAAACTCTGCATTTGTACCAATTGTTAAAACGCCATTGGCATGATCAATATCTGCCGGAATATATGGAAAATTGCCAACTTCTTCTTCACTGCCTATATAATTTTTTACTATATTATCAATAGTTCCATCAGCTTTTAATTCATTTAATATGCTATTTATATCATCTAACAGCTCTGTATTTTCCTTAGCAATAACCAGTGCATAATCCTCAATGGTAAAATCCTCATCAAGAATCATAAGTCCCGGATTTTGTGAAACAAACTGCATTGCAGGCTGTTCATCAATAATAACACAGTCTATTTTTCCCTGTTTTAAAGCCTGAACTGCATCTGCACCTTTATTATACTGTTCAACTACAGTACCTGCCTCATCACCCTCGTAATCACATGCATATATTGCTCCGGTAGTACCAATCTGTACACCTATTTTACAGCCTGCAATATCATCAATACAACTAATCTTACTTTGATTGTTTTCATCATTTTCATTTTTACCACACGCTGATAAGGATAAAACCATTATCAGCATAAGCATAAAAAAGAAAATATTTTTTCTTTCTAATCTCATATGTACTCTCCTTAAATATTTGTATAATCATTAACACCCTATGATTGTATCAAATTTTTACAGTATAGTCAAAAAAAAAGGATAAAACCCATTATTACAGGCTTTATCCTTTTTTGAGCGTCAAAATAGTGCATCAACCTTGCAAATATTTCTTCGAAATGTTTATTTAACCAACACTACACTGCCACAACTTCCTATAAGATAAATTATAAATCTGAAAGGTTCTTAATAATGTCCTCCTGGTCAAAAGGTTTTGTGATAAACTTCTTAGCACCAATCTTTATAGCTTCTATAATTCTTTTTTGCTGTCCAGCTGCAGAAATCATAACTACTTTCGCATTTGGGTCATTTTCTATAATCTTTGAAAGTGCCAAAATACCATCCATATTTGGCATAGTAACATCCATGGTTACAATATCGGGTTTGAGCCTGTTATATTCATTAACACCCTCAACACCATCTACTGCTTCTCCAACAATCTGATATCCTTGTTTCTCCAAAATGTCTCGTAATACTTTTCTTGACATTTTGGAATCATCTACTATCAAAACTGTTTCCTTTCCATCAGCAACCGGCTGTACTCCTTCTTTTTTGCCAATATCAAGCTTGAGTTCATCGCTGCCCATATTGATATCAGTATCTGCACTTATTACAAGATTTACAAGTCTGTCTTCTATATAAACCGGCATAACGTAGAATGAACCGGTAAGAGTGCTGTTCTTATATGCTACAGGAGGCTCCATATCTACATCTATTTCTTTATTGCCCATATCAATCGCAAAAAGACCATTTAAACAGTTAGTAAACTCTCCAATTGCGTCATAAATCTCATCATTATCATCTTCAAAAGTCTCTTTGGCATATTTACCAGCCATTATGCTAAGTCCATTGCTATCTTTTTCACTTGCAAAACCAACAAACAATTTATGTGCGCCTAACAAAAACTGTCCAGACAATTTGTCATATGCTAATTCACTTGCTTTTTTAAGTCTTCCTACATAGTAATTGGTTGTAACAAATCTGACTATACATCTTAATGCCAGACCCGTTAAATCAGAAACAATAGAATTTGAACATGGCGCAATTACAGGAAGAAGATAATCAATATCGTCTTTTTTCAATGCCTCCATTTCTTCATCAGACCATCCCTGCACTTTTTGAAATTGTGCTAAATGTGTTTCCACCTCTGACAACGGTATATTGGCAAGCTCCTCAGCTAACTGAATAAAAAGAATATAAGGACTTCCCTGTTTTTTCAAAAGAGTTGCAATATCATCATCTGTCAAATATCCTTTTTCTACTGCAAGATCACCAAATCTTTTATCCACCTGAGTCTGAAGCTGATTCAGTTCATCTGCCTGTTCTTCTGTAAGCATCTTTTCAGCTACAGCTATTGTACCCATTTTTGCTCTTGTACCAGACATTTTTTCTAATATATCTTCTCTTTGAACATCTGTAATCACATTTTGATCAACTAAGTATTTTGAAAATAACTGAGCAAACATATATCACTTCTCCTTTTTTCTCTTTATTTATTATGTTTGTTGTATTTATCTGTCTATTTAAATAATAGCATCTTTTTTTTGCAATATCAATAAATATCTATGTTATTATGAAAATTTAATATATGTACATTTATGCCCCGGTAAACTGTACATTAAAAAAATAATAAAATTGTGCATTTTTAAATATTCAGATATGTATATACTAGTAATAGTTACTTGGAATACTATTAAAAAATCAATTATGAAGGAGAGTATTATGAAAACGGACAGCAAAATATACAAATTAACTCTGACAGGATTAATGGCAGCGTTATGCTATATAGCATTTACATTCTTGAAAATACCTATTCCTGTACCAGGCGGAGACACTGTTGCATTACATATAGGAAATGCTTTCTGTGTACTGGCAGCACTTATTCTTGGCGGCGTATATGGTGGAATTGCAGGTTCTCTTGGTATGACAATAGCAGATCTTCTTGATCCAGCATACATAACAAGTGCTCCCAAGACATTTATTTTAAAGCTTTGTATCGGACTTATTGCTGGTTTTGTTGCTCACAAAATTGCACATATAACAGAAAGTAATGACACAAAGTATATATTAAAATGGTCTCTTATCGCAAGCATTGCAGGACTTGGATTTAATGTTATCGCAGATCCAATCGTTGGATATTTCTACAAAAATTTCATTTTAGGAGTTCCTTCACCAGCTGCTAAAATCATATCTACATGGGCAGCAGGTGCTACTGCTATCAATGCTATTGTTGGTACAGTTGTTGTTGTATTTGTATACAATGCTCTTAGACCGGCACTCAAAAAGGCAGGATTATTTATTAATATTACTGACAACAAGAAAATGGCAGCCTAAGCTGTATTTTGATTAAATGGTTTATACAATCGCAATTTTATATAAAATAAAAAAAGTGCATTTAAATGCACTTTTTTTATTACATATTATATAATATTAATTTTCTATATTTTTGTTAAATAATTTGAATGAAATCGGGTATATACCTATAACGACAAACGAAGCCACAAAATAGCGTAAAGCCCTAACCATATGAGCTATAAAATTTCCTGATTTTAAAAGTTCTTCTGAAAATGGCATTTTTAAAACAACTGTTATTGCCAAAAATAGAACACCACCTGCAACTACTCTTAAAATCATATGTATGATATTATTTGTATTTTCAAAATTAACTTTCTTTTCTTCAAACCAAAATCCTAACATCATTCCACACATAATTCCATATACAGTATAAAAATCATCACTTGTACAGTAAAACCAGCCTGGTAACGCCAAAATTGCCAAAACAATTGCAAAAATCAGACTATTATTTATTTTTCTTTGAACAATAGGTATAAGCCATATTATTAAAATACCTATTCCCCAACCGGCAAGTACATCTGTAGGATAATGCACTCCCACAAAAACTCTTGAAAATCCAACCATAAACACCAAAATAGCAGCAAAAAAATATCCTATTTTCTTTTTAAAATGAATAGCCAATCCACTATACAAGATTATTGCATTTATTGAATGCATACTCGGAAACGAATATCCATGAGCAGCTATATCATACAATTCTGCGCCTTTTTTAACAGGTCTTAAACATCTAATGCCCTCATTATCAAAATAAGGTCTTCGACGCACAACAATATTTTTTATCATGGGGGCTATCATAAGTGCAACAAGAAGCGTTGTTCCAAGATGTCTTCCTAGTTTTTTGTCATAACTCCAATAAAAAAATCCCAAAACACCTATAATAAGCAATTCTTCTCCAAATATCGAGAAAGAACTCACTATCGAAACTAAAAGTGGGCTTGCAAAATTTTGAAGCCATTCGATTAATGCAACTTCCCAATTAAAGTAAAATATTGTTCCACTCACGGCAATCACCTTTCTTTTTTTATATTTATCTGTTTATTTTATTACAAATATAATTTTATCAGATTATTTTAAAATTGTATATTCCTTAAAAATATTTTATTTTTGACACCACTATTAGTATGTGTTACTTTATTATAAGATAGTATTAGGATATCAAAAGTTTCTTACTAATTTTTATCAATTTTTTTGTAAGTTACTTTTAACACTCTAATCTTAATGCATAAAAAAATAAATGGTTTACACTGTCGCAATTTCCTATAACGTAAAAAGAAAGGAATCCTTACAGCTTGTATTTCTATCCAGCTTAAGAATTAAGGTACATAAGTATGAAATGTATTAAAAATAATCTTGGTGTATTGGTGCCAAATTACCCAATTGAAAATTTCTGTATTCCAGATCAGACATTATTTATCGATATAGAAACTACAGGTCTCTACGCACAAAGTTCAAATCTTTATATGATAGGTTGCATATATTATGAAACTACTGCTCCTTCAGGTTGGAATAGTATTCAATGGTTAGCTACTAATTATGATGATGAACTAAATGTATTAAAAGAATTTGCAGAGTTTGCAAAGAAATACAGATATCTTATTCACTTTAATGGCAATACCTTTGATATACCTTATCTTTCAAAAAAAATGGAACAATATCATATCAATTTTAACTTTGAAAATTATGAAGGAATAGATATTTACAAAAGACTTCTTCCATATAAAAAAATATTAAAATTACCAAATTTCAAACAAAAAACTATTGAAAATTATGTAAGTTCTAAAAGAACTGATGAATATTCAGGAAGAGAATTAATTGATATATATCATGAGTATGTTCTATCTCATGATGAAGAGAAAGAAAAACTGCTTTTGCTTCACAACGCAGACGACATAAAAGGAATGTTAGAAATCATTTCTGCATTGGCAATACCCGATCTTTTCAACACTCCTGTAAAAGTAAAAAAGGTTCATGCAAATTTTTATAATGACATAAATAACAATCAGTGTTCCGAAATAATAATGAATATAAAGCTCACAACTCCACTTCCTGCTGAAATATCTTATGGTGCAAATGGCTGCTATTTTATCGGAAACGGATTTGAAGGCAAACTTAGAGTTCCTGTATTTGATGAGGAAATGAAGTATTTTTATTCTAATTATAAGAATTATTACTATTTACCAAAAGAAGATGTCGCAATACATAAGTCTGTTGCCTCTTATGTTGACAAAGAATATCGTGAACAGGCTAAGGCTTCTAACTGCTATACCCGCAAAAAAGCTTCTTTTCTTCCACAATGGAATACTGTTTTCACACCTTTCTATAAAAGAAACTATAATGATAAAGAACTATTTTTTGAACTTACAGATGAATTCAAAACTCAAAGAGAAGCTTTCAATCTATATGCACATCATGTTCTTGAAATGATGGCATTAGACAAAAATACTGATTAATACTAAATCAAAATAGAACCAAGGATATCGCATAACGATATCCTTGGTTCTATTTTGACTTTACATAGAAAAATGAATTTTTTCTCTCATAATTTATTTCTTTGTAATTCATAATCTGCTCTGTACTTCCAATAAATAAAATACCTCCACTCTTAAGGGATGAATTAAATTTACAGAATACATCATTCTTTGCTTCTTCCGTAAAATAGATCAATACATTACGGCAAACAATCAAATCACATTTATCCGGATATGAATCCTTTAACAGATTGTGCTGTTTAAATTGAACTCTTGATTTAATCTCGTCTGAAATTTTATAAGATGGTCCCACCTTAGTGAAATATTTTTTCTTAAAGTCATCAGGAACAGAAGCAATACTCTTTTCACTATATAAACCTGTCTTGGCCTTTTCAATTACCTGCTTATCAATATCTGTTGCAATAATATTAATCTGATTTAATGGAATATGCCTTGACAATGCCATAACCAAAGAATAAGGTTCATCTCCTGTAGAACATGCTGCACTCCACACTTTAAGATTCTTACCAAATTTTGTAATAAGTTCAGGTATTATTGTCTTATCCATAAGTTCCCACTGTTCAGGATTTCTGTAAAATTCAGAAACATTAATAGTAAGATAATTAACAAAATCATCAAATACTACTTTGTCATCTCTTAATTTGGCAACAAACTTATCATATCCAACTATCTTATGTTTTGATATAAGTGTATCAATACGACGCTTCATCTGCTTTTCTTTGTATGCATTTAAATCAATCTTTGTAAGTGTATATACTTCCCTTTTAAAGTATTCATAATCGTAAGCCATAATAAACCCCTTTCTGCAATGGTAACAGAATATTAATACAGTTTTTCTTGTCTCTGAATAATCTGAATTCGTATATTATTATCATATTATATCATACAATTTTATGACAAATCAAGTATTGACAATAAACAAATAAATAAGCTCTAAGAATATAACTATTCTTAGAGCTTAACTTATATTAATTGTAAAATTTAATATCTAAATCTTAAAAAGATTACTCTTCTTCTGATTCCTGTTTTGCTATAACAGCATCAATATCTACAGATACAACATCTGCATCATCTGCTTTCGCTTCAACTGGAGCTTCTTTTACTTCAGGTACAAGTAAAGCTTTGATTGAAAGGCTAATCTTCTTTCCTTCCTCATTGAAATCTACAACCTTAGCTGTAACAACCTGTTCAACCGATAATACATCTGAAGGTTTTTCAATGTGTTCTTTAGCAATCTGAGAAACATGAAGTAATGCATCAATTCCTGGCTCAAGTTCAACAAAAGCACCGAAGTCTGTCATTCTGGCAACTTTACCAGTTACTTCGTTTCCTACTGCATACTTTGTAGCTGCATCTTTCCATGGGTTAGAATCATCAAATTTAAGAGATAAAGCAACCTTTGTTCCATCAATATCTTTGATTAATACCTTTAATGTCTCGCCAACCTTGAATACTTTCTTAGGACTTTCAACACGTCCCCAAGACATTTCTGAGATATGAAGTAATCCGTCTACTCCACCAAGATCGATAAACGCACCGAAATCAGTAACATTCTTAACTGTTCCTTCAACGATATCTCCAGCTTTAATCTTCTCAAATAACTCTTTCTGCATCTCTGCTTTCTTAGCTACGATAAGCTGCTTGCGGTCACCGATATATCTTCTTCTCTTAGGATTATACTCGCTAATTACGAATTCGATTTCCTGTCCTGCATATTTGCTTAAATCTTTCTCATATACATCTGAAACTAAGCTAGCTGGGATAAAGATTCTGACTTCATCAACTACTACACTTAATCCGCCATCTAATACCTGAGAAACCTTTGCTGTTAAAACTTCCTTATTATTGAAAGCTTCTTCAATTCTCTTGTTGCCTCTGTCAGCAGCAAGTCTCTTGTAAGTAAGGAGAACCTGTCCCTCACCATCATTTACTTTAAGAACCTTAACTTCCATCTTATCCCCAGGATTTACGATAGTTGTAAGGTTTACGTTTGGCTCATTTGTGTATTCGTTGCGTGTAAGAATACCGTCTGACTTATAGCCAATGTTAAGGATGATTTCATCAGGCTTAACATCGATGACTGTACCTTCAATTACCTCTCCTGTATGAATAGTTTTTAATGATTCTTCTAACATTTGTTCAAAAGTTAATTCTGACATAATTTTGAACCTCCTCAATTATTTTGTTTGGGGTAGAAGCCCCCGCTGTGATGCCCACTAGTTCTACAGAATTAGGTAATTCTAATTGCAGGTCTGCCAGTGTTTGTATATAATAAGTATGCTCACATTCACTTTTGCAAAGTTCATAAAGCTTACGTGTATTGGAACTGTGAGTACCACCTATCACAATCATAACGTCTGCTTTTGCGGCCAATTCGAGCGCTTCACGCTGACGTTCCTCTGTTGCGTTACATATAGTATTCGCAACAATAATATCATAACCTTTTTTTTCAAAAATTTCAACTAAATCTTTAAATTTCTTGTAATTAAATGTCGTTTGCGAAACAATACAAAGCTTTTCATCTTTATCTGTTGTAAATTTTTCAGCCTCATCCTTTGACTCTATAACACAGGCTGGTGTTTTTGACCATCCCTTTATTCCTTCAACTTCAGGATGTCCATCATTTCCAATTATTATTATTTTTCTGCCATTTGCAGATTCTTTTTCAACTATATTATGAATTCGCTTAACAAATGGACATGTGGCATCTACACATTCAAGATGATTTTGTTCAATCAGTTCATAAATGTCTTTAGAAACACCATGTGAACGGATAACAACACAGCCTTCATGTGTATTGGCCAACTCATCCTTATCATTTATCACTACTACACCTTTTTCTTCCAAATCCTTAACAACTTCTTCATTATGTATTATAGGACCATAGGTATATATTTTCTTTCCTTCTGTTTTTGTCTGTTCATAAACTTTATCTACTGCTCTTTTAACACCAAAACAAAAGCCTGATGACTTTGCTAAAACAACTTCCAAATCCAGTTCCTCCTATTTACATAAATCAATGATTGCATCAGCAACCTGTTCAATAGTCATATCTGAAGAATCTAAAAGAACTGCATCCGGAGCCTGCTTAAGTGGAGATATTTCCCTGTTCATATCCTGATAATCGCGGTCAATAATATCTTTTTCAATCGTCTCAATATCACATTCAATATTTTTTGCTTTAAGCTCTTCGTAACGTCTTTTTGCTCTGACATGACTGCTTGCTGTAAGATATACTTTTACGTCTGCATTTGGCAATACACAAGTGCCAATATCTCTTCCATCCATTACAACACTTTCCTTATTTGCAAGTGCTCTTTGGAGTTCTACAAGCTTTTCGCGCACATCTTTATTTGCACTGCTACAGGAAGCCATCTTTCCTACCTCTTCCTGTCTAATAAGTCCATTAACATTTCTTCCATTAAGAAATACTATCTGCTCACCATTCTCATATTTTATAGTAACATCAACGTCCTTAGAAGCTGCACTTATGGCAGCCGAATCCTCTGAGCTGATTCCTGACTCTATGAAATATAGTGCCATTGCTCTGTACATTGCACCAGTATCAACATAAATATATCCTTTTTTCTTAGCAATCAACTTTGCAATTGTGCTCTTTCCCGCTCCTGCAGGTCCATCTATTGCTATACTATAACTCATATTAATCACCATTTCCTTTAATTATATTTATCTATACATTTTTACCGGCAAGATATCCTGTGGACCAGGCTATCTGAAGGTTAAAACCACCTGTAAGTGCATCCAAATCCAATACTTCACCTGCAAAATACAGATTTTTTACAATTTTTGACTCCATAGTTGATGGATTTACTTCATCTACGGAAACTCCACCACTGGTAATTATAGCTTCATTATAATCTCTTATTCCATTCAGTGTAAGTTTTAGATTTTTTATAAGATATACAAACTGCTCTCGTTCTTCTTTGGTTATTTCATTAACCTTTTTGTCTGCATCTATACCCGCCAAAACCGGCATTATTGGTATCAGCTTTGAAGGAAACAGAGAGCTTATGGCATTTTTAAATTGCTTGTTCTTATTTTCATCAAACTCTCTTAGAACTCTTTTATCCAACTGTTCCAAAGTCAACCCCGGTTTAAGATCAATAAACAATTCAGCTGACAAATCTTCATTATTTATATTATCTTTGTGTTTCTTATACAACTTATTAATCGCATGCACATAATAACTGCTTGCACTTAACATCAAAGGTCCACTTACTCCATAATGAGTAAATAGCATTTCTCCTAACTCAGAGTAAATGGCCTTTCCTCTGAAATTAACTGTAGCAGTAACATTTCTAAGAGAAAGTCCCTGAAGACTACTACACCATTTTTCTTCAACTGTAAATGGTACAAGTGCTGGTGAAAGCCTGGTAATACTATGGCCGCACTCCTTGGCAAAAGCAAGCCCATCTCCTGTTGAACCGGTTAATACATATGATATACCACCAGTTGCAATAATAACACTGTCAGCACTCATTTTGCCTTTTTTTCCTGTATACCGTTCTACAAATTCTACACCTTTAATTACAGCATTTTGCTTCAATTTCTTTTTTACTGATTCCTTTTTTGTCTTCTTTTTACTGTATTTATCATCATTTGACTTTTCATTATTATCTATTTCATCAATAGTATCCCCATCCAAAGTCATATTATTTTCTAATTCTTCAATTATAAGCTTTTTTACCTCAGTATTTAGTAAAACCTTAATCTCACATTTTTCCATTTCATTTTCTAATGCCCTTATAACATCTGAACTATGATCTGATTGTGGAAAAACTCTGAGTCCTCTCTCGGTTTTAAGTTTGCAGCCTGCATCTTCAAAAAACTTCATAACGCTATGATTATCAAAGCTGTATATAGCACTGTATAAAAACTTTGAATGTTCTAAAACATTATTAAATAACTCTTCCACTTCGCAGGCATTTGTTACATTACATCTGCCTTTACCTGTAATAAAAATCTTCTTTCCAACTTTTTCATTTTTTTCTATTAATGTTACATCATTGCCTTCTTGGGCTGCTACTATGGCAGCCATCATACCCGCGGCTCCACCGCCTATTACGATTATTTCTGACATTACTTTTTCCTTTTTCGCTCTATTTGCTCCTGAAGTGGAGTAGCAAACATTTCTTCATCAAAAAAATTAATTTCATCTCTTAAGTATACCTGATAATTATCCCATGTATACTCCAAGTCTTCAAGTGTTTTCTTTACATCACTTGGAGATCTCATACATAATGAAACTACTATTGCATTTATCAAACTAAGTGGTGCAACCAGAGAATCTACAATTGACACCATCTCACTTCTTGCAAGAAGATTGCATGATGAATAAAGACACATTGGCGAATGAATCGTATCCGTAATAGATATTACTCTTGCATTTCTGTCATTTGCAAATTCCATTGCTTTCAAAGTTCTCATTGAATATCGTGGAAAGCTTATACCAATAAGAACATCATCTGAATTAATTCTTATCATTTGTTCAAAAAATTCTGTGGTGCTTGTTGTATTAATATTGATTACATCTTCTCTTATAATATTAAGATAAAAGCTTAGTAAATCTGCAAGGGGCTTACAGCTTCTCATTCCCACTACATATACATGCTTTGCTTTGTATATTGCATTTATTGCTGTCTCAAATGCCTGAGGATCTAAATGTTCCAATGTATCATCAATTTTTTCTTTATCTGAATTCATAACCGAAGTAAGTATCTCAGACTGAGAGCTTTTACCATATTTAACTCCCATTTTCTGTACATAATTAAGTTTATTTTTTACCCATTCTGATAAAGCATCCTGAAATTCAGGATATCCTTTATAGCCAAGCGCATAGGCAAATCTTACAATAGTAGACTCACTTACTCCAACTACATTTCCAAGCTTTGATGCAGTCATAAAAGCTGCATTTTCATAATGATCAATAACATATGCTGCCACCTTTTTATGACTTTTACTCATTTTATGAAATCTTTCATTTATTCTGGAAATCGCATCATATTGCATATCCATTAAAAAATCCATTAATTATCCTCCATTGATACATCCTGTACTCTCGAAATCTTTTCAGATGGACTTCTGATAGTACATCATCATAAAGCAAAGAAGAAGCAGGTCCATTAATTACCTGCCTCTGTAAAAAATTTTTATTGATTATGAACAGCTCTTGTACATATCCTGCAATAAATCAATTGTTTCTTCTTCAGTAAGATCATAATCACCAGTAAGTACCATACATGCACAACCATGAATAAAAATCCACATTTTCATAAACAATCCACTTGGATTTTTACAACCGGCAGCTGCAGCTTTGCTGATTTCCTTACTTACAGCTCCAACTTGACCATTCAAAAGCTCATATAAACTAATATCACCTCTGTCATCTGACTGGAAAAGTAACTGAAATAATTTACGCTCTTCCTTTGCATAATTTATATAAGCAAGTCCTAAATGTATAAATGGAGTATCCATCTTTGACTCAAAGTTTTCATAATATTCTCCAAATGCATCTATTGCTTTTTGATATATCTCTGAATAAAGCTCATTCATATTAGCATATACTCTGAAAATAGGTTGAGTAGAACAACCGATTTCTGCCGCTAACTTTCTGGCAGTAACGTTGTCAATACCTTCTTTTCTAGTCAAATCAAATGCAGTATTCAATATCATCTCTTTGGTAATCTGTTCTTTTCTTGCCATTGGCAACCTCCATTTGACTAAAATAGTATCGGGTCTTTACAACCCGATACTTTTTTTAATCTGTAATTAAACTGGGTATGCACCGTTCTTTGTATCTGCCTGAGTCATATCAACCTTATCCTGCTGTGCCTGACGATACTTGAAGAAATCAGTTGCAACCTGTGGGAATAACGCATATGATAATACGTCTTCATCCTGCTGTTTCCATTCTTTCATTTCTTCCTCAATCTTCTTTAACTCGTTAGGAAGCTTATCAGCCGGACGACATGTAATAATATTCTGTTTCTCCTCTGCTGAGAGAACCTTATCCTGAACCTCTTTGTTGAAAGGTTTTACTGTCTGACCATACTCACCACGAAGAACTGCTTTTGTTTCTTTTGTTGCCATCTTATATCTTTCACCCATGAGAACATTAAATACAGCCTGTGTACCAACGATCTGTGATGAAGGAGTAACAAGAGGTGGCTCACCCAAGTCTTTACGAACTCTTGGAATCTCCTGAAGAACTTCATAATACTTATCTTCAGCATTCTGCTCTTTTAACTGGCTTACCATGTTTGATAACATACCACCTGGTACCTGATACATAAGAGTCTTTATGTCAACACCAAGTACCTTAGGATTAAGAAGACCGCTCTTTAAACATTCTTCTCTGTATGGTCTGAAATGATCAGCAATTTCAGCTAAAAGCTTCTGGTCATATCCTGTATCATATGGTGTACCCTTGAATGTTTCTACCATAACTTCTGTTGCCGGCTGTGATGTTCCTAACGCAAACGGTGAAATAGCACAGTCGATAACATCCACACCTGCTTCAACTGCCTTTAAGTATGTCATTGAAGCAACGCCTGATGTATAGTGTGTATGAAGCTGAATAGGAAGCTTGGTAGCTGATTTCATTGCCTTAACTAATTCTTCAGCCTTATATGGAACCAAAAGACCTGCCATATCTTTAATACAAATAGAGTCAGCTCCCATCTCCTCTATGTCTTTTGCCATCTTCATCCAATAATCAAGGGTATATGCATCACCTAATGTATAAGAAAGAGCTATCTGTGCTTCACCTCTGCCCTCTCTCTTTTTAACTGCATTAGCAGCATTTACAGCACACTGTAAATTTCTAAGATCATTGAAGCAGTCAAAAATTCTGATTATATCAATACCATTTGCAATAGATTTCTCAACAAACTCTGTAACAACATCATCTGCATAATGACGATATCCAAGAATATTCTGTCCTCTGAATAACATCTGTAACTTAGTATTTTTAACCTTGTCTCTGATTTTTCTCAATCTGCTCCATGGATCTTCCTTTAAGAATCTGAGTGATGCATCAAATGTTGCTCCACCCCAACATTCTAATGAATGATATCCAACTTTATCCATTGTCTCAAGAATTGGGAGCATAAGCTCGGTTGGCATTCTTGTTGCAATCAATGACTGATGTGAATCACGAAGAACTGTTTCAGTAATTCCAACAGGTTTCTTTACGATTTCTGACATTACCTTTTCCTCCTAAAAAATAATAAAAATTTAAAATACTCCGAAAATTGCCATGAATGTACCTGCTGCAACAGCTGTACCAATTACACCTGCAACGTTAGGTCCCATAGCATGCATAAGCAGGAAGTTTGTAGGATCTGCCTCTGCACCAACCTTCTGTGATACTCTGGCTGCCATTGGAACTGCAGAAACACCTGCTGAACCAATAAGTGGATTAACCTTACCTTTTGTAAGTACACACATAATCTTTCCAAATAATACACCTGCTGCTGTACCAAAACAGAATGCTAAAAGTCCTAAAATAACAATCTTAATTGTATCCAGATTCAAGAATGCTTCTGCACTTGTTGTAGCACCTACTGAAGTACCAAGTAAGATAACTACGATGTACATAAGTGCGTTTGAAGCTGTCTCCTGAAGCTGTCTTACAACACCAGACTCTCTGAAAAGATTTCCCAACATCAACATACCAACAAGTGGAGCTGTTGTAGGAAGAATCATACATACAACAATTGTAACAACGATTGGGAAAAGAATTTTCTCAAGCTTTGTAACCGGACGTAACTGTCCCATCTTAATTTTTCTTTCTTTTTCTGTTGTCAATGCTTTCATAATTGGCGGTTGTATGATTGGAACTAATGACATATATGAATATGCTGCAACAGCAATAGGTCCAAGTAATCCGGTCTGTCCAAGCTTACCGGCAAGGAAAATTGATGTAGGACCATCAGCACCACCAATGATAGAAACAGCTGCTGCTGCCTTATCATTAAAGCCAAGTGCAATAGCTCCAAAGTAAGCGGCAAAAATACCAAACTGTGCAGCTGCACCAAGCAAGAAACTCTTAGGATTAGCAATCAATGGACCAAAATCGGTCATTGCTCCAACACCCATAAATATCAATGAGGGAAGAATTGCCCACTCATCTAAAAGATAGAAATAATAAAGTAAACCACCTGGTGTACCATCAGCACCAATAGGTGCAATGATATCTGGATATATATTAACCAGGAGCATACCAAATGCTATCGGTGTCAATAAAAGCGGCTCATACTGCTTTGCGATAGCAAGATAAAGAAATGCACATGCGACAACAATCATGATAAGGTTTCCACCAGTAATATTGAAAAAAGCTGTCTGGTGTATCAGATTGTTCAATGTATCCAATATATATTGCATTTTGTTGACCTCCTATGATATTTTCCAAAAAATTGGAACATCTGAACTAATGATTAGTTCAAAGTAGCGAGTGTAGCGCCTGCTTCAACAGCATCACCTACTGCAACATCAATGCTTGCTACTGTACCATCCTGAGGAGCAACTACAGGGATTTCCATCTTCATAGCTTCAATAATTACTACTGCATCACCCTTCTTGACTGCCTGTCCAACATTAGCTTCGATTTTGAATACTTTACCTGCTGCACCTGCTTCAACCTTAATGCTTCCGGCGCCTGCACTAGCCTTTGGTGCCGGTGCTGCCTTTGGAGCTGCTTTTGGTGCTGCCTTTGGAGCTGCTGCTACTGGTGCTGCACCTGTAGATGCTCCTTCTTCTACTACTACATCATATACGTTGCCATTAACGGTAATTGTATAATTTTTCATGATTGTTTCCTCCTAAATACGATAATCTAAAATACCAATTAAGCATTCTTCCACTTGTTGGAATTTGCTCTCTTAATGCTTCTTACTCTGAATCCTTCTGTGCTCGCAGCTCCTTCATATGCAGCAATTGCGGCTGCTATAACAGCTACAAGCTCCATATCATCAGAAAGATCTTCTTCCTCAACTACAGCAGTTTCTTCTACTACTACTGGTTCTTCTTTTGCAGGTTCATTCTTCTTAGCAAGACTTTCCTGAATCTTTGGAATAATTCCAAAAATAGAGATAATAAAGCTGATAAGTATAAGAACTACAAATACTGTACCCATACCAAGTAAAGTATTAAGTCCTGCTCTACCCATTAATTCTCCAAATGTTTCATCAACATTGAATGTGCATGAAGTCATCTTTGCAAAGACATCATTTGTAAAAATTAACTCTATCTGTCCACTACCATTTTCACATTTTGCAGGAACTGTAATGACAATAGTTTCACCATCGATCTTTGTATTCTTATCACCTAACTCAGTAACAGCACCCAAGCTTTCTTTAGCAGAAGCAAATGAAGTAAATGCATTTCTTACTGCCTTTCCTTCACATTCAAATGAAGAATCCTGAGTAAAGCCGTAATATGTACTTCTGTAAAGAGCTGCTAATTCTACATTATTATAGTCACTTAACATTTTTTCTGTTTCACCAGTAGTAACAAACTGGTCAGTAAGCGCAATAACAACATCTGCTTTACTTTCAGCCATTGTAAGTTTCTGCTGTTGAACATCACTAATGCTTTCGTCTTTACCGCATGCAGTCAAGCTCAAAACACAGGTAAGCATTAATACTGTTTTCAATAGCTTTTTTGTGAATTTAGTCATATTAACGTTCACCCTTTCCTAAACTGTTCCATGTTTCTTTGCAGGACGGTCCTCTCTCTTTGTAAATAACATCTCAAAAGCACCGATTACATATTTTCTTGTATCAGCAGGTTCAATAATCTGATCTACATATCCTCTTCTTGCAGCACTTGCAGCGCTTGTCTGAAGTTCAGCATACTCAGCAGCCTTTGCATTAATAACATCAGCTCCCTGACCATCATACATAATCTTTGCAGCAAGCTTTGCATCCATAGATCCGATTTCTGCATCTGGCCATGCAATTGTAATATCAGCACCAATTGCTTTCGAATTCATTGCAACATATGCACTACCGTATGCTTTACCTATTACAACATTAACCTTTGGAACAGTTGCATTTGCGAATGCATAAGTAAGCTTTGCAACTGCTCTTGCAATATTTCTCTCACTGCACATTGTTGCCTTATATCCTTTAACATTTGTTAAAGACAATACAGGAATTCCAAAAGCATCGCAGAAATTGATAAATTCTGCTGCCTTCTCACATCCTCTTACTGAAAGAACTGCATCAAATTTTTCTTCGACTTCGCCTTCCGCATTATATACTTCTGTACGGTTTGCAACACATCCAACTGTAATTCCATTTAACTTGATAAATCCGGTAACCATATCCTTTGCATAGCCTTCTTTAACCTCAAAGAATATATTATTATCAGCTATGGTTGAGAGTGCAATAGATGTATCTCCTACACAGTTTACAATATCTGTACATGCTCTGTTAAGATCATCTGTACATTCATCATATGAAGCATCATCTTCATTATTTCCAGGAAGCATTGTAACGAGCTCTCTGATTTTTGCAAAAATTGTCTCTTCATCAGCAACAACATCTACAATACCACTTTCCTTACTCTGGAATTCAGCTGCTGCTGTATCACATTTTGCTGCTGAGTTTCCATCAAGCGCATTTGGAGAATTCACAAAAAGCTTTGCCTTTGTTCCTTCCATAAATGTAAAATCTGTAAGTGTTGGAATGATTGCAAGACCACCACCACAATTACCAAAAACTGCTGTAATCTGAGGTATAACACCTGATGCTATTGTCTGCTTAAGATAAATTTCTCCAAAAGCATTTAATGCATCTGTTGCCTCCTGTAATCTAAGACCAGCTGAATCAATAAGCCCAATAACAGGTGCTCCTGTCTTCATAGCCAAGTCATAAAGATTTGCGATTTTCTTTGCATGCATTTCACCAACAGAACCGTTTAATACGGAAGCATCCTGGCTATACACATACACAAGATTGCCATTGATAACTCCGTATCCGGTTACAACACCGTCCGAAGGAGTCTCAGTCTGTTTCAAATTAAAATCTGTTGCTCTCGCTGTAACAAGTGCTCCAATTTCAACGAAACTGCTTTCATCAAGTAATGATTCAATTCTCTTACTTGCCAAACTTGAAGTAGTACTCATTTTATGACCTCCATTTTATATTAAATAACTTTAAATAAGAACATTTTAGCGTATTTTCATCAAACTGTTAATAAAAATATGAAAAGATATTAAGTTAAATATTTTTTCTCATTATTATAACAATTTACGAAAATAGCGTCAGTGTAAGTATAACACATATTATTCTTTACGCATAGTAAAATTTACATATTTTATCCTATTTTTTATAGATAGGGGACAATACCAATAACGTTTAGTAAAGTTTAAAATATACCAAAATTATATATAGTAGAAATAGGAACAGGGCTTACTGTATCGTGCTTCCCAACGTCACAGAAGCCCCGTCTTTATTGTGGAATACAAATTTGTTAACAATACATTGCATACAATATATAAAATCAATTTGTTCAATGTTATCAGCTGTCACAAGATTTTCTATTTTTATTATATCATCATTCAGCCTATATTCTATCTTTCCGACAATGTCTCCCTTCAGAACCGGTGCATGCAGTACTTTTTTCTTATCTATTTTAACTTCAATTTGTTCATCATTTTTCAATAAGATTCCTTCCTTTTTATCATGCCTATCACTTGATGCATTGATAATTATATTCACAAAACTTTTTTCCCCATAAACTGATTCTTTTGAACCCATAACCTGTAATGGCGTTAGCACATTTTCAGGAAGACTTATATCATCAAATTTATAGTAATCATAATTACTAATTCCATATTCCATTAGTTGCCTTGTATCACTCCATTTATAAGACTTATGATTAGGCCATCCACATGCAAGCAGGGCAACTACAAAAGTTTTTCCATCTCTTTTCAAAGCTCCAACATAGCAATATCCTGCTTTTGAAGTAAATCCTGTCTTACCGGAAAGTGCCCCCTCCATCATATTAAGAAATGCGTTGTGATTAGTACAGCAAAAATTTCTTTTTTTGTCTATATCACAAAAAGAATAGGTTTGAGTTCTTGTTATCTCAAGAAACTTTTCCTTTTGCGAAGACTTGGCAATACAATAAGACATTACAAGTGCCAAATCCCTTGCTGTAGTAGAATGAATATTATTTTGTTTTATTGCATCAAGACCATTGGGAGTAATATAATATGTATCGCTACAACCTATATCTCTAGCCTTTTTATTCATCATATCAGCAAAACCTTCCACACTGCCTCCAACATGCTCTGCAATAGCTACTGCTGAATCATTATGGGATTCAAGCATAAGAGAATACAAAAGATCATTAAGCCTGTATTTTTCACCTTCTCTTATATTCAGCTGAACATCCGGCATAGATGACGCATAAGAGGACACTGTAACAGTGTCCTCTAAATTCGCATTTTCTAATGTAACTATTAATGTCATTATCTTTGTCGTACTTGCCATCGGCATTTTCTCATATCCACACTTTTCATACAATACACGACCTGATTCTGCATCCATCAATACAGCTGATTTTGAATAGAGTCTTAGTGTTTCCTGTGCACAAGTTCTGGTAAAATCTCCTAAAATATTTATAACCACTAATACAATACCAATAAATACCCTTACAAAAACAATTACAGCTTTTCTGGTAATTTTCATATATTTCCTGCAAAAACAATTATTCAATTTAATATATGTCATTATCTTCAAAGCTATTCTTTTATTAATGATATTCTTTTCTCTATTGCCTCAACAACCGCTTCAAGTACTTTTATGCGTGCATAATACTTATCATTTCCCTCAACAATTATCCACGGTGCATCTGATGTTGATGTCCTTACAAGCATCTCATCTACTGCTTTTTCATAAAGATCCCATTTATCACGATTTCTCCAGTCTTCATCAGTTATCTTCCAGTTCTTTTCAGGATTATCCTGTCTGTCTTTAAAACGTTTTGCCTGTTCATCCTTATCAATGTGAAGCCAGAATTTCAAAACTACGGCTCCATGATTAACCAGCTGCTGTTCCATCTGATTCATTTCTTTATATGCTCGCTGCCACTCCTGCGTTGAACAAAAACCTTCTATACGTTCAACCATTACTCTTCCATACCAGGTTCTGTCAAATATTGCTATATGTCCATCTTTGGGCATTCTGTTCCAAAAACGCCACAAATAGTGATGTGACCGTTCTATGTCATTCGGTGAACTTGTGGGATTAACGGTATATCCCCTTGGATCAAGTGCATCTGTTAAACGTTTTATTGCACCGCCTTTACCTCCTGCATCCCAGCCCTCAAATGCAAGAACTACAGGTATTCTCGCAGCATATAACTTACTGTGCAGAATTCTAAGCTTCTTTTTCAATTCAGACAATCTTTCGCTGTACTCCTCCTTGGAAAGCTTCTTTGACAGATCAATTCTATTTAAAACACTATTATTAAAATCTGTTTTATCAAATTTGCCATTAACCTCTGCCTTCTTTTTAAGTTTTTCCTGATTACTTCTTTCTTCAAATGCAGAAGCAATAATTGATAAAATTTTTATAGTAGCATATTTTTCGTCTTCAGCCTCAATTATATTCCATGGTGCGAACTCATAGTCTGTTTTAGTGAGCATTTTGTCGGCAATATCAAAATATTCTTCAAAATGCTTATTTCTATCTAAATCCTTATCAGTAACTCTCCAGCTTGTTGCTTTCTTACTAAGAAGCTTTTTAAATCTGTTTTTTTGTTCATGTGCTGATATATCAAGAAACAGTTTTATAATCATAGTTCCACCATCAGTCAGCTGCTTTTCAAAAACACTTATATCCTCAAAAGCTAATGATATATCATTTTTTGAAGTTTTCCCCTCATATCTATCCACTAATACTCGTCTGTACCAGCTTCTGTCAAAAACCGCTATTCTTCCGTTAGCTGGAGTCTTTGTCCAAAATCTCCACAAAAATGGATGCAATGCCTCTTCTTTGGTCTCAGAATCTATTGAATAAACATCATAACCTCTAGGATCAAGAGTGTGTATCAAACGATTGATTTGTGTTCCTTTTCCAGCTCCTCCAAATCCCTCAAACACTACAATTACAGGCACACCATAGCTTTTCAGTTCTCTTTGCAAAACAGAAATCTTTGCTCCCAGTAAATTTATTTGTTCCTTATATTCCTGCTTGTCCATCTTCTTGTTTAAATCTATTTTTTCCAGCATATATATCTCTCCTTTCATTGCGTATTCAGTTATTTTTATTATTCTGTCATTTTTAATATTATCATATTATTTGCAAACAATAAAGTTTACAATGTCGTTATTTCAAAAAACAAAGGATATCGTCACACAAACGATATCCTTTGTTCTATAAATAATTTCCATATTTTCTTTTATATTCATATAACTCAATAATATTCTGAACTCGTCTTTTTATTATTCTTGGCTCAAAAGGTTTAATAACCATATCTGACACATTATATTCAAATGCTTTAACACTTGTTTCTTCAGAAGAATCATCTGTAACAATTACCACTGGAAATTTGTCAATATAGCCTTCCTCCTTCATATATTCCAAGACACCAAATCCATCAACCACCGGCATTATGATATCCAACAGCATTACTGCAATATTATCATACTCTTCATCAATTGTATAAAGAGCTTCCTGTCCACCTGGTGCTTCAATTATTTCATACTGGTCTTTAAATATCTCACCCAGCATGTATCTGTTTATCCCCTTATCATCAACTATAAGTATTTTATTCCTGTCTCTCACACTTACTCTCCATTTCCGAGCAACTTGTTACAAATAAGTCAAAAATATTTGCCCTTTTATGTCATATTCACAAACTTACTACTAATATAATCCTAAAATAATCAGTAACCATTCACAGTTACAATAATTACAGCAACATTGTTACCATGTCACATGCTTCCATTACAGCATCATAAGCTTCCTTGGCTCCATCAAGACTTCCTCTTCGCAGGATTTCAACCAATACACTTAATTCACCATGTATTTTGTCAAGTCCAAGATTTGCTGCCATTCCTTTTAAACCATGTGCATAATCAAAAGCATTCTTGGCATCACCGTCTCTTATTGCCTCTTCCAAACTTTCAAAATCAGGATCTTCAAAAAATTCCTGAAGAAAACTCTTGTAAGCGTCCTTATTTCCCTTCATTCTTTCGAGTGCTTTATCAACATTAACCCCTTTTTCTTTAAGCATACTCCAAAGAGAATCTTCTCTGCTGGTCTCTGCCTTTATTCCCAAATAAAGCATAGCATTCTGGGTTTCTAAAAGCTTAACTGCATTTTTATAATCATATTGCTTATTTGCCCTTGCCATCTGTGCAAGACCCCAAAACGAAGCAGATAGCAAATATGCTGTGTCCAAAGTATTATTTACATTAACCTCTCCACGCTGAGAAGCTGTTTTCAAATATTCTTCAAGTCTTAAAACAAAAGGATTTTCCTGTGGCTTAAGCCCTCCCCTGTACATTACCTGCATATGAACAGCTTCATTGTTAAATGTAAAAACCTTTTCAAGCATCACCTTTGTTATCTTATTTATATTAGTAAGAAAATCTTTTTCTTTATTATAATTATCATCCATCATCATCAAAAAAGGTTTTGCATGTAATGCTGCAACCTCTCCTGCCAATGCATCTTTATCCTCAAATCTCATATAGATTGCTGAATTTGAACAGCCACTTTCTTTTGCAACTTTACGAATTGTCAGATTTTCATAACCTTCCTGATCAATTATTGATATTGCTGCATCCAAAATCTTCCTGCCAACAGGATCATCTATAAGCATTTGTTCAGTTGTCTTTTCCCCATTATTGTAAATCATAACTCTTGCCTCTCACACATATAAGGATTATTTAAAAACATTGTTTCGCTTTTTGGTAACAATGTTCTTAAAGCATTATTACACTAATTCTTTAATTTGTCAATCAATTAACAAAATATTATTAAATTTCTACTTTAATATCCGCTTCTTCTTCTGCCTGTTTCTTAAAATCTTCCATTTGTTCAGGATTGATTCTAGGCAAGTCTCCCAATGTTTTTACTCCAAATGTTCTTAAAAACTCTTCTGTAGTGCCAAACAGAAGCGGTCGTCCCGGCGCATCAAGCCTTCCTAACTCCTGAATCAGATTAAATTCCAATAATCTGTTAACAGCATGGTCACTGCTTACACCTCTGATTTTTTCCACTTCCAGCTTAGTAACCGGTTGTTTATAGGCTATTATTGACAAAGTTTCTAACAAAGTATCTGACATTACATATTTTCTTGGTGCCTTGGCAACCTTTATCAGATATTCATAAAGATCAGGTTTTGTACATAGTTGGAATGAATCTCCCAACTCAAGAATATATATACCTCTCTCCGCTTTTTTATACTTAGAGTTCATTTCTTTTATTATCTCACGTATTTCTTTTTCAGAAATTTCAAGTACATGTACCAATTTTGATGCTTCAACAGAATCGCCCATCGCAAAAAGTACTGCCTCAATAATCGACATTGCCTTCTTTTTATCCAAAATATCCACTACCTTAACTTATTATATTTAAAAAAATTTTTTCTATGCAGCAAGACTAGATGTTATCATTATATCTCCAAATATATCTTCCTGTTCAATAGTAATCACACCCTGCTTCATCATTTCCAGAATTGTAAGGAATGTAACTATCATTTCAAGCTTATTTCCCTGTTTTTCCAGCAACTCACGAAAACTAAAATATTTGTTATTCTTCATATATTCTTCAATATAATTCTGTTTGTCTTCTATATTTATCTCATCTTTTTCTATCTTTCCAAACTGACTTCGTATAGGATCTATCTTATCTTCCTGACGTTTCATAACTGACTTAAATATCTCATGCAGCCTTGCAAGACTGACATCACCAATAAGTTCATTATAATCAATAGGGAATTTGTATTCTGCCACTTCTTTGGGAAGCATTGGTTTTTTATACCAGCTTTTTCCGGCGTCCACCTGTCTGTCTCTTAATTCGTATGCCATATACTTATACATCTTATATTCTAACAGCTTTTGAACCAGCTCTGCTCTTGGGTCTTCTTCTTCACCCTCTTCATTTACTTCCTTAGGCAAAAGCATCTTGCACTTTATATCCAACAATGTAGCGGCCATAACTAAAAACTCACTCATTATATTCATATCTTCAGTCTCCATCTGTTTGATATAGTCAAGATATTGCTCAGTAACCAGTACAATTGGAATATCATATATGTCAATCTTATTTTTTTCAATCAGATATAATAATAAATCAAGAGGTCCTTCAAAAACCTTTAATTTTACAGAAAGTGCCATTAATATCAATACCCTCCAAGATAAGCAAATAATCCAATAAACATTGGCAAATACAAAAATAATGCACCAAAATTTATTCTACATAAATTTGGTGCAAAGTGCAAGAATAAGTAAATATTATTTCATCTATTCACTCTTCAAAATTACCTCGTATAATTCTGCCGGATTAAAAAATCGAAATGGAATAGTATGCGAACCCATGCCTCTTCCTAAAAGCATAGTAGACTTACCTTCTGTAAATACTCCTCCATCATATTTTGGAAATATTTCATATGAAGGTGCTATAACACCACCAATAAAAGGCAATCTCATTATTCCACCATGTACATGACCCGATAAAACCAGATCAGCTCCCCACATAGCATATTCCGGAAAATAATCCGGATTATGTGCAATAAGAATATTACAGTATTTATCATCACTTTTTCCTACTACTGAAGTCAGATAATCCTTATGCATTTTTCTTAGCCTAAAATGAGCAAAGTAATTCAAATCCAGATTTAATCCTGTTATACAAATATTATATTTTGGAATAATGCTATTTTGATTTTCCAATACATAAACATTCTGATTACTTAATGCTTTTATAAGCTGTTCGTATTTATCACCAAAATAATCTCTTGTTTTAATTTTATTTTCATGATTTCCTAATCCATAATATATTGGAAAATCCTTAGAAAGTGCATTAACCAGATTAATCCCTGCATCCATAGGCTCTTTTAATTTTGAGGTAACAAGGTCGCCTGCAATAACAATAAAATCCGGATTAATACTTTTTACCGCTGCAATGACAGATTCATTATTATTTCCATATACTTTATTATGCAAGTCTGATATCAACACAAACTTACAATCCTGTTTAAGATTTGGAACCACAAACTCCTGTCTGACCACTCTAAAACGATTTCCATCAATCATTCCAACCACTAACATAAAAATACATATCAGTACAAAAATGCTTATCAGTATAAAAAATAAATTGTCCAGAACAAATTCCTCACATTCTTATATTATATTTATATTTAACAGTCGCAATCCATACCATTAACTATCACACATTTGTAACTATTCCAAAAATAGTATTTTGAACAGCTACAATCCTACAGAATATTATAACATATAGAATTGATATGTAAAAGATAAAAGTTATTGGCTTATCTATCAACATCAAATTATATAATCAAAAATTGTACTCCGATTTTCTTAATATAATCAACAAAATTGGCTTTCTCTACCATATCCTTTGCCAGTATATCTACATATCCGATTTCTTTTCCTTCATATAAATAAGTGATTTTTCCGACTTTTGCCTCTATCTCAATAGGAGCCTGAATATTCTCCGAAAAAGACACTTTTTTTTCAATTTTTGAAAAATCCATTCCACTTACATCAAGATATTTGTAATTGTCTTTTACAAAAACATCAACATAATCCTTTTTTCCTTTGGCAACCTTAATTGGCTTAAAACTGTTTGTATCTGTATCTTCATATATCTTTGCTGTGGCAAATCCATAATCCAGCATCTTTCTGGCTTCCAAAAATCTGATTTTGGGTTCAGGAGCTCCCATTATAACAGCGATAAGCTCGATATTATCTTTTTTTGCAGTAGCACTTAAGCAATATTTTGCAACGCTGGTTGAACCGGTTTTTAATCCAGTAGTCCATTGATACTGTTTTAACAGTTTATTTGTACTTGATAATGTAAATTTCTTTGTTCCCTGCTTTGTAGTATGTGTTATATCCTCCATCCATATTTTAGTATAGTCAAATATTTTAGGATACTTAGTAATCAATTCCCTTGACATTATTGATACATCTCGGGCGGTTGTAAAATGCTGGTTATCTGAAGTAAGACCACAACAGTCAATAAAATGTGTATTGGTCATACCAATAGCTTTTGCTTTTTCATTCATCATATTTACAAATTCTGCTTCACTTCCTGCCACATATTCTGCCATTGCAACTGAAGCATCATTTCCACTTGCTACCACTATACACTTTATCAGTGTGTCTACTGTCTGTATTTCTCCTTCTTCAAGAAATACCTGCGATCCCCCCATCGATTTAGCATAAGCACTTGTGCAAACTTCATCATTAACCCCTATCTTTCCTCTCTCAATCGCATCAAAAATCAAAAGAAGAGTCATAATTTTGGTTATACTTGCAGGACTTCTTACTTCATCAGAATTTTTTTCATATATAACAGTTCCTGTTGAGGCTTCAACCAAAATTGCAGACGGTGATGTAATATCAATTTTTTCATTAGTATTGACATTCTGGACGGCATAAGCATTAATACAGATACAGTTGACACTTATGATTGTAGTCATAATCAGTTGTACTATCTTTATCAGGAATTTATTCCTATCAAAATAATTTATTATACTTCTATTTTGTAACTTCGAAATCATACTTTTTCTCACACAGATTTTTGATAAAATTTATGTGATTTTTCTTGTTATTATTCCACTAACAGCCTCATTCTTTTACTTCAAATTTTTTCTGAATAGTATCATTATCAAGATTTTCACCTATAATAATAATCACATTCTGTCCCTTCTGCCTTTTTTTAATTGTAAATTCTTCTTTTGTCGCATTTATCTCTATCCATTCCGGCTCTTCTTTTTTTCCTATATCAACAAAACCCTTTATCCTGAATACTTTTCCACACATATCGTTATGTATTACATCATGTATTATATGTGCCAATTTACCTTCAGACATCTGAACATCCATAATAAACACTGACTGAAATTCTTCTTTGTGGTCAAACCATATCTTTTTATGGTCTGCCTTTTTCCAACCACAATGTGCCAGCTTTTCCCAGTCATCATCTGTCATCTCTTTCCATACTTTTGCATAAACATCATCTTTAATCTGACGGTCACATTTAAAATCTTCTAACAAATTCTGTAATATATCCTTTGTTTCTTCAATCTGTTCTTGATCAATATATTGTGCCTTACTTAAAATAATGCTTCCTGCATTTGCAATCTGAGAAACTAAAAGATATTTTGACTGCTCTGATAAATCTTTTAAAATCTGTGCATCAACAATAGCAAATACATTTCCCACTTGGTACCATCTATCCAAAGGTTCATCATACAACATATCAAAAAAAGCATCTACATCAAAAATACCTGAAGGTTCAACAAGTATTCTATTGTATCCGCACATTGCCATAGATATCAATTTCGCTTTAAAACGTCTTTTCCAATCACTGACAACACTTCCACCAACAATCTGCTCAATATCACAGTTTTCACTTACAATATCCTGCAATATAAGCATATCTATATTAATAGCGCCAAAATCATTTTCAATGACACCAACCTTATTTCCATTTGCTACAAGATATGAAACATAATTCTTCAAAAATGTAGTTTTTCCAGAACCAAGAAATCCGGTAATCAAGTCAATCTTTATCATAAAAAAAACACCCTGCTTTCTTAAAATTTGTGAATTTATACAAAGCAAACATTCATAATTTTAACCATTTACATTCTCACATTCAAAAAGCTACATTTAGAATAGACCAAATGTAGCTTCCTAATTCAGAATTTACGAATAAATAATATTTTAATTTTTTGATTTAATATTTTCACGTGTTTCATCTGTCATTCTTATTGCCATAACAAAATGATAACCAAAATCAATCATACCCATTACAACTATAAAAGCAATGATTTTTATTCCCCATGCATATGGATATTTATCAATAAAACTCATTACCTTGTCAAATAAAAATGTAATAATAACAACTGCATATACTCCCCATGCAAGAGTACTTTCAAGGCATATCAAGCCTTTATAATTGCAGAACTTATTATTGTAGTCCCACCATACCTCACCAAAAAGTCTAAGCATAAGTTTTGCTACTAAAAATTCAAATACTGTTGCTGTAAAAGCACCAGCAAGATAAAGCACAACCAGATTTCCTGCAAATGGATGTAAAATTATATATCCTACAGTTGCACCTATACCATATATCGGACAAAATGGTCCTGTCATAAAACCCCTGTTAGTTATTTTTTTATTACAAATAGACATATATGTTGACTCAACCATCCATCCAATAATACTAAACAGGAAAAAGCACGAAATAAAATGATATAAATCGTATCCTGCAAACTCCATATTAAAAATTGGCATAATACTCACCTCTTAAACACTAATCAATACAATAATATACTCCTAATATTATTATATCTTACATATTACATAATAATCCCATATTATTCAATAGCCTATTAATCAGAAAACATGAAAGAATCCTTGGCATACTGCCAAGGATTTCCATTCAAATTAATTATATTTACGTTTTCTTGCTGCTTCAGACTTTTTCTTACGTTTTACGCTTGGCTTCTCATAATGCTCTCTTTTACGGATTTCCTGCTGAATTCCTGCCTTAGCACAGCTTCTCTTGAATCTGCGTAAAGCGCTATCCAAAGTCTCGTTTTCTTTAACGATTACATTTGACATGCTATCACACCTAACCTCCCTCCAGTCCTATTATCGTGTGCTAGACTGTTCGGGTTTATTTCTTCAATTGCACAATTAAGATTATAGCATAATATTTCCTTACGTCAACACTTTTTTGCAATTTTTTTCATTTTTTTAAAACCGTTGTTAATAGAAAATATTTATCTATTTAATCTGACCTTCAAGCACTGTTTTAGCTTCTTCAATCGCTTTATCAATTCCTTCAGGATTCTTTCCACCTGCCTGAGCCATGTTTGGACGTCCGCCGCCGCCGCCACCTACAAGAGCAGCTATTCCTTTAATAAGATTTCCTGCATGAGCTCCATTCTTCATAGCTCCATCTGTAGCCATAGCAATGAGATTTACTTTTCCATCAGTATTAGAAGCAAGTACTACAACACCTTCTCCTAATTTTTCTTTTAACTGGTCACCTAAATCTCTTAATCCATTCATATCAACGCCATCTACTCTGGCTGCCAAAAGCTTCGTACCTTTAATGTCTACTACCTGATCCATTACATCGCCAAGCGCATCCTTTGCTGCCTTACTCTTCAATGATTCATTCTCACTCTGTAATGCTTTTATTTCAGCCATCATATGTTCAATCTTTTCAATTAATGCTGATGGTGTAGTTTTTGCTGCTTTTGCTGCTGAAATGTATTCATTCTCAATATTCTTGTAATATTCAAATACATTATCACCTGTAAGTGCTTCAATACGACGAACGCCAGCTGCCACACCACTTTCAGATACAATTTTGAAAGAAACAATATCTCCAGTATTCTTTACATGTGTACCACCACAAAACTCTTTTGAGAAATCTCCCATTGATACTACTCGTACAGTCTCACCGTACTTCTCATCAAAGAGAGCCATTGCTCCTGTTTTCTTTGCTTCGTCCATAGTCATGACCTGAGTATCAACTGCAATATTTTCTGCAATCTTCTCATTTACCATCTTCTCAACATTATCAAGTTCTTCACTTGTCATTGCTTCAAAATGGCTAAAGTCAAAACGTGTACGTTCTCCATCCTGATATGAACCCTTCTGCTGTACATGTGAGCCAAGAACCTCACGTAATGCTTTTTGAAGAAGGTGGGTAGCTGAATGGTTCTTACAGGTTTTGGCACGAAGGCTCTTATCAACACTAAGAGTTACATTATCACCAACTTTAATCATGCCTCTTGTCATCTTACCTACATGGCCTACTTTACCACCAAGCAATTTGATTGTATCAAGTACTTCAAATTCTCCTGATTCAGTAGAAATGATACCCTTATCACCCTGCTGACCACCCATTGTTGCATAGAATGGTGTCTCATCAACAATAATTGTTCCTATCTCACCATCTGAAAGAGCCTCAACAAGTTCAGATTCTGTAGTAAGTACTGAAACCTTTGAATTCATCTCTAATTTATCATATCCTACAAATACAGATGTTATAGAAGGATCTATAGACTCATAGACTGTTACATCAGCTCCCATGTAGTTTGTTTCCTGACGAGCGTTTCTTGCTTTTGTACGCTGTTCATTCATAGCTTCCTTAAATCCTGCTTCATCAATCGAAAATCCTTTTTCTTCAAGAATTTCCTGAGTAAGATCTACAGGGAATCCATATGTATCATAAAGCTTGAATACCTTTGCACCTGCAAGTACTTTCTCATTATTCTTCTGCATATCCTCTTCCATTTCTGAAAGGATAGCAAGTCCCTGGTCAATAGTCTTATTGAATTTCTCTTCTTCCTGTGTAAGAACTTTGAATATAAAATCCTTTTTCTCATCAAGCTCAGGATATCCATCTTTGCATTCTGCAATTACTGTTGCAGCAAAATCAGCCATGAAAGTTCCTGAAATTCCAAGCATTCTTCCATGTCTTGCTGCACGACGAATAATACGTCTAAGAACATATCCTCTTCCTTCATTTGTAGGCATGATACCATCTGATATCATAAATGTTGCTGAGCGGATATGATCTGTAATAAGTCTGATAGAAACGTCAGCTTTTTCGTCTTTTTGATATTCAACACCAGCTACCTGACAAATCTTATCTCTAATAGCTTTCATTGTATTAATATCAAATACAGTATCAACGTCCTGAACAACAACTGCAAGTCTTTCAAGACCCATACCTGTATCTATGTTCTTTTGGGCAAGCTCTTCATAATTACCATGTCCATCACCGTCAAACTGTGTAAATACATTATTCCACACTTCCATAAAACGGTCACATTCACAGCCTACCTTACAATCCGGCTTGCCACATCCGTACTTAACACCTCTGTCATAATAAATTTCAGAACATGGACCACAAGGACCTGCACCATGCTCCCAGAAATTATCACATTCTCCTGTTTCAGGGTCTCTGTAAAAACGTGTAATCTTTTCTGCCGGAACACCTATCTGTTCTGTCCAGATTTTGAATGCTTCTTCATCTTCGCAATATATTGATGGATAAAGTCTCTCCGGATCAAGACCTACTACTTCTGTAAGGAATTCCCAGCTCCAGCTAAGAGCCTCTTTCTTAAAATAATCTCCAAAAGAGAAATTTCCAAGCATTTCAAAAAAAGTAAGATGTCTTGCTGTCTTACCTACATTTTCAATATCACCAGTTCTAACACATTTCTGACATGTTGTAACACGACGTCTGGGTGGTATCTCCTGACCTGTAAAGTATGGTTTTAATGGTGCCATACCTGAATTGATAATAAGTAAACTGTTATCATTATGAGGTACAAGCGAAAAGCTCTTCATTTTTAAGTGTTCTTTGCTCTCGAAGAATTCAAGAAACATTCTTCGAAGGTCATTTACTCCATAGTTCTCCACAACTATATCCTCCGTTTTCTATTTTAATTTTTTAATTATAATTCACACATACAAATGCATTATACACAAATAATATACATAAATCAATTTTTTTATAATATTTAGTTTTCATACTTAACACGTCGACCACAACTGTTTTTTTCTGTACAAAATCCTGCAACATCACATTTTGCAACAAAATAGTTATCAACTAAATATTTCCATTCTTCTGAATATTCGCTTAAAGCATTCATAAGGTCTTTCATAAGATTTCTATATTCCCAATATGCCCTGGTGCAAAGTCTCTGATGTGACATATCAATAAGATTTCTTAAGTTAGTTCTTAAAACCACTTTACTGCACATTCCCAGTGGCAAAAGCATACCAATATCCTCTCTAGGCATGCCTAAAGCTTCCAGTTTCTTCATGGCACTTAAAATATCATCCATTGCCCCAGTATAGATATTTCGGGTTTCTTCTGACTCATCAATGGTTGGAGGAATAACATAATCAAATCCTTTTTCATAATTGATATACCTTGTTGATGCCTGAAGTCTTGTCGGACCGCCACCAATATGTGTATATAATTCTCTAAACACCCTTGCAGAATAACCGTCCATAACAACATAAACCTGTGGATATTCCCATGTCCGTCCATGTCCTGATACAAGACAGTCCATTCCACGCTTATAATTTTTTTCTGCATTACTAATATCTGCACCCCAGCAGACTCCCGCTTCTCTTCCTATAAGGCTAATTGGGTCTTTTGTAGTTTCATTTTGTATTATAATTTTTCCCATCTTTTCTCCCTCTATTTCATTTTAGAAATCAGGATACGATCATTATCCAATTCCTTACCTGCACGCAATGCAAATTGATGAAGCAGATCATCAACTGTCATACAGCTTCGTTCCTCACCTGAAACATCAAGCACAATTCTCCCACTATCCATCATAAGTGTACGGTTACCCAGCTCCAGAGCCTGGTGCATATTATGAGTAACCATCAGACAGGTTATATTCTGTTCTGCTACAATTTTCTTTGTAAGCTTTAACACTTTATCAGCCGTTGCCGGGTCAAGTGCTGCAGTGTGTTCATCCAGAAGAAGAATCTTTGGCGTAACCATTGTAGCCATAAGCAATGTTAATGCCTGTCTTTGTCCTCCTGACAATAAACCTACCGGCTGTTTCATTCTGTCTTCAAGTCCCATTTCGAGCAAAGAAAGCTGCTCCTGAAATTTCTTTTTATCAGCTTGTTTTATCCTGCTGAAATATGCATTTTTTGAAGTCGAAGCACGCAGGTATGCCAATGCCATATTCTCTTCAATTGTCATATGTGGAGCAGTTCCCTTTAATGGGTCCTGAAACAAATGTCCTATCACCTTACTTCTCAAGTGCTCCTTTTGGTAAGTAATATCCTGCCCATCAAGTAAAATCAATCCTTTATCCGGAAAAAAAGCACCGGTAATAGCATTAAACAAAGTAGACTTTCCTGCGCCATTACTTCCCACAATAGTAGCAAAATCACCTTTTTTCAATTCAAGTTCAACTGAATTTAATGCACACTTCTCATTGACAGTATCCGGATTGAAGGTTTTACTCAAATTTTTCATGATCAACATATTATTAATCATCTTGTCTACCTCCGTCTTCTTTATTTACCCCTGCCATGATCTCTCTTATATATATCTGATTTTGTTCTCTTGTTTCATGACGCTTTTTGTAAAAACCGGCTTTATCTCTAATATATGGAAGTGCAATTGCAACTGCCACAATTAAAGCAGATACCAGTTTTAAACACTCTGCCGGAACATTGAGTCTTAATGCAACTGCCACAATAAAACGATATAAACAGCTTCCAAGAATTACACCTGTTATACGTTTTAACATACTACCTTTTCCTATAAGAGTCTCACCAATAACAAGACTTGCCAATGCAATCGTAACCATACCTGTTCCAAGATTAATATCGCAGGATTTCTGATACTGCGCAAGCAAGCCGCCTGATAATGCCGTCAAAGCATTAGCAACACAAAGACCAATTGTTATCATCTTTGCAGTATTAATGCTTGAGGCTCTTACCATATCAGGATTATCTCCTGTTGCTCTGATAGATAATCCAAGTCTGGTATTAAGAAATAGCGCAACAATTATTGCAACTGCAATTACAATTATCATTACTACTATGAGCTTATACCAACTGCAAGGTATAGTTTCTTTTGCCCATGTAAAAATAGAATCACAATTAAAAAGATTTAGATTTGACGAAAACCCCATAACTGCAATATTAACAGTATACAGCCCTGTATTTACAATAATTCCTGCAAGAATTGACTGAATTCCCATTCTTGTCTGTAAAAATGCTGTAACATATCCTGAACAGACACCAGCAGCAATCGCTGCAAATAATCCAATAATCGGATGCCCCGCAATTGTAATAGAAGCACATACTGCACACCCTAATGTAAAACATCCATCCGTAGACAAATCTGCTATATTTAGTATTGAAAATGAAATAAACAGAGCCAAAGCGACTAATGCATAAATAAGACCTAATTCAAGTGCACTTTGAACAATTGATACTGTAATAATGGAATCCATATATTCCTCTTTCCCCTTTATTCAAATTCTTTTGCAGTTACTGTCTCAATCAATTCTGAGCCCATACCTGCAAATACTGAAAAATCTATTCCTACAGCCTCTGCTGTTTCAGTATTAATTGTAATAATACCATCCGAAAGTACATTTACCGGTGTTGTAGCCGGATCTGCTCCATTTACAAGAACATCAACTACCATATCAGCTGTAACAACTCCGAGATTTGTATAGTTAACACCATAGCCACAGAAGGCTCCATTTAATGCAAAAGAATCTGCACCTGTATAATGTGGTATTCCGGCTTCTGTAAACTTCTCAAAAATAGCAAGCTCCGCTGTCATAATTGTATTGTCCTGTGGTGTAAATATGGCATCAACCTTCTCAGCAACAAGTGCATCAGCAGCAGCTTGAATTTCAGGTGTTGTTGTACCGGTCTTTTCTACATATTCTATTCCATTCTCATCACAATATTTCTTGGCATCTTCTATAGACTTTATAGAACCGGCCTGACTCTTATCATAAAGAAGTCCAACCTTATCGGTATCAGGATTAGCTGTAACAATCAGGTTAAAAATTGCCTCTGTATCAATTGCATCTGATACTCCGGTAATATTGGCACCTGGCACATCATTGCCTGCCACAAGACCTGCTCCTACAGGATCAGTTACAGCTGAAAATACAACCGGTATCTGATTGTCTTCTGTTGCATTCTGCATAACCATAGCAGCAGGTGTAGCAATTGGAACAATTATATCAACCTTATCTGCTACAAGATCTGCCGCAATCTGATTCAAAACTGTTGAATCTGCCTGGCCATTATGTGTATATGGTTCAAAATCAAAAGTCACTCCCAGCTCCTGACCTTTGGCTGTAAGCTCTGTCTCAATTGCTTTTTCAATCTGATTCAACGAAGCATCATCTACATACTGGACTATTCCTACCTTATATACAGTTCCCTCTGATGTTTCATCAGATACATTGGCTTTTGTATCCACTACATTTTGAGAATCTGCCTCCTTATTTTGACTATTTCCACAACCTGTCATCATTGTAACCATTGAGACAGCCAACATTAATGCTGCAACTTTCTTTTTCATATAAATCCTCCATCTTTTAAAAGCGGACGAATGTATTCCGCCCGCTTGAATATAAAAAAATCAATAAAATTTATCTTAAAATGTAAATTTATCTGCAAAGTATGCATCTAACTCATCGATTTTTACACGAATCTGCTCCATAGAATCACGGAAACGAATAGTTACTGAATTATCTGTCTCTGATTCAAAATCATATGTAATACAGAATGGTGTACCAATTTCATCCTGACGACGATATCTCTTACCTATATTTCCTCTGTCATCAAATTCACAGTTGTATTTCTTTGAAAGTTCAAGGAAAATCTTCTCTGCACCTTCATTTAACTTTTTGCTAAGTGGAAGTACACCAATTTTTACTGGTGCTAATGCCGGATGAAAATGTAATACTGTTCTGACATCTCCCTCTCCAATTTCTTCTTCATCATATGCTGCACATAGGAATGCAAGAACAACACGGTCTGCACCAAGTGAAGGCTCAATAACATATGGCACATATTTTTCTTTCTTTTCATCATCAAAATATGTCATATCCTGTTTTGAAGTATTCTGGTGCTGAGTAAGGTCATAATCTGTTCTGTCAGCAATTCCCCAAAGTTCACCCCAACCGATTGATGGGAATAAGAACTCAATATCTGTTGTTCCTTTTGAATAGAAGCAAAGTTCTTCCGGATCATGGTCACGTAAACGCATCTCATCTTCTTTAATTCCAAGACTCAATAACCAGTCACGACAGAAGCCTCTCCAATACTGGAACCATTCCATATCTGTACCAGGCTCACAGAAGAATTCCAATTCCATCTGCTCAAACTCTCTTGTTCTGAAAGTAAAGTTACCTGGTGTAATCTCATTTCTAAACGACTTACCAATCTGTCCAATACCAAAAGGAATCTTCTTTCTTGATGTTCTTTGAACATTCTTGAAGTTTACAAAAATACCCTGTGCTGTTTCAGGTCTGAGATATACTGTATTCTTTGCATCTTCTGTCACACCCTGAAATGTCTTAAACATAAGATTGAACTGGCGAATATCCGTAAAGTTATGTTTTCCACAAGTTGGACATGGAATATTATTCTCTTCTATAAAATTTTTCATTTCTTCCTGCGAAAATGCATCGATAGGTTTTTCCAATGTAATACCTTTTTCAGCTGCGTAATCTTCAATAAGCTTATCTGCTCTAAATCTCTCATGACATTCCTTACAATCCATAAGTGGATCTGAGAAACCTCCTAAATGTCCGGAAGCCACCCATGTCTGTGGGTTCATAAGAATAGCACAGTCGACACCAACATTATATGGATTTTCCTGAATAAACTTCTGCCACCATGCTTTTTTTACATTATTTTTAAGTTCAACACCAAGATTACCATAATCCCAAGTATTTGCAAGTCCTCCATAGATTTCAGATCCCGGATATACAAATCCTCTGGATTTTGATAATGAAACGATTTTTTCCAATGTCTTTTCCATTGTTTTCTCCTTATCTTAAAATATAATTTAATAACTATTCCTATTACTTCTATTTAAATACAATAACATTGCTGTTTGAATCACCAGCTATATCTGCGGTTTTTTTACTTGAAGGTGTCACACCATCTCCAACATAAAGAATATCTCCAAAACATTTTATTCTTATAACATCAGACTCAACCTCATCACTTATATTAGTTTGATCATATATAACTATATGATTATCTCCCATTTCAAGCAGATTTTTCTTTCCGATTTTTTGTGGCTGTGTTTTTTCTGAAACAGCACTCAATTCTACATCAAGGCTCATTCCGGCTGCATATGCATCTTTTATTGTTCCTGCATAAAATATCTCTCCATTAAAATCAGAATATGACTTATAGCTGTCAAATGACATGACTACTTTTACTGAACCATTGTCCGTATTACATGATTTAAGAGACACTTCCGCCTCTGAATTAGCTGCTTTAAAATCCGAAATCGAACTATTAATCATAGTACTCAGGTCGTCAACATTATAATAGCTTTCCTCAAATGTTTCAATAATCTGGCTTTCCATGCTTCCATCTTTATTTATGGAAATATAATTCATAGAGTCAAGCGCCGTATCTTCTTGTGTACTGCTGCCTTCTTTATTTCCACAAGCAGTTATTCCTAATGCACATATACCAAACATCATTACAGGTATTATTGCGTTTTTCCTCATGCACATAACTTTTTTCATAACAAGAACCATGCCTTTCTTAGCTAAAATAAGTACCGCGTTATATTATAAACAACTTATTCAATATTTTCAAGTATTTCAAGGCTTTTAAAATTCCTATCCATAACTAATTTACATACCTTATCAGCAAATGCTCCTACTTCACATAACACTTCCTGACTCACTGTAAAAGAAAAAATCTTTTCTGTCTGTGTTCTAAAAATATAATCAATCGTATATAATGCTGCATCACTTAATTTCATAACTGCATTAGCCTGTGGTAACTCTCCATTGATTGCAATAGACTTTATTTCAAAAATGTATCTTACAAGTCTGTTATCAAATGTCTCTGAAGTAAGTGCTCTTAAGGACTGATATAACAGCTTTAACATATTAGTTTCATCACTGTTTTCCCTTGTATAGTAATCACTTATTTCAAGAAAATACATTCCATAATAGGCACCTGACAAATCAAGTCTCAATTCTTCAAAATAATTTGAAATCTCTGAATCAGATAAAGTATACGAATTTCTACCTTCATATAACTTGAACTTACCAAATGAAAACGGATTAGAAGCAGCCATCAATTTACTATTTGGTTTTCTTGCTCCTCTTGCAAAGGCAGAAATCTTTCCTCTTTCTTTTGTAAGAATAACAATTCGCCTATCATATTCTCCTATTGGTTCAGCTTTTAGCACAATTCCGGTTAACAACAAAAAATCCTGCATCTTCGACCTCTTGCGAGTTTTATCTCTTATATATTAAATGTAACTGTAAAAACATTTTACATACTAATCCCGAATAACTCTGCTTTGCAGAGTTACAAATAGTAATGAAAAAGCTTTAGCTTTTTCCAAGTATGAAACATAGAACTTCTTCGCGAAAGAGCCTTTGCTCTGAGCGAAAAAGAATTTCTTTAAATTCTTTAGAAGTTCTTTTCATACTACTGCTCAAGCTGTTTTGCATCATATCCAAAATTCTTTATCAGATAATCGCTGTCTCTCCAGTCCTTTTTTACTTTTACCCAAAGTTGAAGATTTACATGCTGTTCGAGCAAATCTTCAATTTCAGGTCTTGCAAGCGAACCTATTTTTTTGAGCATAAGCCCGCCTTTTCCTATTATGATTCCTTTATGTGAATCCCTTTCACAGATAATAGTAGCATTTATATCTACAAGTTTTTTACCAAACTTCATGGTATCAATAGTTACAGCAACACCATGTGGTATCTCTTCATCTATACTTCTCAACACTTTCTCGCGAATAAGTTCAGCTACTATCTGCCTCATAGGTTGATCTGTAATTGTATCCTCATCATAAAAAGCCGGACCATAAGGAAGATACTTCATTATCTGTTCAACGAGGACATCTGTATTATCTCTTTTTAATGCTGAAACAGGTACTACTTCTGCAAAATCCACTTCTTTTCTATAAGTATCTATATATCCCAAAAGCTGTTCACGCTTTACGGTATCAATCTTGTTTACAACAAGAATTATCGGAATATTAACTTTTTTTAACTGTTCTATTATATGCTGTTCGCCTGCACCGATATAATCTGTAGGCTCAACAAGCCATAGAATAACATCTACTTCTTTGAGACTTCTCTCAGCTACATTTACCATATAGTCACCAAGTTTATTCTTTGATTTATGAATTCCAGGTGTATCCACAAATACAATCTGGCCTTCATCAGAAGTATATACAGTCTGTATTCTGTTTCTTGTTGTCTGTGGCTTTTTTGAAGTAATCGCAATCTTCTGCCCAATAATACTATTCATCAAAGTAGATTTTCCAACGTTTGGTCTTCCTATAAGGGCAACAAAACCTGACTTATGCTTTTCGTTCATTAACTATCAACGTTCCTTTCTTAACAAATCATTTTCAATGGAAAAGATTTTCAGTCGAAATAAATAAATCTCTATTTTCTTCAATAGCCTGACCGTTTCCTACTACACAGATAATATCCTGTGCCATAACAGCATCAATATGGTCAGCAAGCTTGCGAATATCCTCCTGCGTACAACCAAGCAACTCATCTCTCTCCTTTTGAATGTCTTCAAAATCAACATTTGAAAGATATGCTCCCAAAGAGCGGCTTCCTTTAGTAGCCGGAGTCATAGGAACATCCAAATCGCTTATTGCTCCAATGATATACTTTGTCATAGTCTTTTCATCAGCAGCAAAGCTTCTAATATACTCACCTGCGTTTTCAAAAACGTCAACTGTTTTCTTCAGATTAGGATCTCTGTATGAAACAAAATAGCAATCACCTGTCTTGGTAAAATTACACATACAGCCATATGCTCCACCTTTGACGCGAACATTCTGCCACAGATAGTCATATCCCATTATAACCTTTAACACACGAAATGCTCCTGTATATTCAAGTCCCTTATCCTTTTTAAAATTACCGGCTCTGCAAACATACTGAATCTGTGCTGAAGTACTAAAGCCTTCATTTAGTTTATTAGTTCCAATCTTAAATTGACTTTTTTCAACAGACTCAGCAAATAATCCGGTCTTAAATTTTGGAATAAGTTTCTTTATTATATCAAATCCTTCTTCTGTTGCTGTTACATCAACCATAAAGTTTTCCGGTCTGAAAATTTGCTTAACGAGTTCTGAAAGACTATTTATCAGCTCGTTCTTGTTGGCATCATAATCCTCTGTAATCTTCTCAAGCAATCTGTAACAAGGAATACCACTTACAAGCTCTGAAACCGCTGCTGTTTCGCTAAAATAAGACATAGCACGGATTGCTGCAAGTGAATGTCCTGCTGAAGTCATACTAGCCTGCATTCTTGATTTATATTCCTCAACTATCTCAAGAATTCTTTTCTCATCTGTAAATAGAGACTGTGTAATCACTTCCTGCATAAGTACAAATGCAGGCTCAAGCTCATCATACATCGCCTTTGTCTTAACCTCAAAGGTCAGCTTATACTTATCCATGTTTTTGGCATCTACATAAGTATTTACCGAACTTGATATTCCACCTGTATGAATATTGATTTCATTAAACAACTCACCATACTCATAATTCTTTGTATCTACAAAACCTAATACATTTTTGAGAATTCCAATATATGCAAATAAGTCCTTAGATATTTTTGAAGTATCAAAAACAAAATTAACATATCCTATTCCATTAGTCTGAATGTTATGGAATAAGACCTTTGTATCATCAACCGTTCTCAATTCATTGACAAATCCCTCAGATTCTTTTTTCATGTCCTCACGTTTGAGCATAGGTATTCTCGCCAAATCTTCCGGTGAATCTTCTTTTTCCTGAAATTCTCTTAATTGCTTTGTTGCTTTAACAATACCTTTTATCTCATCATCACTAAGACTGTTCTTATAATTTTGAAGTTTATCTGCAAGTTCCTTATCATTTTTTGCTGTAAGACCTTCCTTAGGCGATACCACCAATACAGATTTGTGAGTATTATTTATGAGATATTTTTCTACAAGTCCCTCATAATAATCCGTCTGTATTTTTTCTTTTAGTGACTTAAATATTTCATTTGCCTCAATCATATCAAATGGCATATTGTCATCATAAAGCCATGAGTCAAACATCTGAAGTCCATACATAAGTCCCTTTGGATAAGAACCAAAATCAGCTTCACGATATTTAAACTCATACGTATTAAGTCCTGCAAGAAGAGCTTTTTTATCTATACCTTCTTTTACCACTTTTCTTAATTCTTCTTCAATTGTCTCAACAAACTCCTGAGCCTGAGCATCATTTGCATTCTTTGCAACAATTGAAAAATATGGCTGATAAATTCCATTTTCATATACACTATAAACTTCTGTGCCTATATTCTTATGAATAAGCGCAAGCTTAACCGGTGCTGCTGATGTCAGACAAAGAGCATATTCAACAATCTGCATTGCAAAATAAAGCTCTTTATCAAGACTTGTTCCAACAACTGTATTATATGAAAGGTAAGTATTATTTTCTGTTGATTCACCCTCCATTATCGGATATTCCTTATGAATTTCTACCGGCTTGACAAATTTATCCTGCAGCTTTAAAGATGAATCAATCTCGATTCTTTCAAATTTGCTTAAGTAATTTTCATCAATCCATTCAAGCTTCTCTGCCATATCCATATCACCATAAAGATAGATATAGCTGTTTGATGGATGATAATATTTACCATGAAAATCAAGGAACTGTTCATAAGTAAGTTCAGGAATGACTTTAGGATCTCCTCCTGATTCAACACCATAAGTAGTATCTGGGAAAAGTGAATTAAGTACCTCTCTGTCATTTATATCATCAGGCGAAGAAAAAGCTCCCTTCATCTCATTATATACAACACCATTAATAGTCAGATCGCTGTCTTCATTTTCCATTTCATAGTGCCAGCCCTCTTGAAGAAAAATATTCTTTTCTTTATATATATTAGGATAAAAAACTGCATCCATATACACATGCATAAGATTCTGAAAATCTTTGTCATTACAACTTGCAACAGGATAAACAGTCTTATCACAATAAGTCATAGCATTAAGGAAAGTATTTAAAGAACCCTTTACAAGCTCTACAAAAGGATCTTTTATAGGAAACTGTTCTGAGCCACAAAGTACACTGTGTTCAATAATATGTGCTACACCTGTCGAATCTGTAGGCGGTGTACGAAATCCTATGCAAAATACCTTATTATTGTCATCATTACTTAAAAGTGCAATTCTTGCTCCTGTCTTTTTATGACGAAGCAGACAGCTCATAGAACCAATATCTTCTATTTTTCTTTTTTCGATTATCTCATAGGCATTTAAATCTTCTATTTTTTTCATCAAATTTTTTCCTTTCCACAAATAATTTTTAAATACTAATTGTCATCAACGCAAGTTTTGATATTGATATGTCTTCAATTTGAAATTCATCAATATTTCTATACTCCTTGCAATATGTTTTAAGTGAACATGCTTTATGTATCCACTTTTCTTTCATTTTTCCGGTTATTCCCTTTTTGTATACCTTATAACATATACGAACAGTCAGCTTTAACTGTTCAAAAATCTTATATGTGAAATCTTCTTCTGATATTTGCATTAAATGTGAAATTATTTTAGTATCAAGGTCTATTTCCTTTTGAATATATGAATTGATTATTGCCTTGAATTTGAATGGCAAATCATCTCTTTTCATCATTTCATTATAGGTAAGTTCCTTTCCAAAATAAATACAGTTCGTGTCTTGAATAATATATTTAAAATCATCTTCCTGAAACATTATTTTCACCTGTATTTCCTAATCTGCTTCATCAGTCTCAGCATCTTCAATATAATCTATATTACTTGCTGAAAATTTTACTGCCTCTCTAACTTCATCAGAAGTTGCTCCAAGTTCATCCGCAACCTCCTTTACAGTAACTTTTCTGAGAAGATTATCATACAATTCCTTTGCCTTATCATTGACATCATTTACCTTATTTAATACTATCTCATCAACCTGCTTACTGTCTGAATTTTCGCCGATATACTCTTCCATTGAATCCATTATCATTTTTGTAACAAATCCATCAATCTCATCAATGTTTTCAACGCAATCAAGCATTGTCACTGCCATAGCTATGGCAACATTTCCTTCTCCTATCAAGTCCTCAACCAATGCTCCCTGACCTGCATATAGTTTTGAAATTTCTACTACTTCCGGTAAGAATATCTCTACTAATTTATTTTTCGCATCAGCATCACCTGCAAGTGCAGACATTTTAACTGCTCTTTTTTCACCATCGCTTACATTAGGAAGCTCCTTTAGATCTTCAAGATACATTCCTAAAAAGTTCACATCCTCACCGGATAAATTATCATCAACATCACCCGGTTCATCAATTCCTACCTTATTATTTTTTAAATATTCCAATATAAGCTGTTTTTGTTCATCTTGCAGATTCCACTCTGCAAAAGCCTCATCTATCTGCTCAGTTGTCAGCATGTTTCCCTGCAATCTGGCTGTCTCCTTCAGATTTTCAAGTGTACTCGCAAATGTAGTCTGATTCAATTCCATATTATGAATTTACCTCGTTTCCTTATATTATTTTACATGAGTATGAGTAAACAAATGCTCCTGGCAATATTCATAATTACCATTACATTTTGAACAGAATCTAAATTCTGCATCCGGATTATCTTCGCTGTTTCTGCCGCAAATCGCACATTTATGTTTAGAAACCACCATACTTTTTGCATGTTTAACTTCTTTTTTATAGTCATATCTTCTCTTAACCTGTCTTGGTGATACACGCATTCCAATACCACTCCTTGTAATAAGGAAGAAAACAATAAAATTAAGTATTGATGCACAAATAACTACTTTAATAATAAAAATATTTGTAAATACATCATATGCAAGCAAGATTCCATAAGCTATTCCAAGCCATTTTACCTTAATTGGAAGTATAAACATAAGCATGACCTGTGCCTCCGGGAAGGTTGCAGCAAATCCCAGAAAAATGGACATATTTATGTAATATGTTGTAAATGCTGTTGCTATATAAGAAAAATATGCATCCTTTCCAATATATGCCATGGTCATAACTGCTTCTGACCCGGGAATAAATGATATTCCCATAACAACAAAGCTACCTATTACAGTAAATATCATTCCCATGAACAGATAAAGGTTGTAATAAAAAGTTCCCCATGTTCTCTCAAGACTTGTACCTATTGAATAGTAAAAAAACAGCATAATCACTGTAAATATGCTAAGACTTTCCGGTGGAATAAGTATCCATGTAAATATTCTCCAAATCTGACCATGCAATATGGCATACGGATTTAAGGACAAAAAATTCAAAAAAGCAGGATTAATCATTTTTAATAAATAGCCACAGCCATAACACAATATTAAATACAATGAAATATTAGGAATAGCATACTTTCCAAACTTTTTCTCAAGCTTATTGATAAAATTCATATAATTCCTCCATTTAATCATTTTTAAGGGAAATTAAACCCTATTTTTCTTAACTGCATCCCCTGAATACTACCTTACATTACATTCATATTTAAATAGTATATCATTCATAAAACTAAATGTAAACCAATCTAAATTCCTGAATCATTAAATTTTAGTAAAATGTTTTATTTCTATTATATATAGCATAGATTTGATAAAAAAATCAAAAATCAGGGCAAAGATTTCATAAACTTTTAACTCACTCGATTGTTGCCTTTTGTCATTTGCTGTCGTATAATATCAGATGAATGTTTACACACAGATAACATAATGATGTTCCTATAATCAACTATATACATCAGATATGTTCAATTTTTTTACTAAGATTTTGGTGTCAGATTTTTACATTTTTAACACCAAATCTGATTTAAGAAAGGTATGGTTTTATTAATGAATAGGGAATTCTATACTCTAGGAATCGACATAGGTTCCACTACCGTTAAAGTTGCAATATTAGATTCAGACCATAATTTATTATTTTCCGATTATCAGAGACATTATGCAAATATAAGAGAAACTCTTTCTTCTTTATTACAGGATGCATATGCAAAACTTGGTAATTTAAACCTTCATCCAATGATAACAGGTTCAGGCGGACTTACACTTGCAAATCATTTAGGTGTTCCATTTGTACAGGAAGTAATATCTGTTTCTACTGCTCTTCAGGAGCTTGCTCCAAAAACAGATGTAGCTATTGAATTAGGCGGCGAAGATGCCAAGATTATCTACTTTGAAGGCGGAAATGTTGAACAGCGTATGAATGGTATCTGTGCAGGTGGTACCGGTTCATTTATTGACCAGATGGCATCTCTTATCCAGACAGATGCATCAGGACTTAACGAATATGCCAAGAATTACAATTCTTTATATACAATTGCTGCCCGTTGTGGTGTTTTTGCAAAAACTGACATTCAGCCACTTATCAATGAAGGTGCTACTAAAGAAGATTTATCTGCATCTATTTTTCAGGCAGTAGTTAACCAGACTATAAGCGGACTTGCATGTGGCAAACCAATTCGAGGTCACGTGGCATTTTTAGGCGGTCCACTTCATTTCCTTTCTGAATTGAAAGCATCATTTATACGCACATTAAAATTAGATGATGAACATATTATAGATACAGCAAACTCTCATCTATTTGCTGCCATAGGCTCTGCCCTTAACGCAAAGGAAGAAGTTTCTTTCACTATGGAAGAAATGGTAAGCAAGCTTTCTTCCGATATCAAAATGGAGTTCGAAGTAGCCCGCATGGAACCTCTTTTTGCAAATGAGCAGGACTATGCTGATTTCCAAAAGCGCCACGCGTCTCATCATGTAAAAAATGCTTCTATTGAAAATTATCATGGAAAGTGCTTTTTAGGTATAGATGCAGGTTCAACAACAACAAAGATTGCGTTAGTATCAGAAGATGGTACATTGCTGTATTCATTTTATAGCAACAACAATGGCAGTCCATTAAATACTGCTATACACGCAATTCAGGAAATATACCGATTACTTCCAAGTGATGCTCAGATTATGAGATCATGTTCAACCGGATACGGCGAAGCATTATTTAAAGCAGCATTTATGCTTGATGATGGTGAAGTTGAAACTGTTGCACATTACTATGCTGCTGCTTTCTTTAATCCAGAGGTTGACTGTATCATCGATATCGGCGGACAGGATATGAAATGTATTAAAATAAAGAATCAGACGGTTGATTCTGTTCAGCTTAATGAAGCCTGTTCATCCGGATGTGGTTCATTTATTGAAACCTTTGCAAAATCGCTCAATTATACAGTTCAGGATTTTGCAAAAGCAGCATTATTTGCAAAGCATCCAATAGACCTTGGTACCCGCTGTACTGTTTTTATGAATTCAAAAGTAAAACAGGCTCAAAAGGAGGGTGCAGAGGTTGCTGATATATCAGCCGGTCTTGCTTACTCTGTTATCAAAAATGCATTATTTAAAGTTATCAAAGTATCAGATGCAAGTGAGCTTGGTAAAAATATTGTAGTTCAAGGCGGTACTTTCTATAACGATGCAGTACTTAGAAGTTTTGAAAAAATAGCAAACTGCGAAGCTATACGTCCTGACATTGCAGGCATCATGGGTGCTTTTGGTGCTGCTCTTATCGCCAGGGAACGTTATAATGCTTCTCCCGAAACAGCTACTACAATGCTCTCCTTTGAAGAAATAGGTAAATTAGAATTTAATACTTCCTTGGTAAAATGTAAAGGCTGCACTAACTCATGCCGTCTCACAGTAAATAAATTTTCTGATGGAAGAAGCTATGTTTCAGGAAACCGTTGTGAAAAGGGTCTTGGAAAAGCCAAAACAAATACTGATGTTCCAAACCTTTTTGCATACAAATTGCAGCGTTACTTCTCTTATGAGCCATTAGCTGAAGAAGTGGCTGTTCGAGGAAAAGTGGGTATTCCAAGAGTATTGAATATGTATGAAAACTATCCTTTCTGGCATACTTTCTTTACTAAATTAAATTATCAGGTAGTGTTATCACCTGTTTCAAACAGAAAAATATATGAAATGGGAATTGAATCAATTCCAAGTGAGTCAGAATGCTATCCCGCAAAGCTTGCTCATGGACATGTGGAATGGCTTATTAAACAAAATGTTGATTTTATCTTCTATCCTGCTCTTTTCTATGAAAGAAATGAGTTTGATGAAGCTAACAACCATTATAACTGTCCTATCGTTACTTCTTATTCCGAAAATATTAAAAATAATGTAGAAGCAATAGGTCGAGGAGAAGTTGTATTTAAAAACCCATTTATGTCATTTAAGGAACCAGCCTTAATCGCACAGTCTCTTACAAAAGAATTTCCTGATATTCCTTTCGAAGAGCTTAACAATGCTGTTAATGCAGGCTGGAAAGAGTTGAATGCTGCACGTCAGGATATGTACAAAAAGGGGGAGGAAGTAATTGCCTACCTTGAAGCAAATAACAAGCGTGGTATCGTACTTGCAGGACGTCCATATCATATTGACCCTGAAATAAATCATGGTATACCTGAGTTAATTACATCTTATGGTATTGCCGTACTTACAGAGGATTCAGTTTCTCACCTTGCAAAGCCTGAAAGACCTCTTATCGTATCAGATCAGTGGATGTATCATTCAAGACTTTATGCTGCTGCAAGCTATGTAAAAACCAGAGATGACCTGGATCTTATACAGTTAAATTCATTTGGATGTGGTCTTGACGCGGTTACAACAGATCAGGTTAATGATATTCTGTCTGGTTCTGACAAGATTTATACCTGCTTAAAGATAGATGAGGTTAACAATCTTGGAGCTGCAAGAATCCGTATACGTTCATTATTATCAGCTATTCGAGTTAGAGAACAAAGAAACCAAAAGAGAACAATTCGCTCAAGCAAAATGAACAGAGTACTGTTTACAAAAGAAATGAAAAAGGAATACACTATTTTATGTCCTCAGATGTCTCCTATTCATTTTGATTTGTTAGAGCCTACTTTCAGACGTTGCGGATATAATCTGGTAGTTCTCAACAATGATAACAGAAACAGTGTTGATGTTGGATTGAAATATGTTAATAATGACGCATGCTATCCTTCTTTATTAGTAGTTGGACAGATTATGGAAGCTGTACTTTCAGGAAAATACGATACAAACAAGCTTGCAGTTGTAATGTCTCAGACAGGAGGCGGATGCCGTGCTACAAACTATATCGGATTTATTCGTCGTGCACTTGCAAAATCCGGAAATCCACAGATACCTGTTATTTCAATAAATCTTTCAAAATTAGAAAGTAATCCGGGATTTAAGCTTACTCCTATGCTTCTGCTTCGTGCAGTATATGCGGTAAACTTTGGTGATATCTTTATGAGATGTGTATATCGAATGAGACCTTACGAAGCTGTACCTGGTTCTGTCGAAAAAGTACATCAAAAGTGGATAGAAAAATGTTGTGAATTTTTAGGAAGAAAATATCTTTCATTCAATACATATAAAAAGATGTGTCGTGAAATGATACAGGAATTTGATTCAATTCCTATACTTGATATCAAAAAGCCCAGAGTTGGAATCGTTGGTGAAATTCTTGTTAAATTTTCACCAGCTGCAAACAATCATTTAGTAGAACTTTTGGAACAGGAGGGGGCTGAGGCAGTTGTTCCTGATTTAATGGATTTTATGTACTACTGCTTCTACAATCAGTTGTACAAAGCAGAAAATCTTGGTACCAGCAAAAAAGCTTCTGAAATTAGCCGTCTTGGAATTAAAGCAATCCAAATGCTAAGAAAGCCTATGTGCGAAGCATTTAACGAAAGTGTTCATTTTATTGCACCTGCTGATATATATGAAACAGCAAAAAGCGCTGAGTCTATAGTATCTATAGGTAATCAGACCGGTGAGGGATGGTTCCTTACAGGAGAAATGCTTGAACTTATACATACTGATACTCCAAATATTGTCTGCACACAGCCTTTTGGATGTCTTCCAAACCACGTTGTTGGCAAGGGAGTTATTAAGGAACTCAGGCATCTTCATCCTGAAGCAAATATTGTTGCTATTGACTATGACCCAGGTGCTTCTGAGGTTAACCAGCTCAACAGAATTAAGCTTATGCTCTCAACAGCTCAGAAAAATCTGAAGAAACAGCTTGAAGCTGAAGCTAAAAATCAGAAATCAGAGGCATTAAAACATAAGACTAATCCAAAGCATAGTACCAATGCTTCACAAAAGTCTATAAATACTAAAACAAAGAAAAAATCTGATGTTTCCGATAAAACTGCATAAATAAATAAAAAACCTGTTGTTTTTCTCACAACAGGTTTTTTAATCCATAATAACTAAGCTCTATTTTCGTTTTTGTATGTATTTTTCCATGCCTTAAACTTACGCTTTGCAATATTGTACTTCTTATCTTCTTCTGTTAAAACATGTACTTCATTTACTGCCAGTTTTTTTCCTAACTCTCTCACAACATACTCTTCAATATTTTCATGGTCAAGATTTTCCTCGTTGACCTTCATTGAAATAAGTGCTTTATTCAAGGATTCCTTCTCGCATTTGGTGTTTGATCTACATTTGATAGCTAACTCACCGGTTCCCCAGCCAGTAACTTCATAAGTAACTGTGCCTAATTCAATCAAACGCACAATTGTAGTTTCTTCTATATTTGTTGTCTTCATAGAATCATCCTCCAATTCCTTATATATTACCTAAAAACTACTCTCCATGTATTGAATATCCATACAATACATTAAGGCCGGATAGTGAATGATTATTTACATAACTAATACTATCCGACCTAAACATAATATCACATATTATTATTCCATTGCAAGTAGTTTACAATAAAAACCATACAACTATTCTAAACCAAATTTTTCATAATACATATTTAATTCAACTATTAAAAAAATCCATTATAAATCGCAGTTCTTTACAGTACGTGGGAATGGAATAACGTCTCGAATATTTGCCATACCTGTAAGGTACATTACGCATCTCTCAAATCCAAGACCAAACCCTGCATGACGTGTACTTCCATATCTTCTTAAATCCAAATAGAAATCATAGTCCTTTGGATTAAGATTGCATTCCTGCATTCTCTTTTCAAGAATATCAAGCTTGTCCTCTCTCTGACTTCCTCCAATGATTTCACCGATTCCCGGTACAAGACAGTCCATTGCAGCTACAGTCTTACCATCCTCATTAAGCTTCATATAAAAGGCTTTTATTTCCTTTGGATAATCAGTTACGAATACAGGCTTACCAAATAATTTTTCTGTGAGATATCTTTCATGCTCTGTCTGAAGGTCACATCCCCATGATACCTTATATTCAAACTCATCATTGTGCTTTTCAAGTTCCTTGATCGCATCAGTGTAAGTAATGTGTCCAAAATCAGAATTAGCAACATGTTGAAGTCTCTCAATAAGTCCCTTATCAACAAACTGATTGAAGAATGCCATTTCTTCTGGTGCATTCTCAAGCACATAATTAATAACATATTTCAACATGCTCTCTGCAAGCATCATATCATCCTTCAAATCTGCAAATGCGATTTCAGGCTCTATCATCCAGAATTCTGCTGCATGACGTGTTGTATTTGAATTCTCTGCTCTAAAAGTTGGTCCAAATGTATAAATATTTTTGAATGCCATAGCATATGTTTCACCATTTAACTGTCCACTAACAGTGAGATTAGTAGGTTTGCTAAAGAAATCTTTGCTATAATCAATCTTACCATCTTCTGTCATTGGAATATTTGCCAGATCAAGAGTTGTTACCTGGAACATTTCTCCTGCACCTTCACAGTCACTGCCTGTAATAAGTGGTGTATGAACATATACAAAGTCTCTCTCCTGGAAGAATTTATGAATAGCATATGCACATAAAGAACGTACTCTAAATACAGCCTGGAATGTATTTGTACGTGGTCTCAAATGAGAAATTGTTCTAAGATACTCAAAGCTGTGTCTTTTCTTCTGTAATGGATAATCTGGTGTAGAATCTCCCTCTATCTCAACCTTAGTAGCCTGAATTTCAAAAGGCTGTTTTGCATCAGGTGTAAGAGTTACAACACCTGTAGCTATTACTGCTGCACCAACATTTAATTTTGAAATAGCTTCAAAATTGTCAAGTTTATCACTATATACTATCTGAAGTGGTTCAAAAAATGTACCATCATTAACTACTAAAAAACCAAAAGTCTTAGAGTCTCTTTTGCTTCTAAGCCATGCTCCAACAGTAACCTCCTTATCAGCATAATCCTTATAATTGTGATATAATTCACGTATGTTTAACATCTTAAACATCCTCCATTCTCTTTAGCCTCATAGTGAACAAAAAATAGTGCATGCCAGCGCATGCACCTCTATCTGACACTACGCTGTTGCAATTTTCTATTATAAAAAGTCCACTCACATGCTTAACATTATACCCTTTTTAGGCTATGTACGCAATTATGTTTGGACTTTTTTCGTAAAAAAATATTAAATATTAATTATTTTTGTGCGTTATCTCGCTTTATTGGGCAACTCTTGACTCTGCCAGCTTAATAATATCAGCTATATCCATTCCCGTATTCTGTATTATTGTCCTAAGTTCATTCAGTTCTTCCATCTTCTTGAGTTCTAATAATTCGTTTAATTCCTCATTTTCCTTTTTTAGACGAACAGTAAGTGCCTCTATCAATTCTTCCTTTTGAAGTATTTTTTCCTGAATAGTCTTTTTTGTCCCTCTAGCCATAATACACCTCTTTTAACATACAACTACTATTTTGTGAATAATAGATATTTCCAGTTTCCAAGTATGTTATAGTATATGGACAATTTTGTAAAATATTCATAACTGTTCATAACTAAGTTTATTCCCTGCACCAATTTATGAACACAAAATCACGTAATAGTGATTGAAAAAAGTTACAAATATTCATGTAATGATTAAATTTACCACACATAAGGTGTATTCTGGTAAACATAATAATTTAGCCAGTTAGTATATAGATTATTACTGTGTGATCGCCACTGAAGTCCCGGTTTATTCTCCGGATTATCATCAGGATAATAATTTAATGGAATATGAATTGGCAGACCTTTTCCCAAATCTCTTCTATATTCGTTGTCCAAAGTGTATCTGTCATATTCAGGGTGTCCATTTACAAATATCTTCTTTCCATTTTCGGCATAAGCAAGAAATACTCCTGCTTCATCTGACTCTGCAAGTACTGTTATCTTGTCGCATTTATGTATTTCGCTTGCAGGAGTTTCTGTATGACGGCTGTGTGGTGCCAGAAAATAGTCATCAAACCCTCTTACCAAAGGCACTTTTCTATTCTGAACTTTATGGGAATAAATTCCAAATAACTTTTCACTAAGATGCTTTTTTTGTATTCCATAGTAATGATAAAATCCTGCCTGTGCCCCCCAACAAATATGAAGAGTAGAAGTTACATTATTCTCAGCCCAGTCCATAATTTCACATACTTCGTTCCAATAATCAACTTCTTCAAAGGTTATATCTTCTACTGGTGCTCCGGTAATAATAAGACCATCAAAATGCTGTTCTTTTATTTCATCATAAGTGGTATAAAATCTGTTAAGATGATTTGCCGATGTATTAAGTGACACATGACTTTTAACCATCAAAAAGGTAACATCAACCTGCAAAGGAGTATTTGACAAAGCTCTCAAAAGTTGAAGCTCTGTATCCTGCTTTACAGGCATAAGATTAAGTATACATACTTTTAATGGTCTTATGTCCTGATGTATTGCCCTATTCTCATCCATCACAAATATATTTTCATATTCCAATATTTCTTTTGCCGGTAAATCATTCTGTACTTTAATTGGCATTCTACTCACCCTCACATTTCTATTATTTTTTGCTTTACATTCCCAAATATTGAGACATAAAATCCTCCTCAGTTACTATAGGAATTCCAAGGTCTTTAGCTTTTTTATTTTTTGATGAATTAGAGGTAATATCGTTATTTATAAGACATACTGTTTTAGATGTAACACTTCCGGTTACCTTTCCGCCTCTTTTTTCAATTATATCTTTTAGTTCATTTCTACTTGCAAAATGCTCAAGGCTTCCGGTTACAACAAATACCTGCCCTGATAAATTCTGATTTTGTTCATCTATCTGTTCATATTCAATCTTTACTTCATTAAGTAATCTGTCAAATTTTGAATTATTGTCTTCATTTTCAAAGTAATCAACAAATGCCTTTCCAATAACCTCGCCTATGCCATCTATCTCACTTAATTCTTCACAGGATGCTTTTCTCATAGAATCCAGATCATCATTAAAAAATCTGCATATTACCTTGGCATTCGCAAGACCAATATTAGCAATTCCAAGACTGAAAATCAGTTTAGGCAGTATCACATTCCTTGCATTATCAATACTCTGCATCAAATTATTATATGACTTTTCTCCAAAACCTTCCATTTTGATAATTTCATCACAATGATCCTCAAGATGAAAAATATCGCTAAATTCGTGAATAAATCCTAATGCTATAAATTTTTCAAGTGTTGCCTCTGAGAGTCCATCAATATTCATGGCATCCCTGCTCACAAAATGTGTAAAAGCTTTAATCTTCTTTGCATCACAATCAGGATTCATGCAATACAAAGACATAACATCATTTATTGCTTTTATCTGTGTCTTGCCACCACAAACAGGACATATTTCAGGTATATCTATGTTGTCACTTTGGGTTAAATTCTCTGAGATCTGTGGAATTATCATATTGGCTTTATATACAGTTATCTTATCACCAATTCCCAGTTTCAAACCTTTTAGTATACTTATATTGTGAACAGATGCTCTACTTACAGTAGTTCCCTCAAGCTCTACAGGTTCAAATATCGCAACCGGATTTATTAGACCGGTACGGCTTGGACTCCACTCAATTTCTGTGAGTGTGGTTTCTCTTATCTCATCCTGCCATTTAAAAGCAATTGAATCTCTTGGTGCTTTTGCAGTACGTCCAAGTGACCTTCCATATTCTATATCATCGTAAGTAAGCACCAATCCGTCTGATGGTATCTGATATGTTTTAATACGCTCTTCATAATCAGCAACGGCTTCTATAATATTATCAGCAGATACTCTCACATACTGAACTACATCAAATCCCTGTGACTTCATAAATTCAAACTGTTTCTGACGTGAATTTTCAAAGTCGACTCCATCAGCCTTTACCAATGAAAAAGCATAGAATCTTACATTACGCTGAGCAGTAATCTCATTGTTTAACTGTCTTACTGAACCAGAACAAAGATTTCTGGGATTTTTATATTTTGCATCTATATCAGCAATACGACTATTTATATCCTCAAAATCTTCATAAGTAATTACAGCCTCACCTCTGAGAATCATTTCACCCGTATAACTTATTTTAAGTGGTATATTTTTAAATACTCTGGCATTATTGGTAATAACTTCTCCAACTTCCCCATTTCCTCTGGTTACAGCTTTAACAAGTTCACCATTCTGATAAGTAAGTACAATTGTAAGACCATCCAGCTTCCAGCTTAACAGTCCTTCTTTATCAGCCAGCCAGCTTCTAAGTTCCTCCCTGTCTTTGGTTTTCCCTAATGATAGCATTGGACTTTCATGCGCTTCCTTTGGAAGTTCATCAACTGCTTCATATCCAACTGATATAGTCGGGCTGCCTGCAAGAACCATTCCTGTACTATTTTCAAGAGCGACTAATTCATCATACAGTTTATCGTATTCAAAATTACTCATAATCTCTCTATCTTCTGCATAATATGCCTTAGATGCCTTTCTTAACAAATCTACAAGTTCTTTCATTCTAGTCATTTCTTGATTTTCCATTAATTTCCTCCACATTCTTGAAAACCATCTTTTGCTATTTATTCATACCACATTTAGCATACAGGTTTCTAAGTTCTTCTCCCTTAATCTCTCTATATTCACCACTTCTTATGTTCTTCAGTTCTATATTAACTACTCTTATTCTCTTTAACGATTTTACATTATATCCAAGAGTCTGGCACATTCTTCTTATCTGTCTGTTAAGTCCCTGAGTAAGAATTATTTTAAATGTATTTTTCCCTATAATTTCAACCTCACAAGGTCTTGTAGTCTGTGACAAATCCTTTAAAAATACTCCCTTAGACATCTTCTCAACAAACTCAGGATTTATTGTTCTATCAACCTTAACTATATATTCCTTTTCATGACGGTTTGCCCCTCTCATCATATTATTAATAAGTTCTCCGTCATTTGTCATTATAATCAAGCCTTCAGAATCTTTGTCCAGTCTGCCCGCATATGTAAGGCGAACCGGATATTTTATTGCATCAACTATGGTCTTTTTCGCATGTTTATCCTTTTCTGTACAGGTAACTCCTATAGGTTTATAATATGCAAGCACAACCTTTGATTCCAAAGAACGAATTTGTTTTCCGTCAAACTCAACAATATCCTTATCATCTACCTGCATTCCACTCTTAGCTATCTGTCCATTTATCTTTACCTTACCACTGTCAATATACTTGTCAGCTTCCCTACGCGAACAAATACCACAATCAGCAAGATATTTATTTATTCTGACCATAATCTTCCCTTCTTAATCATCTTTCTCACTTATCCAGTGACACTTTTTCATCCGGATTATCAACAACACTATTTTCAGTATCGTCCTTTTCAATTGGATATATTACGCCCCATTCTTTTCTAATATCATCCATAATATTCATAACCCTCAAGGTCTCTTCATGTGGCATTTCCCAACACTCCAAATTGCCTTTTTCCATTGCCTCAAAGCATGAATATACTTCGTATTCATATCCTGAAATCTGTTTGGGAGCTTTTACTTTTTTAACAGCTTTCCTGTTTTTATCATAAACAGTAACTGATTCAAAATTATTTATATTTTCAATCTCTATATAACCATCTGTTCCATATATTATGCCACGTCTGTCACTCATTCCCAGCATTGTATTATTAAGTATTGCCATCTTATTATCTTTAAATGTAATAGTTATACTTTCTGCGGCATCAACCCCTGTCGAAATCTTAGTACAGGTAGAATGAATATCGAGAATATCATTTCCAAACATCATTAAAGCAAAATTAATGGTATAGACACCTAAATCTAACAATGCTCCTCCTGCAAGTGCCGGATCAGTCATTCTCTGCTTGTGTGCAACATTGTATCCAAGATTGCATGTAAGCATCGTAATATCACCAATTATTCCTGAATTGACTATCCCTTTTATAGTTGTAAGCATTGGCATATATCTTACCCATATTGCTTCTGTAACAAAAACATTCTTAATCTTAGCAAGTTCAAAGACTTCCTGTGCCTGCTTACAATTTACTGTAAACGCTTTCTCACACAAGACATTCTTTCCATTTTCAATACACATAATCATATTAGCATAATGCTCTGAATGTGGGGTTGCGATATACACCAAATCTATTTTATCATCCAACATCATTTCTTCATAAGAAGCATATGAAACCTTAATACCAAATTTTTCAGCAAAATCCCTGGCTCTCTGTTCATCACGTGATGCTACACCATAGCATTTCACATTCTTCATTTTTTTAAGTGTACCTGCCATAGTCGCAGCTATTACACCTGTACCTAAAATTCCCACTCTCTTTTGTTTAAACATTTTATTCACCCTTTCCATCACAATTTCCTATAACATAAATGAAACCCCATGTGACTTACCAAGTCACATGGGTTAAATTAATTAGCACTATTATATTATAGCTGATAAACAAATAATTAATCAACAGAATCTATCTAAAAAATTCAGATTTAACATAACCTTCATGACCATTATAATCAATTTTAAGCCATTCACCTAAGTTCTCTATTAAAGTATATTCTGTACCTCCCTGCGCAACACCTATTGCATCAGCAGTTTGTTTTGCAGCATTTCTTACATTTACATTTGTTGTAGCCATAACTTTGCCACTGGTCTTTGTAACACCAGCATTATCTGTATTATTAGCATCTTCGTCTGTTACTTCAGCTTCTTCGGATGAAATGACTTCAAGATAATCACTCTTAATATAGGCTTCTTTACCTTCAAAAATGACCTTACTCCATCCATTTACTTTTATCTCAGTACGTGACATTTCTGTTCCTACCTGAGCCTTACCAATCTTATCAGCTTCCTCACTGTCTGAAGATCTTACATTGACTGTATCTGTTGCCTTTACTCTCTCATTTACTACTTGATTCTGAGGCTTATTAGCATCTTCGTCTGTTGCTTTTTCTTCTGACTCCTGCTGCGCTCCTTCTTCTGTTGCCACAACATTATCCTGTGTTTCAAGCATAGCAAGCGCCTCTCCAACAGACACCTTAATTTGTGTTGGCAATTCAACCAAAAATTCATTAAGCTTCTCATCACTTGCAATTGCATCTTTATACTTTACATCTACTTTGTTATACAAATCTACTACATCATCCTGGTTCGTTACTAATTTTAACGTCGCTGTAATCTGCTCATCCATATTACCATCAATTAATAAAGAACCATCTTCCGAGGTATATACATACCAAGGATATAGACCCGGAGCCTTAGTATCTATTCCTTTAATCTTGGCTTCATAAGATACATATACAAAATAGGAATTCTCTTCCAAACCATTTTTTGTATAACAGTTTATATTATCATATGCTTCAATAAATTCACTTCTTTTCTCATATGTAATAAGTTCAGTCTCATCATTATAATCTTTTAATTGTTTTATCGTATCAATATCACCATCTGCAAGAGCAATATAAAATTTCTCGAAAAGTTCATTTACATTTTTATATGCATTTTCCTGTAAAGGCTCTTCATCTATTGTAGAAGTTGTGTTAGACATTTTAATATCATTAGCACCTGTTGCTTCCACCGCATTATCATTACTGTTTTTAGTTTTTACCAAAGTAAAAACAGTAGCAATTATTATCGCAAGTGCTATGACTGGCAATAATATCTTGGCACTAGCCAAAATCAACTCTCTGGTATTACTTGAAGATATATTTTTAATATCATTCTTTATATTCTCAAACAGATTTTTTTCCTGTTCTGTTGATTTTTCATTTTCAGCTTTGTCATTTTTTTCTTCTTTATTTTCAACTGTTTCACTTACAGCTTCCTGCTTTACAGTTTCTTCTGCTTTATCACTGTTATCAACTATACCACTAACAACTGCTTCAGTTGTACTCTCTGTTTTGCTAATCTCTTCAATAACATCTTTTGTTGATTTTATTTCATCAACAGTGTTGTCGGTCTTTTCTAATTCTTTTTCAGTCATATTAATCTTTTTATCATTACCTTGATGTTTCTTTTTACTACTACTCATTCTCTTACCCTCAAAATAATATAAATTATCGTAACTATTCAGTACCTTCATAGTTACGATGAATCGGGCAATGCTTCGAATTCAAAATTGCCCGATTCCTGCAATCACTACACTTTCTTACGGACTCAGCAGAAAATGCTTCGTCCTGAACAGTTACAAATTATCATAAAATGCAAAATGCACCCGACAGGAATCGAACCTGCATTAAAGGCGTCGGAGGCCTCCGTTCTATCCATTAGACTACGGGTGCACATAATGTATTTACCATAAAACTTCATTGGTATAATAGCACAATTATTAATTTTTGTCTATATTATTACCTGCCAGACAAAATATAAATTTAATTTGAGTGATTAGAAGTTCTTTTCATACTATTTTTGTAATGCAATAGATATGCTTATTCATTACCATATTTTTCAACCAATTCATCAAAAAAACATACCTGTTTTTGAAGCTCAATATATGACTCATTATCATTCTTTTCAAGTTCATCTATAAAAACAAAGAGTTTTTCCTGAAGTCTGTAATGTTCTTTTGCATCAACTCTGTATGCATTTGCCAGACGTATTATTTTATCAAAATACTTAGAAATCTGCCTTTCATTATTCTTTTTTATCGCATTATTTAAAAGTTCCACATTATCAACTTCCGGAGAGTCTGTAACTTTAGTAAATATATTGGCACCTATTGCATAAAAATCATTGCCAATCTGATAAATGTAACCTTTTTTCTGATATAGACTTTCTTTAAAACTACTCATAAATGCAACCATACCTTTCTAATTATGTAACGACACCCTATGCCATTTTATCCTCTATTTATGTTTTTACTATATTTCTTCCATGCAAAACCTATTAAAAATGAAATTAATATACATAATAATGAAGCACAAAGGGCTATAACATACTGAACTTCAACCACTTTATCAACCCAATATGGATATATAACAGCAAATACAGAATATCCAAAATATATAAGTGAAACTATCCTGCTATTAGTCAAAAAAATAATAACTCCTAATAACAAAATCAAAGCAAAATCAATTAATCCAAAATAATTTCCTCTTGCCAGTACTACTGAATATAATGTAAACAGACTTGCAAAAACTGAAACTATTAATTCAATTATCATAAATATTTTATATACTTTGCACTTTTCTGTAACAAACTCATTTTTACTTAATTTTACAATTTGCTGATTCGCAAAAAATTGTCCATTATTTTGCATTGGCATTCCAAAGTTCTGAATACCATTGGCATTTTGATACATACCAAAATTATTTATATTATTACTGTTTTGATATTCAATATTAGTCTGAAATCCATTATTATTTGCATTGATCGCAGTTCCACATCCTGAACAGAATCTACTATCATTTGGGTTATCTGCTCCACATATATTGCACTTCATTTATACTCTCCTAAAAGACTTTTGTAAGATACTGAGATGAAACATAGTATATCTGATTGTTAACAATTACTCTTGACCATCCATTATTGCCTATTCCTGTTCTAAACATCATATCACCAGGCTTAAGCTTACCAACAATAGTACTTTCACTTGATGCATCAGGAACAGATCTGAGATTCAAATCTGTTGCTGTAGTTGTAACAACTTCATTAACATCTGCAAACTGTATCTGAGCTATTGGTACCGGTGCTACTATCGGTGATGGAGCAGTTACCAAAGTTGCCCCCGAATTATTTTTAGGAGCTGCTATTTCTGTATAATTGAAGTAAGAAACATTCATATCTACATTTCCCATTATACCTGCAACTGCACCACTGCTTGTATATTGCCACATACTATGTACGCCGGCATAATTACAAGGAATCATCGGAAATGTTACAGCAGGATATGATGCAACCCACACCTTATATCTGGATGCAAGTACAGACATATCCCAATCCCTGTTAAAATCCATAGAACTCTTACAGTTATAAAACATTGGTGTATATCCTCTTGCCGCTACTGTATCAAGAAATGTAATTGCAAGTGCTGTTCTGCAAGCTCGGTCTAAAGGATACTGTCTGCTTGTTGCCTTAAGATATCCTTCACAGTCATACGCAACAGGAAATGTAATATTGTACTTATCAATCAAATTACATGTCCACTCTGCTTCTTCTATTGCTTCCTGAGCTGTCACCGCTGTAGAAAAGAAATATACTCCTACTTTTATTCCTGCTTTTTGAGCTTCCTGAAGGTTATATCTGGCAAATGGATCTTCTGTCAGAATACCTTCACTTTGTGTTCTATATCCTACACGTATCATTGCAAACTGAACACCTGAAGCCGCTACCTGTTTCCAATCAATAACCCCCTGATATTTAGATACATCAATACCAATAGCAGCCTGTGCGACCTCCTGTGGTGCAGCATATGTATACATAGTCGGCATTAACGTCATAACTGACATCGCAAATGCTATGGCAATAGTCTTGATTCTTGTACTTAATGTGGCTTTCTTTTCTTTTTTACATGCAAATAACTTATGCATTTGTACCTCCTTGAACATAGTTTATTTTATCTACTGTGCATCACTATCATAATCAATGAAATTAGCTTAATCTGCCTGCAAATAGTATAATTATTTTTTTATACTAAATCTGATTAACGATAATAGTTTAACATCAACATAAATATAAAACAATAAAAAAATACAAAAATTTTATCCTTTTTTTACCATATCGTCATGTTCTGAACAGGCATCAAAATACACAATTATCCTTGTCCCAAGCTGTTCTCTGCTTACAATTTCATAATATCCTTCATGCTTATCAACTATCCATTTTGCAATCGCAAGTCCCAAACCGGTTCCACCAGTACTACTGTTTCTCACCGAATCTGCTCTGTAAAATCTGTCAAAAATATGCTGTACATCATTTTCTGACATACCAATTCCTTCATCCTGCACACTATAAAAAGCTTTCCCCTGTAAATTAACACCTACTTTTATATCAATTCTTCCATTCTCAGAAGTGTATTTAACAGAATTATCAATAAGAATTCTCGCAGACTGTTTAAGCATATCAATATCTCCATACACCCATGCACAGCCTTCTTCTTTAAATGAATATTTATGTTTTTCATCAATCATCAAATATTCTTCAAAAACTTCCTGCATTATTGCATTAAGGTTTTGTACTTTCATATCAAGCTTTTGCCTGTTAGAATCTCCCCTTGCCAAAAACAATAACTGTTCAACTAATTTTTGCATATGATTTGCTTCATTTTTTATAGCCTCAATAGATTCATTAAGTACTTCCTCATCATCTTTTCCCCATCTGTCAAGCATATTAACATATCCCTGAATAACGGCAATAGGAGTTCTAAGTTCATGAGAAGCATCTGATACAAACTGAGTCTGTAGCCTGTATGACTCTCTCATTCTGTCCAGAAGATCATTAACTGCTGATTCAATTCCCTGCAATTCCTTATCCTTAACATGAATTTTTGCATCCGGCTTTTCAACCTTAAGCCTAGTAATCGCATCTTCAAGATTGTGGTATTTTGTCTCATCTATCTTTATTTCTTTATTCTTTTTATTATCAAAAGTTTTATTATCATCTTTTTGAATATCATCAAACGAAATATTACTCAGCTGGTATGCCTTGAGTGCAAGTTCATTAAGCGGTCTAAGTTCATGTCTTACTCTTTTCACGCCATTAAAATATTCTCTAAAAAGATTCCATATCTGAAGTCCTGCAAAAATGCAACCTGCCACTGAAAAAATATACACCCATTCACCAATATCAATTTGATAAAAATCACCGTCTCCCTTTAATCCTACGGTATATATTATATCATGAATAGAGTCATTTATGGCTAAAGACCTGTATCGTGTCAACGAAAAATCACCTAAGAATTTTAAATCCAACCCATAAACAAAAGAAGCAGTCATACCTATAACCAAAAGAACATCCATCCATAAATAGGAACCAAATAAATGCAACACATTTTTAATACTGATTTTTCTGGCTATTGAACTTACTTTCAAAAGATTATTTTTTTTATTCTTTTGTTCCTGTATATTCTTATTATCCAAAATATATCCACTCCAATTTAATCATAAAAATCAAAAGAAAGGATATGCATTAATTATCCTCCTTAATGACATATCCTACTCCACGTACTGTCTGAATCCACTTGACATTATAGACATCATCTAATTTACTTCTCAGATATCTTACATAAACATCAATAACATTTGTTTCACCCATATAATCATATCCACAAGCCTTTTCAAGTAATGTATCTCTCGTTACTACAATGTTTTTATTTTCAAGCAGTACCTTCAATATTTCAAATTCTCTGTGTGTAAGTTCAATAGTATCCCCATTATAGCGAACTTCATATCTTTTCAGATCCATAGTAAGACCCTTGCACTCAATAATGCTGCTTTTTTCCTTTGCTGAGCTTACCTCTCGCTTCTTTAATGCAAGACGTATCCTTGCAAGCAGTTCCTCTATCGCAAAAGGCTTCGTCATATAGTCATCAGCGCCACCATCAAGTCCCGCCACTTTATCCATGACTGCATCTCTTGCGGTAAGCATAATTATCGGCATCATTCCTATAACTTGATTTTCTGACTTTCTTATACGTCGTAATACTTCAAATCCATTTAATTCAGGAAGCATTACATCTAAAACCATAAGATCAAACTTGCCGGTCATAGCTTTTTCAAGACCATCTCTTCCATTTGCTGCCTTGTCAACCAAATATCCTTCGTGCTTAAGCTCAAGCTCCAAAAATCTGCTGATTTTTTCTTCATCCTCTACAATAAGAATACTATTTCCCATTAACGATTCCACCTTATTATTTTTCTTCCTTTGAAACAGCATTATTAAATTCTGCTTTGATATTATCTGTTGCATCTGCTGCTGCATCCATTGCCTTGTTTATGTCAATATCAACAGAATGCATATTGGGTCCCACAAACTGATATCTCATATTAAAGAAAAGACCTACAATTAATAATGGAACCACGACCCAAAATGCAAAAAACAAGAATAAAACCAACACTGTAACAGGCACTTTAAAAATCTCTTTTGTTTCTTTTATTACACAGAAACTATTATTATTACCTTTCTCTATAAGCTCCATGATCCAGTTTCCAAATCTCTTAAAAGTATCACCTATTGAGCTTTTCTTTTCTTCATCAACTTCGATATTAATGTTCTTGCTTTCCTTCTGTGTAAATACACTTTCCTGTTGAGGTGCTTTTGCCTTACCAGACTTTTCAAGAAGAATAATTGCATCAAGTATATCCCAGTTACATTCCTCTAATGCCTGTTTTGCTTCTTCATAAGTTACATTTGCACGCTCTCTTAATTTTTCCACCTTTTCATAATTTTCCATAGTCTTTACCATACCTTTCAATATTTTTATTTTGTTCTCAGCTGATGATGATATAATATCCCTCAAAAATTAAATAAATATGGTTCTAAGATTAAAATAAAATTAAAAAGTGATAATTTTCTTTAATATTATATCATCATTTGAATGAAAAGTGCAAATACAGGATAAACTAAAAATGACCTGGATTAATGATATTTTTTAGAAAGGAATTGTGATAAACATGTTAAATAATGATTCTATCAAATTATTAAAGGAATGTGATGCCGGTACAAAGATGGCTGTTAGCGCAATAGATGATGTACGTGATAAAGTGTCTGATAAAGAATTGATGGATCTTCTTATGGAAAGTAAAAAACATCATGAGAAATTAGGAAATGACTTGCACAGCCTATTAGAACAGAATAACAGTTCCGAAAAGGAGCCAAATCCTATAGCCAAAAGTATGTCATGGTTTAAAACCAATATGAAGCTTAGTATGAATGACAGTGATAACACAGTAGCTGACTTGATTACCCAAGGCTGTGATATGGGCGTAAAATCACTTCACAAATATCTTAATCAGTACAGCAATGCTGAACAGCCTGCAACCAGTATATGCCGGGACCTTATTGATATAGAAGAGAAGCTTCGCGACGGACTGAAAAAGTATCTTTAATACTAACTATATTTCATTTAATAAAAAACTAAATGAGTAAAATGCGCAAAATACGCATTTTACTCATGACATATATCTACATTTATATAACCATGGTCTACTAAGATTTTTGCAGACAATTCACTCAAATATCCATCTTCACAAAATAGAATTATCTTAATATTCTTGTCTGTATGTACCATGTATGGATTTAAATATATATGCTTTAATGGAATATTTATGCTACCCTCGATAACTGGATTTAGCAAATATGTTTCCCTGTCTCGCACATCTATTATAATATAATCAGTCATATTGATAAGATATTCATCCAATTCACTTAACCGCACTATATTGATTTTAGCTCTTTCAATCTTTGCAGGAGCAATTCTGTTTTGTGTATTCCATAACCTGTCTATTATGGTCTTTGCTGTAGAATAATCAACAGTTTCATGATTACCAAAAAGAACTTTGCTTTTACCCGGAATAATTCCTTTTGCATATACCTGTGCTATATACGCAACACATCTGTGACAATCATAAATATCTTTCAAATATTGTGCTACTGACCAGTCATCTTCATCCTTTTCATTAATAATTTTAGTCAATGTATTATGAACAATTCTGGCAACATTTCGTTTGCTTATTGGATTATCAGCACTCAATAAATCAAAGTCTTCTATTATTCCCATACGCTGTGCCTTATATAAAACATCAATATCATCAAAGGAATCATATGATTTATTATTAATATAAATGCTTTCTAACAGTATATTTACAAATTCTCTGACCGTAAGAATATGATCACTTTCCATAGCATCTCCACTATCTTTTAATTGATACTCTGACTGTTAAATTATCATAAGGTTCAAGCTTCTTAACAGAAAATACACCATCTTCAACTATAGCTTCTTTTCCTGTCCACAAATCCTTTAATACAAATTTTGATGCATTTTTTATTTCACCAGCATTGGTCATTTTATTTCCAATAAATGATAATATTGTATCTTTACTTATCTCACAATTTTCAGTAAACCTATTATCACTTAAATTAATAAATGAAAGAGCAAAATCACCATCAGCTAATGGTTTTGCAAGTATATCAATTCTATCATTATTTGTAATATATATCTTGTCAGGATCACTTTCTGCGATTGAACAATATACTCTCTTTGCCTGTATTCCCAACTTATCCTGATTTAAAGCAATCAATTCTTTATTTGCTATAATATTATAAATATTATCACCCTTATTTACTTTTCTTAAGTCCATTCCAAGCATTAAAGGCGAATTCATCATACACCACATTGTCATATGTGTTTTGCTCATGGTATCCGTAACTCCGTCCATACCTATCACAAGCATATCCGGATCATTCCAGCCCTTTTCAAGTCCTGCAAATTCATCCATTACTACTGCCTTGTTATACTGAGAAGTAATACTTGCTGTGCCCGGATCAGTCCATCTTGCTTTACCCGGATCGCCATCTGAGCCAACATTAAAGGTAATATCATTCAAAATTCTCCATGAATTGCCAAGCTTATATCCCCAATTGTGTGGCTGAGTTTTACCCCACTCACAAATAGATAACAAAATATCTTTTTCAGGTGCTGCTTCATATAAACCATAAAACATAGCTGCATATGAATTAATAACATTCTCCTGTCTTCTGTGATTCATAAGTCTGATTATATTATCACCTTTATTTAATTTTACAACTATTGCCTTTGACTGCTCAAAGGTCTCTTTATCGGCTGTTGCAGGAAGAAGGTCATCAAAATAGCGCACTTCATTTTCTTTGTTGCCAACAGCAACCTGAAGCCATTCTCCAACCTCTGTTTCACGTCCTGTAGCATAAGTTACATATATTTCATATTCTCCTGCCTCCGCTATATTAAAATTAAATGAAAGCTCTCCGCTCTGATCACCAATTGGAGTAGGACCGACATTTGTTCCATCAAAAGTACCAATATTAGTAACATAACCATTTTTGTGTATATATGCTCCTCTTCCTAAAAGGGTACCATCTTTGCAGGCATCTAATTCTTTGCAAAAGCCATTACCAACAACTTTAACAGCTTTTATATTAGGCGCATAAGTATATTTAGCATTTTCAGGATTTGAAAAAGTAGCATTATCCCATAAATAATAACAATTATCTACTTTCAGGAAATCAATATCCCAATCAATATAGCTTTTTGCATCCCAATCCTCAAATCCACAGGTTCCAACTGCGCTTCCGGCACAAAGGTTTGTTCCTATATCATTGTACATTCCAAATTTTAAGCCTTTATCATGCAACTTTTTGGAAAGAGTTTTAAAATCATTTGGAAACTTAAAAGTCTCATTAGTTAATCTGTCATTTACTCTCTCCGACTTGTAACAGCCATCATCTAATACAACATATTTGTAACCCAGCTTATCAAGTCCAAGTTCAACCAGCTTATCTGCCATTGCCAAAGTCAATGCTTCTGTGTTATTACTTCCAAATGCATTCCAGCTGTTCCAGCCCATAGCCGGCAAATGCCCTGTTTTCTTTTCTTTTAATATTTCATTATTATCAAAGGTTGGGTATAAATAATCCTTATTAATATTTTTATCAGGAGAAATTCTTGATGTTCTGGTTTTATTTTCGCTCATATTTTTTAACCTCTCTGCACATATTAACACTACACTGTCGCAATTTCCTATAACGTAAAAAAATAAGTGAGCATCCCAAAATAATGATACTCACTTAGAATAGTAACAAATTGTATACAAAATGCAACCCAAAATATTTTTACATTAACCTAAAATATTTAAGAATTTTAAAGTATTTTCCTTGATATTTCCTTTAAATACAGCTGAACCTGCAACAATAACATTTGCACCTGCATCAAGATTCATCTGTAAATTATCAAGATTTACACCACCATCAATCTGTAAAAGAACATCCGGATATTTTTCATCTATTACTCTTCTTATTTCTCTGATTTTATCTGTACATTCAGAAATATATTTCTGACCTCCAAATCCGGGATTTACAGTCATCACAAGAACCATATCAGCCATTCCAATATATGGTATTATCTCACTTACCGGAGTAGGTGGATTGATTGCAATACCTGCCTTAAGTCCAAGAGATTTTATTTTCTTTAAGGTCTCTTCTATACAGTCACAGGCTTCAACATGTATTGTTATTCCATCAGCTCCACTCTTTGCAAGATCATCTATATATCTTTCAGGCTGAACTACCATCATATGTGCATCAATAAACATTTGAGTACATGGCTTTATTGATTCCAAAACCGGCATTCCAAATGATATAGATGGTACAAACATTCCATCCATTATATCAAAATGAAGATATTGTGCTCCTGCTTGTTCGACTTCTTTTATCTGTTTTCCAAGTTCACAAAAATCAGCTGCTAAAATTGATGGTGCTAAATAATTCATAATTAATATTTCCTCTTCTCTTTCTCTTTAAGTTCTTCATAAAAAGCTACATAATTATCATAGCGAACCTTACTGATATCTCCCCTTTCAATTGCCTCCTTTACACCACATACCGGCTCATGAATATGAGCACAGGTCAAAAATCTGCAATCATCTTCATACTCATTAAATTCCGGAAAATAATCCTTCAGCTCGTCCTTTTCAATATCAAATAAAGATAATGAACTAAATCCAGGTGTATCCATGATATATGTGTTGTCCGAAATCGTAATAAGCTCTGAATGTCTCGTTGTGTGCTTACCTCTCTCAATTTTTTCACTGATTGCACCTGTTTCCATCTTTATTTGACGTTGCAGGCAATTTACTATTGAAGATTTTCCCACACCGCTTGGTCCGGCAACCGCGGTAGTTTTTCCATCAAGGATATTTATGATTTCATCAATACCCTCTTTTTTTAATGCACTTGCAAATATTACTCTGCAACCACTGTTTTCATATATCTTCTGAATATTTTCCCTCTCCTGTTTAGTTGCAATATCTCTCTTATTAAAACAGATTATACAATCAAGCCCCTGCTTTTTCATCATAAGCAGAAATCTGTCTAACAAATTATAATTAGGCTCAGGCTTAGACATCGCAAATATGATAAGCGCCTGATCAATATTAGCAACTGCCGGACGTATCAGTTCACTTTTTCTTGGTAATATTTCAATAATATTACCTTTAAATTCCTTCTGGTCAGTTATTTCTATTTCTACATTATCACCAACTAATGGTTTTATATTTTCTTTTCGGAATATTCCTTTTGCCTTGCATTCATATATACCTTTTTTAGATATGTGCACATAATAAAATCCTGCAATTCCTTTTATTATTTTACCCTGCATTATACTTCCATTTCTACCCTTGGCTAATTTTTGGTAAACTGAACATTATTTTGAATCTGTGCTATCTGCTGAGTAACCTGTGTACTTTGATTTCCTTCAGCATCTGTTACGATTTCTTCAACATTCTTCAAATACGAAATAGTAACAATTCCATATGCCGATGCACTATTAATATTTGAAATATTAATTGCTACCGGAAATGTAGCTGTCTGACCATACCACAGCTGTTGCGAACCATCTGCTGTTGTAAGAATTACCTCTGCATTACCACCAATATAGTCTGATGGAGCATCCACAGAAAGATTACAGCTATATGTAGTAACTTCACTGCCTATGCTTATCTTAAGATCAACTACTGTTCCCTCTGCTATATTTGAACCTGCATTATAATTCTGATAGCATATCTGACCTTCCGGATATTCAGAACTATATGACTCATCAATCTGTCCAACAACAAGATTAGATGCTTCAATTGTACTAATAGCAGCCTCTTTTGTTTTTCCTAAAACCTCCGGCATTCTTACCTGTACATCACTTGTTCCCTTACTTATTACTATTGTTACTTCAGACTCCAGGGCAGCTATTGAATTTCCTTCAGGCGACTGATTGATTATCTGACCTTTAGGAAATTCTGTTGAAAATTCGTCTTTTCTAAGTACTTTAAATCCGGCATTGGTAAGTGTAACTGTTCCTTCTGCTTCTGTTGAACCAATAACGTCCGGAACATCAATACCATTTGCTCCTGCACTTACAGTCAGGACAATTGTTGTATTTAAGAGTATTTTATCATTTGCAAGAACAGTCTGACCATCCTCAAGTGCCGCAGAAATAACTCTGTCTTTTGCATATTGTGTAGTCTCTGTATACACTGTTTTGCAACCAAGTCCAACGGAGTTCAATGATGCCTTAACCTCTTTAACATCAACATTTACAAACTCAGGCATGACTGCTCTTTCAGCATCTTCTTTTACATTACCAGGTAATCCATTCTTATCCAGCTGTTCAAATATTCCTGTAGCTTTGCCCGCAAAATACAACAATATTACACCTATAATAACAGCAGCTATGACAGTAAATATTGTAGTTATTTTTTCAGCCTTGGGATTATAATCATACTCTATATTATCATACCCGCTATCACCATAATCCATATCACGAGCATTTTGACGATTTACTGTTTCCTGAGCATACTCCTCTGACTCATAATAATCATACATATTACTTTTAGCATTATTTACTTTTGTATAGTTCTGCTTTTTATTATTAGCAACCGTTTTTTTACTGTTTGATTTATTTTTATTATTTTTCGAATTTTTGTTTTTTGCAGTGTTTGATGACTGAACAGGCTTATTATTTGTACTTTTTTTGCTTACAGTCTTTTTATTGGTATCTGTTTTTATCTGAGGTTTATCTGCTTGTCTTTTTACAGATTTTGTCTGACTTGGAATTGCCTCCAAATCCGCTTCATCCGCATATGCCTCTCTTTTAGGCACTCTGTCTTCCCATACAGTGTCCAAAACACTTGCAGCTTTTTGCGAACTTCTATAATCATCATAATTTTGATTTGAATAAACATTTCTATTGGATACGGCATTATTTACATCCTTTGTGTTAATAAAATTTGTATTCGCGTTTACTCTTTCAAAATTATTCTGAGTATTGTCATTTATACCGGAATCACCATTTACATTTGGTGCCACTCGAGTCTTACCAACTTCATCCATCTCATCAAGCTTTGCTATAACATCATTAGGATTAATGAGAGAATGCTTTAAGTCCTTAATCATATCTGACATATTCTGATAACGCCTGTCCGGACTTTTCTGCGTACATTTCATAACAATGTTTTCTACTCCGACAGGAACATCTGATACATAATCCCTTAAGGATGGCATTGCATTCTGTATATGCTTTATCGCAACTGCCACAGTGGTATCTCCATTAAATGGAACACGTCCTGTAAGCATTTCAAACAAAGTTATACCCATTGAATATATATCACTTTTTTCATCAGAAAAACCACCTCTGGCCTGTTCCGGAGATGTATAATGCACTGATCCCATTACATTTGATGTAATTGTATTACTGGTTGCTGCCTTAGCTATTCCAAAATCAGTTACTTTAACTTTTCCTTCTTTGGATATCATAATGTTTTGTGGCTTGATGTCTCTATGAATAATGTGGTTGTTATGCGCAGCCTCAATTCCCATTGCAACCTGAATGGCAATGCTGATAGCCTCTTTTGTAGAAAGTCTTACTTTTTTTTCGATATACTTCTTTAAAGTAATGCCTTCTATTAATTCCATCACTATATAGTGAATGCCATCCTCTTCTCCAACGTCATACACATTAATAATATTAGGATGCATAAGCCCCGCTGCCGCCTGAGCCTCAACTCTGAATTTTGATACAAAATTAGTATTCTCTGAAAATTCCTGTTTCAAAACTTTTACTGCGACAAATCGATTAAGCTTTAAATCTTTAGCCTTATATACATCTGCCATACCGCCGGTACCGATTTTTTCAAGAATCTCATAGCGGTCGCCAATCAACATTCCTAATCTAATCATCCTGACCTCCAAACGGCTCTACAAGAACCACTGATATATTATCTCGTCCACCATTTTCATTTGCCTTATCAACAAGTATTTTACCAGCTTCACAAATATCTTTGTTTTCACTGATTATATGATGTATTTCTGTGTCTTTGAGCATATTTGTTAATCCATCTGAGCATAGCAAAAGCTTGTCATCTTTCTTAAGCTTCAACTCAAAAAAATCTACAAGTACATACTCTTTTACTCCAATAGCTCTTGTAATTATATTTTTGTCCGGATGATTTCTTGCTTCTTCTCTAGCAATGCCACCAAGCTCTATCATCTCTTCAACTAACGAATGGTCTCTTGTTATCTGTTTTATGGAATCATTTACTACATACAGCCTGCTATCTCCAACATTAGCTATAGTAGCAGTGTCGCCAACGCATGAAACTAAAACTAATGTTGTTCCCATTCCTTTAAGTCTTCTATCCATCCTGGACTTTTTGTATATGTAACTGTTTGCCGCATCAATGGCTTTTTCCATAAGATTTTCAACATCATGTTCTTCACTTAACTGTTCTATGACTTCAACCACTTTTTTAACTGTGTTCTGTGAAGCATAATCTCCTGCATTATGTCCACCCATTCCATCAGCAACAATAAACAGATTAGGTATATTTCCTACAAATGTACCTGATGTATAGACACTATCCTCATTAATTTCTCGTCGTCTTCCAACATCGGTTAAAGAAAAAAATTTCACTTTTGTCCTCCAATCCTTCTACGCAGTTGTCCACATGCGCCATCTATATCTCTCCCCATTTCCCTTCTTATGGTAACATTAATATGTTTTTTTTCAAGCTTATTTTTAAAATTCTGAATATCCTTCTTTTCAGATTCAACATATTCTCTTTCCTTAATCGGATTAACAGGTATAAGATTAATATGGCAGTTTAGACCACCAATTAATTGGCAAAGGTTATCTGCATCTTCATCTGTATCATTGATACCACCAACCAGACTATACTCAAAAGTAATTCTTCTCCCTGTTTTTTCAAAGTAATATCTACAGGCATCAACTACTTCATTTATTGAATATTTTCTTGCTATAGGCATAAGTTCCTGCCTCTTTTCCTGAGTTGAACCATGAAGTGAAAGTGCCAGAGTTATCTGTAATTGTTCATCTGCAAGTCTCTTCATATTTTCAACTATCCCACAAGTAGAAACTGTAATATTACGCTGGCTTATATTTAATCCATTCTCATCCGTAAGCATATAAATGAATTTTAACAGATTATCATAATTGTCAAGTGGTTCGCCTGTTCCCATAACCACAACATTAGAAACCCTTTCTCCAGTATCTCTTGATATTGCATATATCTGATCGAGCATTTCTGATGGAAGCAGTCCTCTTTCAAGCCCATCAAGAGTAGACGCACAGAACCTGCACCCCATCCTGCAACCAACCTGTGAAGAAATACAAACTGAATTGCCATGATGATATTTCATCCATACACTCTCAACAAGGTTCCCATCAGATAACTCAAAAAGATATTTCTTAGTACCATCTATCTTTGATGTCTGTACCATTAATTTCTTTAAAGACGTATATTCATATTTATCTTTTATCTTTTGCTTAAGATTATTTGAAATATTTGTCATTTCATCATAGTCTCTGGCGAGCTTAACATGCATCCATTCATATAACTGTTTTGCCCTGAACGCTTTTTCGCCTATCAACTCCATTTCAGCTTTCAATTCAGAAAGTGATAATGATTTTATATCTTTTTTTATATCCAATGTTCTACCTTCCTCTATTAATATAAATTTCTTGTAACTGCGAAGAACTTCTTTTTGAACAGCTACAATTATTTTTTTAACACACTAAAGAAAAATCCATCTGTATCATGTATTCCCGGTAATAACTGTATATATCCTTCATTAGCTGTATCTGCATAAATAAGTTGTGGAAAATATTTTTCCAATGACACTGCTGTCATATTCTTTTCGTTTTTCAGCCACTCGAAATGTTTATCATTTTCTACACTATTAACTGTACATGTGCTGAATAAAAGTAATCCGTCTTTCTTTAAGTATTGATATGCAACATCAAGAATATTTTCCTGAAGCTCAGTAATTGCATCTACGGACTGCTTTGACATTTTGTATTTTATGTCTCTCTTCTTTCCAATAACACCAAGTCCTGAACAAGGTACATCTGCAATAACAATGTCCGCTTTACCAATCCATTCTTCATCTATTGAAGTAGCATCAAAACAGTTTGCTCTAACATTGTCAAAACCACATCTTTCAAAATTCTCATTCATTATACAGGTTTTATTTTCGGATATATCCCTTGCTTCCACATGGCAGTCGATACCGGCTTTTTTCAACAAATCTGCTATAAGCATAGACTTTCCACCGGGTGCTGCACATATATCAAGCACTTGAATTTTCTCATCTTTTTCTAAGCCATTTACATCAACAAAAGATTTTACTACAGCTTCAACCGCAAGCATAGAGCTTACGTCCTGTACAAGAAAATTTCCAGTTTCATATCCCGGCAATTGAGTAATATCATCTGTTTTTGTTATTTTATATGCATATTGAAGATATGAATGCTGCTCCATACTTCCGCCCTGATCAGTTAATACATTTTCAAATTTTTCAATGAATGTACCTTCTTCCCTGAAACGTACAGTAACCGGATGCTCTTTCAGAAGTCCTTCTAATACATTTTCTGTTTTTTCTCTGCCTAACTGCTCTATCCACATACTGACAATCCAGTCCGGCATAGAATACTTGACAGACAAATAGTATTCAAAATCTGACTTAGGATCCGGATATTCTATACTGTCTTTATTTCTTGAAATATTTCTTAATATTCCATTTACAAATCCTTTTAAGGTTGCAAATCCCTTTTTCTGTGCAAGCTTCACAGCTTCATTACATGCTGCCGAATCAGGCACTGCATCCATATACAAAATCTGATAGACACCCATTCTCAAAATAGTTCTGATAACAGGCTTTTGTTTATTGACCTTAACCTTTGAAAAAACATTAATAACATAATCAAGCTCTATCATTCTCTCAAGAGTACCTTCAAACAGTCTCTTAATAAAGGCTTTCTCCTTTTGAGAAAGATAGTTGTATTTATTTAACACATCTCTTACAACAATGTGTGAATACGCAGGTTGGGAAGCATCTTGCTGAGATTTGTCAGACACAGTAAGAAGCATTTCAAGAACAAGCATACGAATATTTACATTTTCCTGAGATTTCATTGTTCCTCACATTCTGCCGTATAAATGGCTTAATAAGTTTTTGTTTTACAGTCTGTTACTCTGCAATTTCATTCCTATCTCGACTTGATTTCCTAAAAGAAATGTCTTAGTATCCATTCTCTTTTTTCCTTCAAGCTGAAGTTCACGTATTCTTAATGCTCCCTCTCCACAGGCAACATCAAAATAGTCCTTTGTCACAGCTAAGATTGTACCAGGTTCTAACTCTGTATCAAGCTTAAGTGTATCATGTGAAATAACATCGGCATCCCATATTTTCAGACTCTTGTCCTTAAAATACGAATATGCACTTGGCCATGAATTCAATCCTCGTATAAGCCTCTCTATTACTACTGCTTTCTGTGACCAGTCGATATTTCCTAATGACTTATTCATTATTTTAGCAAAACTTGCCTTATCGGAATCCTGCTTTACAGGAATTATCTCTCCATTTTCAATCATTGGAAGTGTTTTTACAATAAGCTCAGCCCCAGCTTTTGCAAGCTTATCAAAAAGACTTTCTGCAGTTTCTTTCTTATCAATATCAACTACTTTTGTTGTAAGGATATCACCAGTGTCTATGCCTTCATTCATCTGCATTATTGTAACACCAGTCTGTTCCTCACCGTCAATAATACACCAGTTTATAGGAGCCGCTCCACGATATTTTGGAAGGAGCGAGGCATGAATATTTATACAGCCATATTTCGGCATTTCCAATATTTCCTTTGACAATATCTGGCCGAATGCTGCTACTATAAAGGCATCAGCTTCTAACTTTTTCAACTCTTCAATAGATTCAGCTGTCTTTATCTTTACAGGCTGAAATACAGGAATATTATATTTTAAAGCACATTCCTTAACAGGTGGAAACTGCATCTGTCCACTTCTTCCTTTTGGTTTATCCGGCTGTGTTACAACTGCTGTAACTTCATGTCCTGCTTTTATAATCGCTTCTAACGCACCAACTGCAAAATCAGGTGTTCCCATAAATACAACTTTCATAATCTAACAAAAACCTGTCCTTTCGAATTTATAAATTATCGCATTTCCACTATTTTTTCTCACAGTCAGCACAGTATCTGCGCAGACCTGTTGAACAGTTACATTTTCTGCTATTCTTCATAATCATCGTCATCATACGGTTCTACATCCATTAAATCACCTTCAACCTTTTCAACATAAAGATGACCATCAAGATGTTCGAGTTCATGGCAAAATGCTCTTGCCAGTAATTCTTCGCCTTCAATCTCAAAAGTCTGCAAATTCTCATCCTGTGCAACAACCTTTACATAGTTTGGTCTTGTAACAATTCCTGTTTTGCCGGGTACACTAAGACATCCCTCATTACCGGTCTGTTCCCCTCTTACTTCCACAATCTTGGGATTGATAAGTAAAATTGGATCTTCACCGGTAGTATCAATTACAACAATACGCTTCAATATACCTACCTGTGGTGCTGCAAGACCAACACCATTAGCTTCATACATAGTCTCAAACATATCATCTATGAGTTCATTTATTCTTGGTGTAATTTCCTTAACCTCTTTCGATACTTTGTTTAAAACAGGATCTCCTATTTCTCTAATTGTTCTTATTGCCATTTCTTCCTCCATCTTGAATATAATCAAATTTTAATAATTATTTATTGGATTGAAATCTATCTGAATACTTTCCTTATTCCATTCCAACTCAGTTATCATATTTTCAATTTTATCTTTTATATTTACCAGTACATCATAATCTCTATGTTTAATATAAACAACCCTTCTGTATATGTCATTTATTTTTCCTATTGCTGCTTCAGATGGTCCTATTACCTGCGGTCTTTGTTCTTTAAAGCATTCTTTTATTGTATCTGCAATATTTTGTGCATGTTCCTTCACAACAATATCAGCTTCAGACATTATCAGCACTGCCATCATCTGTGCGACTGGCGGATACATCATTAACTCCCTGTATGCTATTTCTTCTGAATAAAATCCTTTATAATCCTGTGCTGCTGCATATGTTATAGCATAATTATCCGGTTGATATGTTTGTATAACAACTTCACCTTCAAGCACTCCACGCCCTGCTCTTCCAGCAGCCTGGGTAAGCAACTGAAAGGTTCGTTCACCAGCGCGATAATCACTTGCATGAAGTGACATGTCTGCTGCCAATATTCCCACAAGTGTTACCTTTGAAAAGTCATGTCCTTTTACTATCATCTGCGTTCCTACAAGAATATCAGCTTCTTCATTTGCAAATTTTGACAGTATTTCCTGATAACTGTCCTTGTTCTTCGTAGTATCTGCATCCATTCTAAGAATTCTTGCAGTTGGAAATTCTCTTTGAAGCAGCTCCTCTATCTGCTGTGTCCCCGCCCTAAAGCCCAAAATATACTTAGAACCGCACTCCGGACATAAAGAAACAGCCCCAGTCTCATATCCACAATAATGACAGACAAGCCTGCTTGTCCGCCTAAATGAATCTGTATGTTCAGACAAAGAAACATCACAATGTGGACATTTCATAACATATCCACATGACCTGCATGAAACAAATCCTGCATATCCCCGACGATTCAGAAAGAGCATGCTCTGTTCGCCTTTTTTTAGCCTGTCTTCTAAAAGTTCATGTAAATGTCTGCTAAATATTGATCTGTTTCCACTCTTTAATTCTTCTCTCAAATCTTCTATATATACTTTAGGAAGCTTTCCACCAGCAAGTCTGTTCTTCAGTTCAAACAGCTTAATATCACCTTTATTTGCCCTATAATAAGATTCAAGCGATGGAGTAGCTGAACCAAGTACAACACTTGCGCCTTCTATCTGCGCTCTTTTTATTGCAACTTCCCTTGCATGATACTTACAAGACGAATCACTTTTATAACTACTTTCATGTTCTTCATCCATAATAATAAGTCCCAAATCATCAAAAGGCGTAAATAATGCAGAACGTGGTCCTATCATTATATCTATATCGCCGTTTTTCGCACGAAGATACTGGTCATATCTTTCTCCTGCAGACAACCTTGAATTCATAATGGATATTCTATCACCAAATTCACTATAAAACCTATTAACAGTCTGATAAGTAAGCGCTATTTCCGGAATAAGTACTATAACTTTCTTCCCTATTTCTATAACTCTTTTTATCATTTCTATATATACGCAAGTCTTACCACTACCAGTAATTCCATGCAAAAGATATGTCTTTCTTATATCATTAATATAATCATCATAAAATGAATCAACTATATAAGATTGTTCCGAATTAAGGACAATATCTTTCTTAACTATGTTATTTTTACTTAAATCAACTGGATTTCGATAAAGAGTCTTACTTACAATCTCAATAACATTC
>JAFPAQ010000142.1 GCA_017424235.1 Lachnospiraceae bacterium | reverse complement strand
GTTAAAGAGCTTGTTAAATAATTATTTTTAATAGTTCATCATACCCAAAAAGGATATCGTAAATCGGTATCCTTTTTTTAAAATTTTTTATATAAATTTTCATAGAAATTTTTAGCGTTCAATTTGTATTGCATTAGAATACAAAAGAGGAGTATAATTAATAGAAATATGTTTACTCAAAATAGTGTGCAAAAACCATAATCGGAAGTTTTTGCACATGGCAAATTTGTGCTTTGCACAAATTCGCAGAATTTGAAGAAAGTATGGTTTTATTTTATGGCAAGAAGAAAAGGATTGACATTTTACCAAAAAAAGAAAAAATTAAATATGAATCTTATAAAAGAAATATTTAGTTGGATTTTCTGGATATTTGCTTCAATGCTTTTTGCTGTTGTAATTGTATTTTGTGTTGGAATGAAGACCAGCGTTATTGGACCTTCTATGGAGCCAAGCTTATATAATGGACAGGAAATATATTTAGACAGAATAGTATATAGGGTTTCACAGCCAAAATTTGGAGATGTAGTGGTTTTTCTTCCAAATGGAAATGAAAAATCACATTATTATGTTAAAAGAGTTGTAGGAGTTCCTGGTGATAAGCTTAAGATAAAAGGTGGTAAGCTCTATGTTAATGAAGTGGCAGTAGAGGAGTTTTTTAATGACAAGATAGCAGAAGCAGGATTGCTTGAAAATGAATTGACACTTAAAGAAGACGAATATTTTGTTATAGGCGATAATTGTAATAATAGTGAAGACAGTCGTTCTGCCAATATTGGCTGTGTAAAAAAAGATTATATGATAGGAAAAGCCTGGTTTAAAATGGCATTAAACGACAGTGAATTAGGTTTTGTTGAATAAAATGATTTGAAAGGATATATACAGATGGCAAATTATCAGTGGTACCCGGGGCATATGACGAAAGCAAAGAGAATGATGCAGGAGAACATCAAATTGATAGATTTGGTTATTGAAGTTATTGATGCCAGAATTCCTGTTAGTAGTCGTAATCCTGATATTGATGAACTTGGTAAAAATAAAGCAAGACTCATTCTTTTGAATAAATCTGATTTAGCTGATTCAAGAAAAACTAAATTGTGGATGGATTACTTTGTGGAAAAAGGTTTTCATGCCGTTGAAATAAATTCAAAGACCGGTTCAGGAGTAAAATCTATTCAGGGTGTTGTTCAGGAAGTATGTAAAGAAAAGATAGAAAGGGACAGAAGAAGGGGAATTATAAACAGACCTGTAAGAGCAATGGTGGTTGGTATTCCTAACGTTGGCAAATCTACTTTTATTAATTCTTTTGCAGGGAAGGCATGTGCAAAAACAGGAAATAAGCCTGGAGTAACTAAAGGAAAACAGTGGATACGTTTAAACAAGGGATTAGAGCTTTTGGATACTCCTGGTATTCTTTGGCCCAAATTTGATGACCAGATAGTAGGTCTTAATCTGGCAATGATAGGTTCGATGAATGATGAGATTATTCATTTAGATGAGTTAGCATATGAACTTATAGGTATACTCATAAAAGACTATCCCGGATTGTTAGAAAAACGCTATGAGATTGAAATATCTGAAGATATGAGTAATTGTGATATTCTTGAAAAGATTTGTGAAGCCAGAAAATGTTTCCTTAAAGGTGAAGAATTAGATATAATGAAAGCTTCAGGAATACTTGTTGAAGATTTTAGAAGTGGCAGAATTGGCAGGGTCACATTAGAACTTCCAAATAATGACATAGGAGATAAAAGTGCAAAATGAATGAAAAATTGATTAAAATATTGAAAGAAATTTTAAGTACGAGTATTTATTTGTTGTTAGTAGTATGTTTTGCGACTCTTTTTATTACATATGTTGGTCAGCGTACACAGGTATGTGGCAGCAGTATGGAATCTACATTAAGTGATTCGGATCATTTGATTGTTGATAAGATATCTTATCGTTTCAGTGATCCGAAGAGATTTGATATTATTGTATTTCCATTCCAGCATAGTACAGATACATATTATATAAAGAGAATCATTGGTTTGCCGGGTGAAACAGTTTATATTGATGATAAGGGTCAGATTTTTATTAATGACGAATTGTTGGAAGAATCCTATGGACGTGAAGTCATAATGAATCCTGGACGAGCAAGTGAACCTGTGCAGTTAGCTGATGATGAGTATTTTGTTATGGGTGATAACAGAAATAACAGTTTGGACAGCAGAGAGATGATAGTCGGTAATATAAAACGCGATGAGATAACAGGAAGAGCATTTATAAGAATTTTTCCATTCTCAAAATTTGGATTGTTAAAGCATCAGTAGAGAGGTATTTATGGCTAAAAAAATTAGTGAAATAAAATCTGAATTACAGGCAGCTAACATAGATGAGCTGCCTGTTTTTATACAAAATTATATGGAAGATGATAGAAGCGGAGTTCAGGCATTAATTGCAAAGGCACAAAAGCAGATTGAAGCTATTGAAAAAGAAAAGCTTAGAACAGAAGAAATGAAAAAATATGAAAAAGAGTATGAATCCTATGGATACATATGTGGCATCGATGAAGTTGGTCGCGGCCCTTTGGCAGGACCGGTTGTGGCAGGTGCAGTTATTCTTCCAAAGGATTGTCAGATTCTCTATTTAAATGATTCAAAGCAGCTTTCCGAAAAGAAGAGAGAAGAGCTTTATGATGTTATAATGAAAGAGGCTGTAGCAGTAGGGATTGGTTATGCAAGTCATGAACTCATTGATGAGATAAATATACTTCAGGCTACTTATGTTGCCATGCGCGAGGCTATAAGTAAATTGAAGGTTAAACCCGATATTCTATTAAATGATGCAGTTACCATACCTGAGGTTGATATCAGGCAGGTTCCTATTATCAAAGGTGATGCAAGCAGTGTTTCAATAGCTGCTGCAAGTATAGTTGCCAAGGTGACAAGAGACAGACTTATGCTGGATTATGATAAGATATATCCGGAATATAAATTTGCATCAAATAAGGGATACGGTGCAGCAGTCCATATAGAAGCATTGAAGAAATATGGACCGACACCAATACACAGAAAGACATTTATACAAAACTTTGTAACTGTTTAGGACTGATTTCTTCACAGTTACAATTTTTGCACACAAAATCGCGGAATAATGGTCGTGAATAGTAAAAAAGGGGGATTGCCATGGATGGTTACTCATCTGGTCTGGCATCAAATTATAGTCAGGCAGGTAATCAGTATATTGGTTCAGAGGTAGGCACAACAGGATATTATGGTGTAAATCAGGCTGGAAATACAATGCAGTCAGCTGATATATCACAGCTTCAGCCAGGAGATGTATTTCAGGGGGAAGTAGTGTCTGTAAATGGTCAGGATGTTCAGATTGAGCTTACAAATGGTCAGTATCTGGCTGCTAAGCTTGAACGCGATGTTCAGATAGCTTTGGGACAAATGCTGAATTTTGAAGTTAAATCAAATAAGGATAATAAGATTATTCTCAGACAGTCAGATAATGCGGGAGCACAGCTTTTAAGAGTTGGAGAGGCAGCTTTGCGTACTGCGAATTTGTCTGTTAATGAAAAGAACCTTAAGCTTGTAGCGGATTTGATAGAGAATGGTATGCCGATAGACAAAAAGACTCTTATGTCTGTTAACAGACTCCTTTTGCAGCATCCACAGGCGGAGGCCGGCAGTATAATGAAGATGGTGAAGCTTAATATACCGGTTAATGATAACAATATTTCCCAGTTTCATAATTACCAGAATATGCAGCACAGATTAGCAGGTAGTATTGATGATGTCTCAAATGAAATAATTAAAATATATGATAATATGGTTAAGATGTCTGATACATGTAAAGCTGTGGAAAATGTTTCTGATACGGGACTTATTTTGAATAATAATGATGCCTCAAATAAGTTTATGGAACAGATAATAGAAGTGATATTAAGTGATGAAGCTAAAGATGCTGTCAGTCAAAGCAAAATAGTTCAGAATAGTGATAGTCAAAACAATGCAGGCAGAGCAGACAGTCTTATACAGTCAGAAGATACAAATACAAATGTGAATACGAATAAAGCCGATAATGCAGAGTCTTCTCAAGTGATGATAAACAGGGGAGACAAGAATACTGAAGTTTTACAAAATGAAAATTTGAAAATGGACTCTGAAATAACACAGGGCAGATTAGATGGTAATATTTCCGGAAGAAATATTGATATTAAGGCAAATGAAGCTGATAAAACCAATACGACGAATTATGAATTATCAGATAACAAATATGTTAAGAATGATAGTATTGTAGATTCTGTCAATAATGAATTGAAAAACAACTATCATGAGGAAATAATTGAAAAAATAAAAAGAGACCTTTCCGGCGATAATGCTCAAAAAGCAGATGGGGTTGCTGATAAAATAATCAATCTGATAAAGGCAGACAAGATAAACATAAAAGATGTAAAAAATATAATAGATATGTTATTGCCTGAACATAAAAATAAAATATTCAATTCGTCGGAGTTCAAAGGTCTTATTAGAAAAAGTCTGCAGAAGCAATGGTCTATATCTCCGGAAGAACTGATAAAGGAAGATGGAATTAAAAATCTATATCAGAAATTATCAAGGCAGAGCAATAAGCTTGCACAGTTGATGAATGACATTGCAGGAGCTGAAAATAGTGCAAATAACAGAGCGATTAATAATCTAAAAGCAAATGTTGATTTTATTAATCAGATGAACCAGATGTTCAATTATGTCCAATTGCCGCTTAGACTATCAGGCAGTCAGGCACATGGAGATTTATATGTATATACAAATAAGAAAAAGCTTTCAGCTAAGGGAGGTACATTAACGGCTTTTTTGCATCTTGATATGGAGCATCTTGGAAGTATGGATATAAATATATCCTTGCAGACAGATAATAATAAGGTTACTACTAAATTTAGTCTTGAGGAGGACTCAATTGAACTTATTGAAGAACATATTGATGAGCTTACAAAAGGATTGGAAGCAAAAGGATATATCTGCAAAAATATAGTTGAAAAAATGGAAAAGGACTGCGCAAATAAGAAGTCCGTTATTGATAATATAGAGGAACGTGTTGTAGGACGAAGTGCACCTCTTAGTTACCAGACGTTTGATATAAGAACATGATAAATGAAGCAGAGAACGTGAAAGGCAGGGTTGTTAAGTATGACAGATTCAGAAAAAAGGAATATGATAAAACAGGCTGTGGCACTTGAATATGATCCTGCAGATAGTGCACCTAAAGTGATTGCCATGGGAAAAGGCGCAGTTGCAGAAAGAATTATAAATACAGCCAGAAAATCAGATGTACCTGTCCATAAGGACAGCAAATTGGCAGACACTCTGTCTAAATTGGAAATAGGAGATATGATTCCTCCGGAATTGTATGAGGTAGTGGCTCAGATACTGGTATTTGTTGATGGTATGGATAAGATAAAAGCCAAAATGGATAATCAAAATAAAAAGAATAAGTGATTTAAAGGAAAATATTTTAAATGAACAAAAGAAGAATTGGTTCAGAATATGAAGAAAAAGCTGTAGGATACTTGAAAAAGCAGGGATTAACTGTTTTGGAAACAAATTTCAGGAATCGTTATGGTGAAATAGATATAATATGCCGAGATGGCGAGTTTACTGTATTTGTAGAGGTTAAGTACAGAAGTTCAACAAAAAATGGTGATCCTGCCGAATCTGTTAATTATGCGAAACAGAAAAATATTTGCAAGGTTGCTGATTATTACAGGATAATACATAAAATGGGAGAATATACTCCTATACGTTATGATGTTATAACTTTTTTGGGAACTGAAATTAAATGGTATAAAAATGCATTTAATCATGTTTACACAACAAGAAACAGATAGTAGTATTATGGTTGCGGTTATATGAAAGGCTGGATATTGTATGGATAAGATAATTAGAAAGGGTAATAGAAATACCTGTGTTTGTGAGCACTATAAGGGATTGGATTATTTTACTTTTGAAAATCTAAAAAGCACTGGATTTGTAAAGCATGCGTTCACAACCAGAAATGGTGGTGTGAGCAAAAATTATCTTTCGAGCCTTAATCTGAGCTATTCAAGGGGAGATAAAAAGGAAAATGTAGATGAAAATTTTAAACGAGTAGCTGAGTTGTTTGACACAACATCAGATAACATTGTGTGTTCTGATCAGACACATACTGCCAATGTCAGAAAGGTTACTTGTGATGATAAAGGAAAAGGAGTTATCAGGTCGAGAGATTATGCAGATATCGATGGACTTGTGACAAATGAGCCGGGAATTGTTCTTGCTACATTTTATGCAGATTGTGTCCCTTTGTTCATCGTTGATCCGGTCAATAAGGCTATTGGATTATCTCATTCCGGATGGAGAGGTACTGTGGAGAAGATGGGACAGGCTACACTTAAGGTTATGGCAGAAGAATATGGAACAGCTCCAAAGGATGTCTATGTGGCTATAGCTCCATCAATATGTCAGGATTGTTATGAAGTAAGTGAAGATGTGGCATTTGCCTTTAGGGACAATTTTGATAATGATGATAAAAAGGCATATGAGTATCTTAAGAGATATCAGGAAGAAATAACACAAAAGGATATAGCCAATTGTCTTGTTTACAAAAAGGAAAATAATAAATATCAGTTAAATCTATGGTATTCTAATTACAGGGTGTTTAGAGATGCCGGTGTGCCTGACTCGCAGATTAGCGTAACAGACATATGTACCTGCTGTAATCCAAAGCTTTTGTTTAGCCATAGAGCCAGCAAAGGTATGCGTGGGAATCTTGGCGCATTCATGATGATTGAGCATAAATAGCTCAAATTTAAAATAAGGGATATTGGAAAGGAAAAGAAAATGTCAAGCGAGATAAGTAACAGTTTGGAGAAGAAATCGATAGGAAAAGAGATAGTAAATCAGATAACAGGTATCTTTTCTCCAGTTATTAATATTATTACAGCTGCCAGTATTCTTAAAGGTATATTGATGCTTTTGATGGGTATAGGCTTAGTGGATGCAGAAGGTGGAGTTTATAAAATATTCTATGCCTGTTCAGATGGCTTCTTTTATTTTCTTCCATTTTTTCTTGCCTATACAGCATCTAAACAGTGGAAAACAGATCCTTTTATTTCGATGCTTATTCCTGTAACTATGTTATATCCTGATATGGTAAATATCCTGGAAAATGGTGCAGGTTCAATGTCATTTTTGGGTATTAATATACCGCCGACAGTGTATCATTCAAGTGTATTGCCGGTATTGTTTGCGATTGGATTGCTGATATTTATTGAAAAAGTATGTGATAAAATTATTCCTGAAGCTATAGTTGGATTTACAAAGCCAATAATTTGTTGTCTTATAGTATTGCCACTGACATTTTTAGTATTTGGCCCCTTTGGTACTGTTATTGGAAATGCCCTGACAGGTGTGTTTAATGTAATATATGACTTTAATCCAATACTTGCAGGTGCATTTATGGGATTTCTGATTCAGCCAATGGTTTGCGTGGGAGCTCATTGGAGTATTGTTCCGGTCTGTATCAATAATATTGCCACAAATGGTTATGATGTTATATTACCACTTCTTGGAGCGGCAGTATATGCACAGGCGGGCGCAGCGCTTGCTGTAGGACTGCTCTATAAGAAAAGTGAGAGAAATAAGGAAAAGAGAAGAGTTGCTTTTCAGGCATCTCTGGCAGCAGTACTTGGAGTTACAGAACCAGCCCTTTTTGGAGTAAATCTTGCACTGGTTCGTCCAATGATAACAGCCTGTATTGCAGGTGGAATCGGTGGCGCGATGGTAGGTGCAGTGGGAACTCATTGCAATTCCTTTGCGTTTCCAAGCTTTTTGACTTGTGTAGTATATGTTGGAGATGGATTTGGCGTATTCCTTTTATCTATGGTGGTTGGATTTGCAGTTGCTTTTGGTCTGGTATTTTTACAAAAAAGAAAGATTAGTGAGCTTATTGGCGAAAAGAATATATAGAATCTATATGAATAAAGTGTATGCTTCGGTATGCACTTTTTTTACGTTATAGGAAATTGCGACAGTGCACACTATGTATATACTGTAACAATAATATAAAAAATTTGTTCAAATATTATAGAAAAATTTTATAAAAAATAGTATAGTATTATTATATATCGTGCTAATAAAAAAGTTGTCAGAAAACAACATACAGCACGAAATAGAGTAATATACAGGAAAGAAGGAAAACAAATGGGGAAAAATTCCATTGCGAAACTTACCTTTAGGGGTGGAGTGCATCCTGACGATGGCAAAGCTTTATCCAAGGATAAGCCTATAAAAACCATTATTCCCAAAGGGGACATGGTTTATCCTTTGAGTCAGCATATTGGTGCACCGGCAGTGCCTATTGTAAAAAAGGGAGACAGAGTTCTTACAGGACAGAGAATAGCAGATGCAGGTGGATTTGTGTCAGCACCGATTTATTCAACTGTTTCCGGGGTGGTGAAGACTATAGAACCCAGACGTGTTGTCACAGGGGATATGGTTAACTCCATAATTATTGAAAATGATGAGAAGTTTGAGGAGGTAGAGTATACACCACATGATGTTCAAAAGCTTAGTAAGCAGGAGATAATTGAGTTCATTAAGGACGCAGGAGTTGTTGGTATGGGTGGAGCAGGATTCCCTACTCATGTAAAGCTTTCTCCAAAAGAACCGGAAAAGATTGATTATGTTATTGCTAACTGTGCTGAGTGTGAACCTTATCTTACTTCTGATTACCGCAGAATGTTAGAGGAACCTCAAAAGCTTATAGATGGATTAAAAATCATACTTAGACTATTTGATAATGCACAGGGAATTTTGGCGGTTGAGGATAATAAAAAAGATTGTATTGAGCTTTTGGAGAAGCTTACAAAGAATGAGAGTAAGATTACAGTAAAAGCTTTAAAAACAAAATATCCTCAGGGAGCTGAAAGACAGCTTATATATGCATCAACCGGTCGAGCAATCAATTCTTCAATGCTTCCGGCAGATGCAGGCTGCGTTGTAGATAATGTTGATACCATTGTAGCGATTTATCATGCTGTAGCAGAAGGAAAACCTTTGATGAACAGAATTGTCACTGTAACAGGTGATGCTATAAAAGATCCCAGAAATTTCTATGTCAGAATAGGTATGAATTATAAAGATCTGATAGAAGAAGCAGGAGGATTTGTTTCAGAGCCTCAAAAGGTTATTTCAGGTGGTCCTATGATGGGATTTGCGCTTTTTGACCTTAATGTACCAACAACCAAGACTGCTTCAGCATTACTTTGTCTGACAAAAGACGAAGTATCAATGATGGAACCAAGTGCTTGCATTAATTGTGGACGCTGCTCTGATGTATGTCCCGGAAGAGTTGTTCCAAAGCAGCTTTCAATTTATGCAGATCATAATGATATGGATGCATTTGTTGAACATAATGGTATGGAATGTTGTGAATGTGGCTGTTGCAGTTTTATATGTCCGGCAAAGAGACATTTGACACAATCCATTAAATCAATGCGTAAAACCGTACTTGCAAACAGAAAGAAATAGGAGGGTGCGATATGAGTACAGAGACAAATGGTATTTTTAAGGTATCCTCTAATCCGCATATAAGGTCAAAGGATACCACATCAAAGATTATGCAGTATGTCGTGATAGCTTTGCTTCCAACTACTGTATGGGGTGCAGTATATTTTGGATTTCATGCACTTTTACTGGTTTTGACTACAGTAGCTGCAACAGTTTTTACTGAGTTTATATACGAGAAATGTATGAAGATGAAGATTACAATAGAGGATTGTTCTGCTGTTGTAACAGGACTTTTGCTGGCACTGAATTTACCACCCAATGCTCCCTTATGGATTGGTGTCTTAGGTGGAGTATTTGCCATTCTTGTAGTTAAAATGCTTTTTGGTGGGTTAGGACAGAATTTTATGAATCCTGCGCTTGGCGCAAGATGTTTCCTGTTGATTTCCTTTACTTCTATAATGACAAATTTTGAATATGATACAGTATCAAGTGCCACACCACTTGCATTGCTTAAGGCAAACGGAGCTGATATCATTTCAGGAGGTTTTGTTGAACCTGGCAGTGATACTATAGGGCTTTTAAATCTGCTTGTTGGTAAGCATGGTGGAACTATTGGTGAAGTAAGTACAATATTGATTCTTGTTGGTGCCGCATTCCTTCTTTGGAAGAAGGTAATTGACTTGAGAGTTCCGGCATCTTACATATTAAGCTTTCTGATCTTTATTGTTATCTTTAGTGGAAATGGTTTTAATATTAATTATATAGTAGCACAGCTTGCAGGCGGCGGACTTATGCTTGGAGCATTTTTCATGGCTACTGATTATGTAACACGACCTATAACTAAAAATGGTCAGATAGTATTTGGTATTTTTCTGGGAATAATGACAGGTATATTCAGACTTTTTGGTCCGTCTTCAGAGGGTGTTTCCTACGCAATCATCATAGGAAATATTCTTGTTCCGTTGATTGAAAGGGTGACACAGCCAAAACCTTTTGGAAAAGGAGGCGAGAGATCATGAGTGATGTAAGTAACAAAAATAAAGATATTTCGTCAATGATAAAAGATGCAATAATTCTTTTTATCATTACACTTGTAGCCGGATTATTGCTTGGATTTGTAAATGATATTACAAAGGATCCAATTGCGAGGCAGCAGGCTAAAGCAAAGGCAGAGGCATGCAAGAGTGTATTTGCGGCAGCGGACAGCTTTGAAAATTGGGAAGATGGTCCAACCTCATATTTTATGGGGGACTATCAGGGCAAGGTTGATATTGATGAAGTAATGAGAGCGCTTGATGCTTCGGGAAATCTTCTTGGATATGTTATTACAGTTACAGACCATGAAGGATATGGTGGTGATATTCAATTTTCAATGGGTATTACACTCGATGGCAATTTAAATGGTATATCAATATTAAAAATATCAGAAACAGCAGGACTTGGTATGAAAGCAGGAACAGTGCTTGTGCCACAGTTTGAAAATAAAAAGGCAGACATATTTGTATATACTAAAGCCGGTGCAGTAAATGATAATGAAATAGATGCTATAAGTGGTGCAACTATTACTACTAATGCAGTCGTAAATGGTGTTAATGCAGGTATTAGCTTGTTTAAGGGTGTGCTCCTTGGAGAGAAAGGAGGAAATCAGTAATGAGTAATAATGTAAATGAACAGAAAGAAAGAATAAGTCCATTAACACCCTTTGTAAATGGATTGGTAAAAGAAAATCCTACGTTTGTGCTTATGCTTGGTATGTGTCCAACTCTTGCTGTAACCACATCAGCTATAAATGGACTTGGAATGGGACTTACAACTACAGCTGTTCTTGTTTTGAGCAATGTTATTATTTCGCTTCTTAGACATGTGATTCCAAACAGAGTAAGAATCCCTGCGTTTATTGTTATAATAGCTTCTTTTGTTACAATGGTTCAGCTTTTGCTGGAGGGATTTATTCCAAGCCTTTATTCAGCACTTGGCATATATATTCCGCTTATTGTTGTAAACTGTATTATTCTTGGAAGAGCAGAATCTTTTGCCTCTAAAAATAATGTCCTTTTATCATTTTTTGACGGACTTGGAATGGGACTTGGATTTACAGTAGCACTTACGCTGATAGGTATTGTGAGAGAACTTCTTGGTGCAGGAGAGTTGTTTGGAATTCCGGTAATAAACAATTTGCTTAGTGCAATATTTGGTGCCGGTAAGGTTGAATATGTTCCAATAAGCATTTTTGTCCTTGCTCCCGGTGCGTTTTTTGTTCTTGCAGCACTCACTGCTGCTCAGAATAAGATTAAGAGAAGCATGGAGCAAAAGGGAAAGAATGCAGATAAGATTCAGTCAGGCTGCAATTCAGATTGCGCAAGCTGTGGTGACAGTGGATGTACTCACCGGTTTATTGATACAAATGCTGAAGCAGTTTCAGTTGCAGATGCAAATAAAAACAAAAATTAGGGAAAGGAGATAAATAATGCTTGGAGTAATAAAAGATCTTTTGGTTTTGCTGATTAGCTGTTCTTTGGTCAGCAATGTAGTTCTTAGTCAGTTTTTAGGATTATGTCCTTTTCTTGGAGTTTCAAAGAAGGTAAATACAGCTGTTGGAATGGGTGGAGCAGTAATATTCGTTATTACACTTGCTTCTGCTGTTGCTGCAATAATTTATAAAGTTATTCTTGTTCCGTTTGATATTACATATCTTCAGACAATAGTATTTATACTTGTTATTGCTGCACTGGTACAGTTTGTGGAAATGTTTCTTAAGAAATATGTACCTTCATTATATCAGGCATTGGGCGTATATCTTCCTCTGATTACAACAAACTGTGCTGTTCTTGGCATTGCACTTACAAATGTTCAGAAGAACTATGGTATAGGATTCAGTATTGCAAGCGGATTGTTTACAGCTGTAGGTTTTCTGGTTGCGATTGTGATTCTTGCCGGAATAAGAGAAAAGATAGAGTATAATGATGTTCCTGAATCCTTCAAGGGTATGCCAATAGTACTTATTACGGCAGGACTTATGGCAATAGCATTTTGCGGATTTTCGGGATTGTTATAGAAAGGGGAACTGGTAGATGGATTTTTCAGCGATAATAACTGCTGTTATGGTAGTTGGTGGTGTTGGCCTTTTCCTCGGAATCTTTCTTGGTATTGCAAGTATAGTTTTTAAGGTTGAGGTAGATGAGAAAGAAGAGGCAGTATTAAGTGTCCTTCCTGGTAATAACTGTGGTGGATGCGGTTATCCGGGGTGTTCCGGTCTTGCAGCTGCTATTGCAAAAGGTGAAGCAGCGGTGAATGCCTGCCCTGTTGGTGGCGAAGAAGTAGGTAAAAAGGTCGCCGAAATAATGGGGGTTGAGGCTGGCGAGTCGGTAAGAATGACTGCATTTGTAAAATGTGTAGGTGATTGCGAAAAGACTCATAAAAATTATGAGTATTCGGGAATAAAGGATTGTGCTGTTGTAAAATATGTTCCTGATGGTGGCGATAAGTCATGTAACCATGGTTGTCTTGGTTATGGAAATTGTGTAAAGGCATGTCCGTTTGGCGCTATTTCAATCAAAAATGGAATAGCAGTTGTTGACAGAGATAAGTGTAAAGCCTGTGGAATATGTGTTTCTACATGTCCAAAAGGATTGATAGAATTAATTCCTTATGATTCAAAGATGGTAGTATCATGTAGTTCAAAGGACAAAGGACCTGTTACAATGAAGTCTTGTGGTGCGGGCTGTATAGGTTGTAGTCTTTGTGTCAAGGTCTGTCCTTCACAGGCAATTACAGTTAATGATTTCCATGCACATATTGATCAGGACAAGTGTACCGGTTGTGGTGCATGTAAAGAGAAGTGTCCTAAAAAGATAATAAGAGAATTTGGAAAGTAAAGAGAACAAAAGGGACAGATATTGAGCAAAAGGGACGGTTCTTCCTGTATCGTGCATCCAATATAGTAGAAATAGGGACGAGGCTTGCTGTATCGTGCATCCAATATAGTAGAAATAGGGACGGGGCTTGCTGTATCGTGCTTCCCAACGATACAGAAGCCCCGTCCTTATTGCGACATTGGTTCCGTCCCTATTGCGAAAAACCAACGAATTTCACTAAAATTCCCAAATTATAAAATTGATATGCTATACTGATAAAAACAACGAAGGAAACAGCTATGAGAGAACAATTAATTTTTCCTGAAATACTATTAAGAGGATGGATTTTTAATGTTTTAATTTATAAAAATTGCTAAACATAGAATATTAGCAACATCTAATTCAGTTTTGGAAGCTGATAAATCGGGAATTGTCGAGCTAAGTTTAGGTTTCTATTGTGGAGGAAAATATGTCAAGAATAACAAAAGCAGAACTTGAATGCATGGATTTGCAATGGTTTGGTATAGATGAGAAAGGACAAATAGCTGTTTTTTGTAGTGCTGGTGTTGCAAATGTTCCTGAATTTGTATGCTGTGATGAAGAAAAAAATGATACT
>JAFPAQ010000141.1 GCA_017424235.1 Lachnospiraceae bacterium | reverse complement strand
GAAAATGTGTAAAGGGTAAAAACAAAAAAGTGTAAAAGGAAACAGCAGTTGGGGAACTGCTAAAGAAACAAAAGTGTAAAAGGAAAAAAGAGAAAGGGCAAACAAAAGCGGATATCTTATCCATTTTTGTTTGCTCTTTCTCGTTGTTTTGGAGTAGTTGTTAAAGTTGGTGTATCAGTGTTCACTATTTTATGCTATGATACTTTTAGTGTTACTGTACAGTTACGAAATTTAATGTACTCTCGGAATCTTTTTCGGATGGATTTCTGAGATAGATTTTTATGAAACAATGATATTTTCGCAGTGCGTACAAGGTGTGTACGACGAGAAAATAGAAGCAGTTTCATGAAAATATAGCCAGAAAGGCATCTGTTTAAAAGATTTCGAGAGTACATTTTAAATATGGGGATTGAAATGGAGATAAGAATATCGGTAAGGCAGTTAGTGGAGTTCATATTAAGATCCGGAAGTATTGATAATAGAAGAAGTGGCGGGGCTGATACTGCAATGCAGGAGGGAAGCCGTATACACCGAATGATACAAAGACGTATGGGAAGTGAATACCATGCGGAGATTTCACTTAAGCATATATGGAGTACAGAAAATTATGATGTTGTTATTGAAGGAAGAGCAGACGGAATAATAGACGAGAATTTTAATGAAATAGAGAACTGTTCGGATGAAATAGCGGAGGAGAAGCTTAATGAGATAACAACTGCACGTCGTGTAGTGATTGATGAGATAAAGGGAACCTATAAGGATTTAAAACGTATTAAAGAGCCTGTGTCAGTACATCTGTCACAGGCTAAATGTTATGCATATATTTATGCCTTGCAATGTAGACTTAACGAAATAGGCGTGCGAATGACCTACTGCAATATTGAAACTGAAGAGATAAAATATTTTCATGAAAATTATACCTTTGCAGAACTTAAAGAGTGGTTTGAGGCACTTATGCAGGAGTATAAGAAGTGGACAGACTTTGAATTTGAATGGAAGAATATTCGTCAGGAATCAATAAAGAAGCTTCAGTTTCCGTTTCCATATCGCGAAGGACAAAAGGAGCTTGTAACCTATGTTTACAGTACTATATATCACAAGCGAAAGTTGTTTTTGGAGGCTCCAACGGGAGTTGGAAAAACTATTTCAACAGTTTTTCCGGCAATAAAGGCCATGGGGGAAGGTATTACCGAGAAAATATTTTATCTTACTGCAAAAACCATTACCCGTACAGTTGCACAGGATTGCTTTTCAATGCTATGTGACAATGGTCTAAGAATGAAGACTGTTGTTATAACGGCAAGAGATAAGATATGCTTTTTAAAAGAACAGGGAGCAGAATGTAATCCTGATGCCTGCCCTTATGCAGATGGACATTTTGACCGCATTAATGCTGCTATGTATGAAATGCTTGTAAATGAGGAGCATTTTAGCAGAGAAAAAATTCTTGAATATGCCGGAAAGCACAGAGTCTGTCCGTTTGAAATGTGTCTGGATATGAGTCTTTTTTCTGACGCAGTAATATGTGATTACAATTATGTGTTTGATCCCAGAGTTTTCCTCAAAAGATTTTTTGCTGATACAGTGGCAAAGCGTGATTATGTATTCCTGATAGATGAAACCCATAATCTTCTTGAAAGAGGAAGGGAAATGTATAGTGCTTCGCTTACTAAGGAAAGCTTTCTCAAAGTAAAAAATATATTAAAGGAGATTGCACCAAAGGTATCCCGACAGCTTGAAAAATGCAATAAGGAGCTGCTGGTGCTGAAAAGAGAATGTGCCGATTATCAAAAGCTGGAGGGTATAGACAGCTTTGTTAATGTGCTAAACAGGGCATATGCTTCTATAGATGATTTTCTTGATGATACAGAAGGAGTACACAAAAGCTTTGAAGGCAGGGATGAGGTGCTGGAGCTTTATTTTGAAATAGCTCATTTTTTGAATATGTATGAAATAATGGATGAAAATTATGTTATATATTCACAGCTTATTTCTCAGGGCGAATTTATGGTAAAGCTGTTTTGCGTGGATCCATCCAAAAATCTTAAGCAGTGTATGCAAAAGGGCAGAAGTACCATACTTTTTTCGGCAACTCTGCTTCCTATACAGTATTATAAAAAGCTGCTTGGAGGAGAAGACGAAGATTATGAAGTGTATGCAAAGTCTACATTTGATGAGAATAAAAAGGCTTTGTATATAGCCGGTGATGTCACCAGCAGGTACACAAGGCGAGGAACCCTGGAATATAAAAGAATAGCAAAATATATACATAGTATTGTAAGTGAAAGATACGGAAATTATATGGTGTTTTTTCCCTCGCATCAGTTTTTGGAGGATGTATATAACTGCTTTATTGAGGAATATTATGATAGTGAGATAATGGAATGTGTTGTACAGTCTGACTACATGAGTGAAGAGAGCAGGGAACAGTTTTTAAAGAAATTTACAGGTAATACAGAGTTTGAACTTCAGGAAAAAATAGAATATGATATAGAACAGGAAGAGGATATTCTTATAGGCTTTTGCGTTCTGGGGGGTATTTTTTCGGAAGGAATAGACCTTAAAAATGACAGTCTTATTGGAGCTATAATAGTGGGAACCGGGATTCCGCAGATTGGTGCAGAAAGAGAACTTTTAAAAAATTATTTTAATGAGCGTGGTAAGAATGGATATGATTATGCATACCGTTATCCCGGAATGAATAAAGTATTGCAGTCTGCCGGAAGGGTTATCAGAACGGCACAGGATATAGGTGTAGTTGCACTTCTGGATGAAAGATTTTTGGAGTTGCAATATAGAAGAATGTTTCCAAGGGAATGGAGTCAGTTCGAAACGGTTAATATTGATAATATCTCCAAAAAAGTGGAAAAATTCTGGAATGAATGGCTATAATGTTTTAATTTGAGATCATCATGTTATGTCTATATGTGCAATACACAAAAAAACAGACAATTTATTGTTTTGAAAGTTATCAAAAAGTGCAAAAAAGAATAAAAATACAGGTGAAGCATGTATAGGACAGATAAAAATGAGCAAAAATAATCATGGATGAAAATGTGGATAACTTTGTGGATATTGTGGTTTTCTCCTTTGTTTGTCGAAAAAGTTTATATGTGGAAATGTTTTGCAAGAAAAAAATATGAGTATTTTTGACATGCCTTAAGATATACGGGCAGCTATTTAGCTGCATGTTACATATATTATAGATATACAGAAAAAAGCTGAAAAAGTTAGAAAAAGAAAGAAGAAGTTAAAAAAGTTAAAAAAATTCTGACAATTTGCAAAAACTGTGATATAATAATTATGTAAAAGAAATTTGGAAGTATAAGGGGGAAAAGCTATGTGGGCTTACGAAAGTGTATTTTATCAGATTTATCCGTTAGGTTTTTGTGGAGCACCTTTTGAAAATGATGGTGTACTTGAGCATCGTTTGCTAAAGGTAAAAGAGTGGATTCCACATATGAAAAAGCTGGGAATAAATGCAATTTATTTTTCACCGCTTTTTGAATCAGATACTCATGGATACAATACACGAGATTATCGCAAGGTTGATTGCAGACTTGGAACAAATGAAGATCTCAAGGAGGTTATTGACCAATTGCATGAAAATGGTATCAAAGTAATTCTTGATGGTGTATTTAATCATGTAGGACGTGGCTTCTGGGCATTTCAGGATGTGTTAAAGAACAGGGAAGCATCGCAGTACAAAAACTGGTTTATGCTTAATTTTCAGGGAAATTCAAACTATAATGATGGATTATGGTATGAAGGATGGGAAGGAAACTATGACCTTGTAAAGCTCAATCTTGGAAATGAAGAGGTAGTTACACATATTCTTGACAGTGTAGATATGTGGATTAAAGACTTTGATATTGATGGATTGAGACTTGATGTTGCATATTGTCTGTCACCTGAATTTTGCAAGAGATTAAGAAGCTTCTGTGATAGCAAAAAGGAAGACTTTTTCTTGGTAGGAGAGATGCTTCATGGAGACCATAACAGACTTATGAATGATGAGATGCTTCATTCAGCTACCAACTATGAGTGTTATAAGGGGCTTTACAGCAGCTTTAATTCCATGAATATGTTTGAGATAGTTCATTCGCTTTTGAGACAGTTCGGACCGGAGGGATGGACATTATACAGAGGAAAGCATCTATTGTCTTTTGTAGATAATCATGATGTTACGAGAGTGGGAAGTATTCTTACTAATGAAAAGCATCTGCCACTTATTTATGCACTTTGCTTTGGTATGCCGGGTATTCCATGTGTGTATTATGGAAGTGAATGGGCTACAAAGGCTGACAAATCAGAAGGTGATCCTGCACTTCGTAAGTGCTTCGATGAACCGCAGTGGGTTGAACTGTGTGACTGGATAAGTAAGCTTGCCGAGGCTAAGAAAAACTCAGAAGCTCTCAATTATGGTTCATTCCGACAGGTAGTTTTAAATAATAAAAACTGCATATTCGAGCGCAAGAGTGATAACGAGAGAGTGCTTGTTGCAATAAATGCTGATGAAAATGAGTTTACTGCTCATTTTGACGCAGGTTGTGGCAAGGCAGTTGATCTGATTACAGGTGAAGAGCATGACTTTGGAGGAGGCTCAGTACTTCCACCCTACTCAGCTTATTTCTGGAAATGTATTTAGCAGGTATTATAGTTAGGGGCTTTTGCCACTGACATTATTATATAGCACAAAAACAGGCAATTGAGTTTGATTAATTGCCTGTTTTTGCGTATAAAATAGCAATAGTTGAATTATAGGGCTTTTTTACAATGGGATTTTGTAACCTAAATTTTTGAATGTAAAAAATCTTGAAGAAATGTATGTTTATAAATAAAAAAGTTTTGAAGAAATGTATATTTTGAAATAAAAGGATATTGAAGAAATGTATATTTGGGAATATAATAGCCTTGAAGAAATGTTATAATAAAATAACTATTCACAACTACTACAAATAAATGTGCAAAAATGGGAGTAAAGTAAATGTATTTTGAAAGAAAAGTATATTCAAAATTATTGGAATGGAAAAGAAAATATGCGGATAATTATGCTATTCTGCTTGAGGGAGCAAGACGAGTTGGAAAGTCAACAATTGCAAAAAACTTTGCACAAAATGAATATAAATCATATATTCTATTGGACTTTTCCAAAATAGACAATAATATTCTTCAATGTTTTGATGATATTGGAAATCTGAATATGTTCTTTCTTCGATTACAGGCAGAAACCGGAATTACTTTATATGAACATGAATCACTTATTATTTTTGATGAGGTACAGTTATTCCCAAAAGCAAGGCAGGCAATTAAACATTTAGTTTTTGATGGTAGATATCATTTTTTGGAAACGGGATCATTAATATCTATAAAAAAGAATGTAAAAGATATTCTGATTCCGTCAGAAGAAATGAAAATACAAGTATATCCAATGGATTATGAAGAATTTTGTATGGCTACGGGTGGTAATTATGGCATTTTGAAGCAAATATATAGTAGTAAAACAGGGATTGGGCAGGCAACAAATCGCAAATTAATGCGTGATTTAAGGGTATATATTGCTGTTGGTGGAATGCCTCAGGCTGTAGAAGCATACACAAAAGGAAAAAATTTCTCCGAGATTGATCAGATAAAAAGACAAATAATTTCATTATATGAAGAGGATTTTAAAAAAATTGATTCTTCTGGTAGAATATCAGCAATGTATCATTCTATCCCGGCTCAACTTGCAAAAGATACGCGAAAATACAGATTATCCACTGCAACAGGAAAAAGAAGCAATTCAAAAACGGAGGAATTATTATTTGAACTCATAGACTCTAAAACAGTGCTCCCTTGTTACAATACAACAGATCCAAGGGTCAGTCTGGCAAATGCTAAAGATTTTGATAGTTATAAATTATATTTAGCTGATACAGGTTTATTTGTTACGTTAATGTTTATTGACAGACCGGTTATTGAAAACGATATATATGCAAAACTTCTTTCTGATAAGTTGCCTGCTAATTTAGGATATCTTTATGAAAATCTGGTTGCACAAATGATATCAGCTTCTGGAAGAGAACTGTATTATCATACCTGGAAAAAAGAAAATAGTACTCATTATTATGAAGTTGATTTTTTGATTTCAGTGAGTAGTAAGCTTAATGTATTTGAAATCAAATCATCTGGAGCAGGGAAGCATGAATCAATAACTGAATTTTCAAAAAAATACTCTGCAAATATAAAGAATAAATTTTTATTATCACAGAAGGATAGTGGAAAAGAAAAAGATTTGTTTTTAAGACCGTTTTATTTAGTTCCGATTATTTTGGAAGAAGCAATTAGGCAGTCACACATAAAGTAGATTTTATGCACGTTACAATGTATAATAAAACAAGAGTACTTTGAAGAAAAAAATATGATGAAGCTTAAGGGGCAAAATATTTAATAATTATTTTTGCCGGACAGAATTTAGGATACCAGGAGGAAAAAATGGCATTTACACATTTGCATGTGCATACAGAATACAGCCTTTTAGATGGTTCTAATAAGATAAAAGAATATGTAAAACGACTAAAAGAGCTTGGAATGGACAGTGGTGCGATCACTGACCATGGTGTTATGTATGGCGTTATTGATTTTTACAAAGAGGCAAGGGAAAATGGAATCAAGCCTATTCTTGGCTGCGAGGTCTATGTTGCCCCCAACTCAAGATTTGATAAAGAGGTTACGGGCGGTGATGAGAGATATCACCATCTTGTTCTGCTTGCTGAAGACAATGAAGGCTATGCCAATCTGATGAAGATAGTCAGCATTGGTTTTACGGAAGGTTATTATTACAGACCGCGAGTTGATTTTGAAGTACTTGAAAAATATCATAAGGGAATAATAGCATTGTCTGCATGTCTTGCAGGAGAAGTGCCAAGATATATTGAAAAGGGACTTCTGGACGAGGCAAGAAAGGCTATCATCAAATATGAGAACTGCTTTGGCAAGGGAAATTACTTTTTGGAGCTTCAGGATCATGGAATACCACAACAGCGCACTGTCAATATGGAGCTTATTAAATTTAGTAAAGAGCTGGGAATACCACTTGTAGCTACAAATGATATACATTATACATATGCCGAGGATGCAGAGTCACATGACCTTTTGCTTTGCATACAGACAGGTAAAAAGGTTTCAGATCAGGACAGAATGCGTTATGAGGGCGGACAGTATTATGTGAAGAGTGAAATGGAGATGAGGGAGCTTTTTCCCTATGCACAGGAAGCAATCACAAATACTGCAATGATAGCTGAACGATGTAATGTAGAGATAGAATTTGGAGTCACAAAGCTGCCCAAATTTGATGTGCCTGAAGGCTATGATTCATGGACTTATCTCAACAAGCTTTGTTTTGACGGACTTAAAGAAAGATACCCGGAGGATGATGGTACACTTGCGGACAAGCTTACCTATGAGCTTGGAGTTATCAATAAGATGGGATATGTCGATTACTTTCTTATTGTATGGGACTTTATTAACTGGTCAAGAGAAAATGGAATACCGGTAGGACCGGGACGAGGAAGTGCGGCAGGAAGTATTGTTTCATACTGTCTGCATATTACTAATATTGACCCGGTGCGTTACAATCTGCTTTTTGAAAGATTTCTTAACCCGGAGCGAGTTTCCATGCCGGATATTGATATTGATTTCTGCTATGAGCGAAGGCAGGAGGTTATAGACCATGTAAGTGAAAAATATGGTCATGATAAGGTGGTTCAGATAGTAACCTTTGGTACGATGGCGGCAAAGGGGGTAATAAGAGATGTCGGACGTGTTCTGGACTTGCCTTATGCCTTGTGCGACAGTATAGCAAAGATGGTGCCGACTGAACTTAATATTACCTTAGATAAGGCACTTGATATGAATCCTGAGTTCAGGGAGCTATATAAAAGAGATGAACAGGTACATTATCTTATAGATATGTGCAGGAAGCTGGAAGGACTTCCAAGACATACTTCCATGCATGCTGCGGGTGTAGTTATCTGTCAGAGACCGGCAGATGAGTTTGTCCCCCTGTCAAGAGGCAGTGATGGCTCCATTACCACACAGTTTACCATGACTACCATTGAGGAGCTGGGTCTTCTCAAAATGGACTTTTTGGGACTTAGAACACTTACGGTTATTAAAAATGCAGTTGAAAATATTGAAAAGACAACAGGAATCCATATTGATGTTGATAATATAGACTATGATGATAAGAAGGTGCTGGCATCACTTGGAACAGGTAAGACTGATGGTATATTCCAGCTTGAAAGTGGTGGCATGAAAAACTTCATGAAGGAGCTTAAACCGCAGAATCTTGAGGATGTCATAGCGGGTATATCGCTTTACAGACCGGGTCCCATGGATTTTATACCGGCATATATACGCGGTAAAAATAATTCGGCTTCGGTAAGCTATGCATGCCCTCAGTTAGAGCCGATACTTGCACCTACCTACGGATGTATAGTTTATCAGGAGCAGGTTAGTGCGACACGTTTCGCGTTAAGATAGTTTACTATCGGAAAAGCGACACAAAACTAAAAAGTAGTTTTGGAGAACTTATAATTTGAAGAGTAGAATGATAGGGTAACGCCTTGAAATGCTCTCTCTAATAGTCCCCGCATGCATGAGAAGTTGAATATTCGATTGTATGAAGCTGGGTAAGACAGGTTGAGAATCGCCCTAACAGAGAAGTAGAAATAATAATCTAAGTAAAACATTGGTTAAAAAGTGGCTAGAGCCCACCTGTGAATGAAAAGAGTAAAATTCTATGGAGCTGAGGAAAGTTGTTCAGAGGTGAACAATGTGGTCTATAGACCGAGAGGCTATAAAATATCTATGGTGAGAATGTATTCACAAATACTGACGAACTTCCGAATGTACGGGTCCTGAGTTCTAAGTGAGCAGAAATGCCACATCCTCTGTGTGAGGTGTTAGTGAGGTTTAGTAAGATTTTGCTTTATGAAAGACCTTATAGTGTTATAGGCACTATCAAGCTAACGGGCTTAAAGGAAGCACCTAAGGATATATGCAAAGCTAAAATTATAGGAACGTGGAAAGCTGAGAATACGGAGGAAATTCAATTCCTAAGAAGTATTGATAAGGAAAAGCATAATGCTATAACTTATCTTAATCTCAGTGAGAGTGAAGCCACAGTACCGTTGAAACAGTGATAATAAGCTGTGGAGGGATAGGCTTTAGTCGGAATAACATAATAATCAAAATATAATATTATTATCAATAAAAGATAATTTCAAAGGTTCGAGTAAGACTAAGAGAACGCACTGTCAAATACAATTTGATGGGACGTGACTTTGATGGATAAAAACCAAACAAAACCAAAGAAAAAGAACAGTCTTAGATACAATGAATATTATGGAACTCAAAGCATATTTGATGAGCTATATGCAAAATCAAAGAGGAATGAAAACTTCTACAAGCTATATGAACTTATAGTCAGTGAAGAAAACATTCTATTAGCATTCAGAACCATAAAATCTAATCGTGGAAGTACGACAAAAGGTAGTAATCCACATACTATTAAAGATATTAAGGAATGGAAAGAAGATGAAATTGTTGAGTATGTGAGAAAGAGATTAAACAATTTCCACCCACACCCAGTAAGAAGAATCTTTATTCCAAAACATGATGGTAAAATGAGACCATTAGGTATTCCAAGTATTGAAGATAGAATCATTCAGCAATGTATCAAACAAGTTCTTGAACCAATATGTGAAGCAAAATTTTATGAATATTCTTATGGATTTAGACCGAACAGAAGTGCAAAACATGCAATTGCAAGATGTTACCATCTAATGCAAAGGGCAGACCTACACTATGTAGTTGACATTGATATTAAAGGATTCTTTGATAATGTAGACCATAGTAAATTACTGAAACAAATTTACAGCCTTGGTATTAGAGATAAAAGAGTTATCTCAATCATCTCTAAAATGCTTAAATGTGAAGTGATTGGTGAAGGAATACAAGAAAAAGGAGCACCACAAGGTGGTATATTATCCCCACTACTATCAAATATAGTTCTAAATGAGCTTGATTGGTGGGTTGACTCACAGTTTTACGGAATGCCAACAAAGCATGAATACAGTTGTCAACTATCGCACTGTAGAGCACTTAAAGGGACAAATTTAAAAGAAATGCACATAGTAAGGTATGCTGATGATTTTAAGATATTTTGTAGAGACTATAAAACAGCTTGTAAAATCAAAATTGCAGTAACAAAATGGCTTAAAGAAAGACTTAATCTGGACATAAGTCCTGAAAAATCTAAAATAGTTAACCTTAGAAATAACTATTCGGATTATTTAGGATTAAAGATGAAAGTACACCGAAAAGGCATAAAACACTACAATGGAAATGATAAAGAGAAATATACTATTAAAAGTATGGTCTCTAATAAAGCTGTCAAAAATCTTACAATCAAAATCAAAAGGCAAATTGATGTAATTCAACATTCAGAAAAACCGAAAGCAGAATTAGCCAAATTAAATCAAATGATTTTTGGGTATCATAATTACTATGACAGTGCTTCTCATGTTTCTAAGAGTTTTCATATAATAGAGTATAAAATGCTTAAATATATGAAAAATAGACTCAAACCTTTGGCTACTAAGACAGGAACTAAAAATAAAGTTGTCGAGAAAAATTATGGTGAAAGTAAAGCTATAAGATATTATTGTGGATATGCACTTATTCCTATATCGTATATTAGAACCAAACCGCCTATGCAATTCAAAACTCTAACCTGTGACTATACAGAAGAGGGACGAAAATTAGTACATGATTATTTAAGAATGACACTAAGTAGCAGAATAGCGGATATGATGAGGATATTTGTAACGGATGAGTCTGTAGAATACAATGATAACAGAATATCATTGTTTGCAGCTCAAAATGGACAATGTGCTATTACCAAAGAAATCCTAAAGGCATTTAATTTTCATTGTCATCACAAAATTCCAAGGAAACTTGGTGGTGATGACAGCTATCAAAATCTCATTATTGTAACAGTTGGAGTACATAGGTTAATACATGCAACCAATCCAGAAGTTATTGAGAGACTTTTAAAAGAACATGCCATAAATAGTGAACAACTAACCAAAATAAATAAACTCAGAAAACTTTGTGAATTAGAAGAAATCAAAGTGGCTTAAAATTTTAATCTGTATTGGTTTTATCTCAATATTAATTATTAGATTATTATGTATTCGATGGAACGCCGTATGAGTAGGAAACTCTCATGTACGGTGTGAAGCGGGGGAAAAGGTGGAGATTATCTCAAAACCTTACCTATCGCTATTGCAGATAGTGCGTGACCTTGGTGGATATACTATGGGACGAAGCGACCTGGTAAGACGAGCCATGAGTAAGAAAAAGGCTTATGTTATGGAAAAGGAACGTGCCAACTTTGTGCATGGCAATCCTAAGGAGGGAGTGCCGGGCTGTGAAGCAAACGGCATACCGGCAGCAGTTGCAGAGCAGATATATGGCACTATGATGGATTTTGCAAAATATGCCTTTAATAAATCCCATGCTGCCTGCTATGCAGTGGTATCTTATCAGACAGCGTATTTAAAGTATTATTATCCGGTTGAATTTATGGCAGCACTTCTTACTTCGGTTATGGATAATTCCTCAAAAGTAGCAGAGTATATTATGGTATGCAAAAATATGGGGATCAAGATACTGCCACCTGATATAAATGAAGGAGACTTGGGATTTTCGGTATCTGAGGGTGCTATCAGATATGCTCTTACAGCTATTAAGAGTGTAGGAAGACCTGTTATTTCCGGAATAATAAGAGAGAGACAGGCGCATGGTAAATTCAGCAGTCTTAAGGATTTTGCTGAGAGAATGAATGCATCAGATACGGATGTAAATAAGCGGGCAATCGAGAATTTTATCAAGGCAGGTGCATTTGACAGCTTCGGACCAAATCGTAAGCAGCATATGACAGTTTATAGCCGCATAATAGACAATATAGTTCAGAATAAGAAAAGTACGATATCCGGTCAGATGTCTCTTCTGGATATTGTTTCTGATGACGATAAAAAAGAACTCGAGATAAATATTCCGGATGTTGCTGAATATGAAAAGGAAATGATACTTGCATTTGAGAAGGAAGTACTTGGATTTTATGTAAGTGGACATCCGATGCAGGAATATCAGCAGACCTGGCAAAAACATATTTCTGCAAAGACATCAGATTTTTATCTGGATGAAGAGACTGATGCAGTGCGTGTTAAAGATGGTTCAAGGGTCATTATAGGCGGAATGATAATGGACAAGAAGATAAAGTATACCAAGCATGACGAAATCATGGCAATACTTACCATAGAGGATCTTGTAGGCTCGGTTGAAGTGCTGGTATTTCCACAGAGCTATGCAAAATATTCCGCAAAGCTAAATGAAGAGAGCAAGGTGCTGATAGAAGGACGGGTTCAGGCAGAAGAAGACAAAGATGGCAAGCTTATCTGTGAGAAGGTCACTTCATTTAGTGAAATACCGAGAAAGGTATGGATAAAGTATCCAAGTATGGCGGCTTATAAAGAAAATGAGGCGAAGTTGTTTGATACGATATTTGAATCAGAAGGAAATGACAGTATAGTAATCTATATTGAAGATACAAAACAGATGAAAACCCTGCCCCCCAATAAGAATATTCATGCAGATACAAAGATTCTTGAAAAATTGCGGGGGATTTTTGGTGATGACAATGTCAAAGTAGTCGGGTAAAGGAGTAGGTAGTACAATTATACCGTCCATATAATGCGTGATATTATATTATGTTACTTTTTGGGAAAGATATAGAGGCTGTTTTGTGATATAATATGATAAATATTTATCATATTATATTGTAATTCTAAGAAAAATAGATTAAAATAGATACGGTAAAATTCTGGAATATATACTAATTCAGAAAGGTAGGTTATATATATATATGTCAAAGGAAATTAAAACAATTGGTGTCTTAACCAGTGGTGGAGATGCACCGGGTATGAACGCAGCAATACGTGCCGTAGTTAGAAAGGCTATTTCAAACGGAGTAGCAGTTAAGGGTATCAAAAAGGGATATATGGGTATTCTTAACGAAGAGTTTATCGATATGGATCAGAAAAGTGTTGCTGATATCATTCAAAAGGGTGGTACAATTCTTGGTACTGCAAGATGTCTTGAGTTTAAAGAGCCGGATGTTCAGAAATATGGTGCTGAAATCTGTAGAAAGCACAATATTGATGGTATCGTAGTAATCGGTGGTGACGGTTCTTATCGTGGAGCACAGGCTCTCGCAAGACAGGGAATCAATACAATCGGTATACCTGGTACTATTGACCTTGATATCGCTTGTACAGAGTATACAATCGGTTTTGATACAGCTATCAATACAGCTATGGAAGCTATTGATAAGGTTAGAGATACATCTTCTTCTCATGAGCGTTGCTCTATTATTGAGGTTATGGGTAGAAATGCAGGATATATCGCGCTTTGGACAGGCGTTGCCAACGGAGCAGAAGATATTCTTCTTCCGGAAAAATATGATTACAATGAGCAGGAGCTCATCAACAATATCGTTCGCAGCCGTAAGCGTGGTAAGACACATCACATTATCGTTAATGCTGAGGGTATTGGACATTCTACATCAATGGCTAAGAGAATCGAAGCTGCTACAGGTATTGAGACAAGAGCTACAATTCTTGGTTACTTACAGCGTGGTGGTAATCCAACATGTAAGGACAGATTCTATGCTTCTATAATGGGTGCATACGCAGCAGATATCCTTTGCCAGGGCAAATCAAACCGCGTAGTTGCTTACAAGCATGGTGAATTTGTAGATTATGATATTGAAGAAGCTCTTAACATGGAGAAGAGTATTGATGAATATCAGTATGAAATATGCAGAAAGCTTTCAAGATAATTTTAAATAATAATAAAAAAATAATGAGTGCATGCTAACGCATGCACTCATTATTTTTTAACCCATTGTCACTACAACGTTAACTTCTTTTTTGCCAGCTTCAAATGGAATAATGCAGCCGTCTACATTTACACCATCAACTGTCATGGATTTAACACCCTTCTGAACATTTTCAGGATTTTTTACTTCGATATGGTAAACTACATCTCTGAAACGTCTTGTGAGTTTGAAATCACCAAATCCTGTAGGAACACAAGGATCAATACTGAGTCCCTTGTGGGTAGGATAAACACCAAGAATATACTGAGAGATATTTGTGAAGGTCCATGCGGCAGTACCTGTAAGCCAGCTGTTCTTAGCTTCTCCATGATATTTGGCATCGCGTCCGGCTACCATCTGAGAGTATACATATGGCTCTGTTCTGTGAATCTCACTAATATCCTCTACATATGCAGGACATGTCTTTTTGTATATCTCGAAAGCTCTGTCACCACGTCCGATAACTGTTTCAGCAATTGAAACCCATGGATTGTTATGGCAGAAGATACCGGCATTCTCTTTATATCCTGGTGGATAAGAAGAAATTTCACCAAGCTCTAAGTGATATCTGGTATAAGCAGGCTGTAATATCATTACACCATAGTCTGTATCAAGTCTGTCTTTTACAGAGTTAAGAGCTTTTTCGGCAAGACCTTCCTTAACACCTACACCGGCAAGTACACAAAATCCCTGTGGCTCAATATAAATCTGACCTTCTTCACATTCCTTTGAACCCACCTTGTTGCTGTTGGCATCATAAGCTCTCACAAACCATTCGCCATCCCAGCCATCTTTTAAGATTGCATCATACATAACGGCAACCTCATCTCTTGCACGTTTTGCTTCTGCGTCATCACCGAGTAACTCACATAACTGAGCATATTCTTCGCCGTATTTAACGAACATACCGGCAATAAATACAGATTCTGCAACAGGTCCTTCACTTGGACCGAAGGTCTGGAAAGATTCTCCCGGATGCTCAGAGAAGCAGTTAAGGTTAAGACAGTCATTCCAGTCAGCTCTTCCGATAAGCGGAAGGTTGTGAGGTCCTTTGTGGTTAACTATATAATCAAATGAACGTTTTAAGTGGTTCATAAGTGGAGTAGCAACACTCATATCATTGTCGAAAGGTACCATTTCATTGAGGATTGTAGTATCACCGGTCTCACGAACATAAGCACTTGTACCGGCGATAAGCCATAATGGATCATCATTAAATCCGCTTCCGATATCAGAGTTACCCTTCTTTGTAAGAGGCTGATACTGATGATAAGCGCTTCCGTCCTGGAACTGTGTTGAAGCGATATCTATGATACGTTCTCTTGCTCGATCTGGAATAAGGTGTACGAAGCCTAAGAGGTCCTGGCAGGAATCTCTAAAGCCCATACCTCTGCCGATACCTGATTCATAGTAAGAAGCAGAACGGCTCATGTTAAAGGTTACCATACACTGGTACTGATTCCAGATATTTACCATACGGTTTACCTTGTCATTAGAAGATTCAACTGTATAGCGTGAAAGGAGGTCGTTCCAGTATTCGTTGAGTTCTGTAAATGCCTTTTCAACATCAGCATCTGAGCTGTACTTGGCAATCATTGCATTTGCAGGTTTTTTATTTACAACAGAAGGAGCCTCGAATTTTTCCTCCTGTGGATTTTCAATATAACCAAGAAGGAATACATATGATTTTTCTTCACCCGGAGCAAGAGTTATATCAATCTGATGAGCAGCGATAGGAGCCCAGCCGCTTGCCATTGAATTAGTACAGCCACCGTTTAATACAGCCTCCGGTTTATCTGCACCATTATATGTACCGATAAAGCTATCTCTGATAGTATCAAATGCTGTAACCGGTGTGTTAACAGTGTAGATAGCATAGTGGTTTCTACGCTCTCTGTATTCTGTTTTGTGGTATATTGTAGAGCCGACCACTTCAACTTCACCGGTACTTAAGTTTCTCTGGAAGTTTCTTGAATCATCATCGGCATTCCATAAGCACCATTCAACATAAGAGAAAAGAGAGATTTTCTTTTCTGTATTTCCAAGATTCTTTATCTTGATCTGTGAGATTTCACAGTTGTCATTCATTGGAACAAATGTAAGAACATTAGCTTCAACTTCGTTTTTGGCACCTTTGAAACGGCTGTAACCGATACCATGACGGCACTCATAAGCGTCAAGCTCAGTCTTGGTTGGCTGCCAGCCCGGATTCCATACTGTATCACCATCTTTGATATAGAAATACTTTCCGTTTGTATCATAAGGAACGTCGTTATAGCGATAACGTGTAAGACGAAGAAGCTTTGCGTCCTTGTAGAAAGTATAACCACCACAGGTGTTTGAGATTAACGAGAAGAACTCCTTGCATCCAAGATAGTTTATCCATGGGAGTGGAGTCTTAGGAGTTGTGATGACATATTCGCGGTTTGCGTCGTCAAAGTAACCAAATTTCATATAATATTCCTCCATTTTTTAGTTTTCGAGAGTTCATATTTGATAGAATTCTTTATTTAATATCACTTAAACGTTTTCGTAAAGCGATAATATATTTGCCTTATGCTCGCATTATACAAAATTATTTGTATAAAATCAATAGGTAAATTAAAAAAACAGTAGTATGTTGATATATTTTTAATAATGGTGTATTATTAACACGAAAACGTTTACGAAAGAGGATGAAAATATGGTTTCAATGAAAGATATAGCGGCGGCATGCAGTGTTTCTGTTGCAACTGTAAGTAAAGCACTTAATGACCATAGTGATATAGGTGAGGAAACTAAAGCAAGGATAAGACAGACTGCAAAAGATATGGGATATCATCCTAATTCATCTGCAAGAACATTAAAGACTAATAAGAGCTATAATCTTGGAGTTCTTTATAAAGAAAAGACAGGTAGTGGACTTGCTCATGAATATTTTTCGCAGATTCTTGAAGGCTTTAGAAGAGAAGCTGAGCATCAGGGCTATGACATTACCTTTTTGAGTAATTCAAAATCCAGAAAGAACCGGATGTCATTTCTGGACCACAGCTTATATCGTGGAATGGATGGGGTGATAATAGCAGTAGCGGATTATAATGATCCTGAAGTGATCGAGCTTTTGAACAGTGAGCTTGCAGTAGTCTGTATAGACTATGTGTTTAATGGCAGGATATCAGTTATGTCTGATAATGAAGAAGGAATGAGCACACTTTTACAGCATATATATGACAAGGGACACAGAAGGATTGCATATATATATGGTGATGATTCACTGGTTACAAGTAACCGTATTTCGACATATTATCAGTTTCTTGACAGAAATGGTCTTGAATTTCGTGAGGAGTATCTGCAAAAGGGCAAATACAGGGATTCGATTGCTGCCAATACCATAACACAGATGCTTTTAGACCTAAAAGAACCCCCAACCTGTATAGTATATGCTGACGATTTTTCTGCAATAGGTGGTATTAATTATCTTAAAAATAAGGGTATAAATGTTCCACATGATATTTCTGTTGCAGGCTATGATGGAATAGTGATGGCATCACAGCTACAGCCACAGCTTACTACCTATAAACAGGATACTATACATATAGGACAGCTTGCGGCAATTCAGCTTATAAGCCTTATTGAGAAACCTAAGGCAACTATTATCAAACAGTATCTTACTAAAGGAAATCTTATTGAGGGTGGTTCTGTTGCCCGGTTACAGGTATAAAATCAAATTTTTTAAATATATTTTAATAAGATTGTTAGTAAAGCTGATAAATATTGAAAATAGTAAAGGTTCTGTATACGGTATGCTTTATTCTGTCTGTTACCGCTGTTATTGTGCAGCTAAGTTCATATATAGGATTAAAAAAAATAAATGTGTTTAAAGCTGCTTCGGGAATAGCTTCAGAAACTGTTTTTGATAATACCAGGAAGGTTGCACTTACTTTTGATGATGGTCCACATTGCGTTTATACTCCGATGCTTTTGGATGAACTCAAAAAGAGAAATATAAGGGCAACCTTTTTTGTTACGGGTGAAAATGCCGAGATTAATAATGAGATAATAAAGAGAATGAATGAAGAAGGTCATCTTATAGGTAACCACACATACAGTCATATACAGCTTACCGGCTCTAACCGAGAGACTTTTGAACAGGAGCTTGTAAAGACTAATAAAATTATAAGTGATATTACGAAAAAAGAAGTGGAATATGTAAGACCTCCTTATGGCACCTGGGATAAAAAGCTTGAAAATAAACTGAATATGTTTCCTGTAATGTGGTCAATAGACCCGTTGGACTGGTGTTCTCAAAATACCACCTGCGTTGTGCAGGCTGTAATAAATAAGGTAAAAGGAAATGATATAATTCTTCTTCATGACTGCTATAAAACCACAGTGGAGGCAGCAGGAATTATAGCAGATGAGCTTACAAAACAAGGATATACCTTTGTCACTGTAGATGAGATTTTGTTTGACTAAAAAGGTTTGATAAAAGAAGCTTTTTATAGTATCCTTATTTTGTGGAAAGGACGGTACGATAATGGATTTATTTGAGTACATGAGAAATACAACAAAAGAAAAGGAATCACCACTTGCGGCAAGATTAAGACCTGTCACATTGGAGGATGTGGTAGGTCAGGAGCATATAATAGGAAAAGATAAACTTTTGTACAGAGCGATTAAAGCTGATAAGCTCAGTTCTATTATTTTTTATGGACCTCCCGGAACCGGAAAAACTACTCTTGCAAAGGTAATCGCCAATACTACAAGTGCAGAGTTTAAACAGATAAATGCCACAATAGCGGGCAAAAAAGATATGGAAGAGGTCATTAATAATGCAAAAGACATCCTTGCAATGTATGCAAAAAGGACAATTTTGTTTATTGATGAGATACATAGATTTAATAAAAGCCAGCAGGATTATCTGCTGCCATTTGTGGAGGACGGCACTATTATTCTTATAGGTGCTACTACGGAAAATCCTTATTTTGAAGTAAATGGAGCGTTGATATCACGTTCGGTAATATTTGAATTGAAGCCTTTGAGTAGGGAAAATATAAAGGAGCTTATTAAAAGAGCAGTATATGACAAGGACAAAGGACTTGGCTCCTTCAATGCAGTGATTGAAGAGGATGCACTTGATTTTCTTGCAGAGCTTTCAGGAGGAGATGCCAGACATGCTTTAAATGCGATAGAACTTGGCGTCATGACCACTGATAGAAGTGAGGATGGCATCATACATATAACTGTGGAGGTAGTACAGGAATGTATTCAGAAGAGAAGAATTTCTTATGATAAGACAGGTGACAATCATTATGATACGATTTCTGCCTTTATCAAGAGCATGAGAGGTTCTGACCCGGATGCCGCGGTATATTATCTGGCAAAAATGCTGTATGCAGGCGAAGATATTTCCTTTATTGCAAGGCGAATAATGATATGCGCTTCAGAAGATGTAGGAAACGCAGACCCGATGGCACTTGTCGTTGCAGTAAATGCTTCTTTGGCAGTAGAGAGGATAGGTATGCCTGAGGCACAGATAATACTTTCAAATGCAGTTACCTATGTAGCCTGTGCGCCAAAGAGCAATGCTGCCTGCGAGGCAATATTTGCAGCGAATGAAGAAATAAGAAAAAGCGGCAATCTGCCAATACCTTCACATTTGCAGGATGCACATTATAAAGGAGCAGCGAAATTGGACAGAGGAACAGGATATAAATATGCTCATGATTATCCTAATCATTATGTTGAGCAGCAGTATCTTCCATATGAGCTTACCGGTAAGAAATTTTATGAGCCTTCATGGAATGGATATGAGCAGAAGATAAGAGAGCATATGAAGAAATTAAAGGAAAAATGATATTTTTTAAACATAAGGAAATTTTAAGTGAGGAAACATACAAATGGAACTTTTACACTTTTTTAAGAGCGTCATTGATCAGGACAGATGTGCGATTGTGATTTGCAATCTTGAGCATGAGATCATTTACATGAACCCGACAGCAGTAGAGCGCTATGCCAAAAGAGGCTTTGGATGTCTTTTATTAGCATATTTATCTTTTTAAGTGTTTTCTTGCCCTGTGTCTGCCAATACAAATAATCGTCCCGGGCGCGATCTTCCCATAATAGCCGCATTATTCTATCTCTGTCAAATCATGCTCTGCAAAGTGTGCTTTTCCATCCTTTACATCCTGCATAATATTTTCTAAATAGTTGATATTGTTAGCGGAATAGAATGGATCGGCAGACAGTTCAAATGGAATACGGTTTTCCCTTACAACTGTTTTTAAAAAAACATTAATTGCAGTAGACATACTTATGCCGATCGCATCAAACGTTCTTTCTGCATTGCGTTTTACATCATCATCAACACGTAAGCTAATTTGTGCCATATAAATTCCTCCTAGTATATATGGTGGGAATAATTATATACCGGTTGAAGAAAATGTATATTCTTTATCTATAATAAGTGAAATGTAAAGTTAATGCTATAATGATTAAGTTAGCACTAAAATGCAAGCGTATATTTTAGTTGCATTTAAATAAATAGAGTATTTATATTGTAGTTTTTTCTGTACAAATTAAAAAATAAATGCTAAAATAGTAAAAGAAGCAGAGAAATGTAAGAAAAGTTTTGAATTAATCTATGAGTTGTCATTACATTTGAGGAAGTATTAATGTATGAAAAGAAAGGTGGTACTAATGAAGAAAATATCTTTAAAATTAAAAATTACAATCATTTCTGCAATCATTATTTTGTTAGGTTTTAGTTTGGTTATTTCGCTTTCCCTTCGTATTACAGGAACCAAAGTTTCAGAGGCAATGATAGAGCAGTTGATTAATGAGAGTTCACAGATTGCAGCACAGGCAGAAATTCTAATAGAGAAAGAGGCAACTGTTGAGGAACTGCAATCTTTTGTAGAAGAAAAGACAGCGAAAAATAAGTACATTGCATATGCAATTATAATAGATAATACAGTAACAGCAATTGCTCATAGTGATAATGAGAAAATTGGAAAGAATTATTCGGATGATACAGGCTATTCTGTTCCGGCAGCTACTGAAGGCAAGATTATGACCAGTTCCTTCTGGGCAGATGTGCAACAGGCTTGGACCTATGACATCATGTATCCGATTTATAAAGATGGTGAAATATTTGGGTCTATGGATGTGGGAATTTACAATTCGCAGATTGATGATGTGCTTGCTGATTTGAAAAAGGCTGAGATAACAGTTGCAGCAGCAATCATCATCGTTTCATGTATCGTTTTAGCACTTGCTGTAAGTATTCTCTTTAAGGTATTTGAAGAATTGATTATTTTCTGTGATGAGGTCGGAAAGGGAAATCTGACGGTGCATATCCGTGCCAATCTTCTGCATAGGGCAGACGAGATTGGCAAGATTGCAAATTCTATGGAAAATATGAAGAAGAATCTCCACAATCTGCTACTTAAGACCAGCAGGAATTCACAGGAAATTATGGATATATCCGATGTATTGAATAGTAAGGCAGAGGACACAAAGGGAAAAGCAGTTGACATTGCAGATAAAGCTAAAAATGTAGTAGAAGAAACACAAAACCAGAGTCATTTAACCCACACCAATGCTCGAATGATAGAAGAAATTACACAGGGCATGGAGGAAATTGCAGGTAATATTCTGAATGTAAAAACGATTGCATCAGAAACAGCCGATGAAGCAATAAAGGGTGATGACAACCTTTCTGTAGTTGTGAATCAGATGAATGTCATTGAAAAAAATGTATCTGTTACCTATGATAAGATTAAAGAGCTCGAAGAGATGTCAAATAACATTGAAAATGTGATCAATTTGATTGCAGATATTGCATCGCAGACAAATCTCCTGTCTTTAAATGCTTCGATTGAAGCAGCAAGAGCAGGTGAACAAGGTAAGGGATTTGCTGTTGTAGCAGATGAGGTAGGTAAGCTTGCAGAACAATCTAAGGATGCTGCTGAAGAGATTGGTAAGATTATTGAAGATATTTCACAGAGTATTTTAGAATCCGTACAGATGATGGATAAAGGAAATGAATCTGTTAAGAAAGGAATGAGCCTCGCACATCAGGCGAAGGTAAGTTTTGCAGATATCAGGCAAAAGATCAGTTCAGTATCTGATGAAATGACAAATGTTGCAGCGATTACCCAGGAAGTAACAAGTGGAACGGTGTCTTTACAGGATGCACTGGAGAAGATTTCAGGTATTGCAGATGGAGTAAGCGATAATACCCGTGAAGTTGCTGATGAGGCTATGACACAGAATGAGATGATGGGTGAGGTTACCAATAACATTGATATATTGAATCAGGTAGCCGGAGATTTAAAAACAATTCTTGCAGCATTTAAAATGGAAGAATAGGTAGTAAAGAACATGCGCAAAGAAAGTAGTTGATATAACTGTTTTCTTTGCGCATTTATATGTATTAACAAACATTTTAAGTATGATATTGAAAAATACTGATAGAACATAACTATCTTGTGGAAACAGGAAAAGGTCGATATATAGAGATTGATGAGGTTATGGACATACTGCAGCGTGCAGAGGACAACGGATATGTACACCAGATTACGAATATTGATGGTGAGGACAAGATTTTTGCCATCTGTAACTGCGCAGTTGGCGTGTGCAATGGACTTCGAACATCGCTTCTTTTTAATACACCCAATATGTCACGTTCTGCATATAGGGCTAAAGTGGATGCCGGAAACTGTGTGGCATGCGGTCGATGCGTGGAATTCTGCCCAACGGGGGCTGCAAAGCTTGGACAGAAGCTTTGTACAAGAGATGGAGCGATAGAATATCCAAAGCAGGAACTGCCTGATACAACCAAATGGGGTAGGCAGAAGTGGAGTCCTAACTATTGTGTATTGGTTGTGGCATTTGTACAACGAAGTGTGAATTCGATGTGTTTCACGTTCTAAAGGATAATTCTAGGAAACACAATAATTTATTAATACAACCGGCTTATCTGTAATAAAAACGAAAGGCCGAAAAGGTATGAAACTTATATATGCTACATATAACCAGTACTGCAATAGTATAGATATAACCACATTTGATAATATACTTTTACGCATTGATTGTAATAAGGCGGAGGATGGGTTGAAAACTACACCTAATTCACAATGTGCTTTGAACGCTCTTGCAATTGATGAACCTATGGAGTATGCACGCTTAGTGTTAGATGGAGAAATGCAAGCTTGGATTGATGCAGAAGATAGTTTAGAAGTGTGGTAATTTTTCAGGCGGATTGCTATGGATTAGCAGTCCGCCTTTTTCAAAATCTTTACAAAAATATAAGTGGAATGTAAGAGATGTGCGTGGTACAATAGGAAGTGAAATTTGAATTT
>JAFPAQ010000140.1 GCA_017424235.1 Lachnospiraceae bacterium | reverse complement strand
TAGTATGAAAAGAACTTCTAATTGCTTAGAGCAAAGGCTCTTTCGCAAAGAAGTTCTAAGTTTCATTGCTATTTAAAGAAAGCATGGTGATTAAAATGCTTATTTCGGTAATAATTCCTGTGTTCAATGTTTCAGGATATTTGGCAAGATGTGTTGAGTCTGTATGTAATCAGACCTATAAGGATATAGAGATAATACTGGTAGATGACGGCTCTACTGATAACAGTCTGGATATCTGTAATCAGATGCAGAAAAAATATAGCACAATCCGCGTATTTCACAAGGAAAATGGTGGATTGTCAAGTGCCAGAAATATGGGACTTGATAATGCAAGAGGTGAATATATTTGTTTTATTGATAGTGATGACTGGATTGAGCCTGATTTTTGCAGTTATTTAGTTGATATGGCGACTGGATTTGATTCAAAGCTTTCGATATGCAGTATTTCAAAGGATAGTACAAAAACAGAAATAATTGCATATCATGAGGAAAAATGTATTTCTCAGATAGAAGCGTTGCACTTTTTGGATACAAGGGAAAGTATGGAATATCTGTGTACAGTTATCTCATGTAACAAGCTGTATCACAAATCATTATTTAAGGATATAAGATATCCTGATAATAAGTGGCATGAGGATGAATTTGTTATTGTTCCGGTTTTGTTACAGAGCGCAAAAATATGTATAACTGACAGACCTATGTATCATTATGTGTGCAGGGAGGATAGTATCACAGGAGAGAGTGCAAGGACAGATATAAGGCATCTGGATGTAATAGATGCATATGAAAATAGAATGTGCAGCTTAAGTGAATATGGGGATTTATTCTGTATAGCATGGCGAAATTGTATGCTATGCATTATTGAGTATATTGAAAAGGGTAATTTTGACAAGCATGTCATTTTAAATCTGAAAAAAAGATACAGGAATATTTTTTTAAAATACAAAAACATTCCTGTAAGGTATAAAGTAAAATATGGACTTTATCTGATTTTTCCTAGGCTATATAAAGCTGTATTTTATATACGAAATATTTAACACAAAGCATTACAGCTTTACAATACTGTTAATGACAGGTAATTTCCTTAAAACCAGTGTAATTAAAAGACTTATTAAAAATATGGCAATGGTATAAACAATGTTAAATACCCATGAATACATAAAAATAGTATCTGTTGTATAAGGCTCCAAAAGCTGAATCAGTATAGGATGAATTAAATATATACCGAGGGTATTACCTGCAATAGTTTTTATGATCTTATTAACAGATTTAAAGTTTAGCGATAATATATATAGCATACATACATTTACAAAGGTATATATGGTGTCATAGCCAAACCATACACTATCCCAGAAAGAATCCTCAGCATGTGAAAAAATTATACCGGATAAAAACAGCAGTGTCCAACATGTAAATAGGACTGTTACGGATATAAGGTTTCTTTTTATGGAAGGTACAGATAAGATTTTTTCTTTGTATTTACAAAAAATTCCACCGGCACAAAAATATACCATTGTATAAGCATAAGTTTCCTTAAAGGGGTTATACATGCCCATAAAGCTTATATAAAAGTCCTGTGGTCTGCCATGTTTAAGACTTAAAAATATACCACCGGTCTGATTTATAAAGGTAAAACCAAAAGTCATAACTGCTATTGTCAGGACAAAAATAATAAATGCTTTGTAATTAGTATCGTAAGCAGCTTTTATTAATGGAAAAAAGATATATATACAAAAGAGTGTGCCCATATACCAGGTATATGCAACAGGACTTTTGTCTGGAGTAAATATTTTATTCAGTATTTCATGAGATGTGAGGGATATATGACCGGTTATTTTAAAGAGTATCAGACCCAAAGCAGCCCAGATACTGGTAATTATAAGTATTCGCAGGCAGCGTATCAGGTGTTTTTTGATATCAAAGGGTTTGTTTAAAAGAAGGTAACCATTTATAAAGAAAAATAGCGGAACACATGTAGAAAACAGTGTGTAAATAAAATATCGTATAGTATAAAGCAGAGTACTTCGTTGTGCATATTCAAAATACATACAGTGGTAGTTAATAACAAAAAAAATAGCTATACATTTTAATATATCGATTTCTGATAAATACTGGTTATTTTTTTGGGGCATATGAAGTTACTCCTTGTCATTGGTACATTAATAGTATAAAAGTCTTTTGACTTTTATACTATCATATTATGATGTTATGGTCAAAAGGTCTGTTTTAGAGAGGGAATAAGTTATGTTGGTAAGTGTTATAGTACCGGTTTATAATGTAGAAAAATATGTGGGGGAATGTATTGAGTCTATATTAAATCAGACATATAAAGATATTGAAATACTTTTAATAGATGATGGTTCCAGTGACAACAGTAAAAAAATATGTGAAGAATATGTACAAAAGGATGAAAGAGTACATTATTTCTTAAAGGAGCATAGTGGTTTATCTGCAACCAGGGATTATGGTATTTCAAAATGCAAAGGCGATTTTTTTATCTTTGTAGACAGTGATGATACAATAAAACCGGAGCTTATTGAAAAAGTTTTACCCTTTTTTATAGAAGATGTAGATGTGGTCGCTTATGGAATGGAATCGCCGGATGACGGATATGTATTAAGGAATGTACAAGATGATGACTTTTTTCTTGAAAAATATTCAGATAGAATAGATTTTATTATGAATGTACTGTTGGAATCAAAAATATTTTTCTCTGTTTGTAATAAAATGTACAGAAAAAATCTGTTTGTCGAACATGATATACATCCTGTCAGTGATGTTATAATAGGTGAAGATCTTGCCATTAATCTTCAGGTATTTACATTTGCAAGAAGAGTTAGAGCCATACATGATAAGCTTTATGAGTACTGGCTTAGAGATGATTCCCTTATGAACAGAGATAAAGAGCATACATATTATTTTAATGATTTTTGTAATATTATGTATTTTTTCAAAAACAGATTAGTTCCACAATATATATCCATGCATGATTATAGATACATTTATGTTAAGACTATGGATAATCAGTTTATGTGTCGTTATGGACGTAATCGTATAGAATTTGAGAATGATTTGAAAAAGGTAGTTCGAAAGGATTTTTTTGCAAGAGAATGCATGAGAGTGTTTTTTTATCCAGTAATCTTTTGGAAATTATTTAAAGAAGAGACTAATATCCACAGTAAATGGCTGGATTATCTTTTTTGCGCACGTTTGCTTAAGAGGCTTAAAGATAAATAATAAAGATGTCGGGGTTTCATTCTGAAAACACATCGCGTGATATAAATGTGTACAGTAACCATAAAAGTACAGTTTAGGATACAAATCATGTAAATAATATAATACAAATATAAGAACTTATGCTATAATGGATATGATTTTTATTTGATTTTACATGGATTTGTTCGCGTAACTATTAAGGTACGGAACAGTTGCGTAGATTTTAAGAAAGGCATGGTTTTTAGCATGTATAATTTAGAACTTAAAGGAAAAACAATATTTGTAACAGGTGCGGCGGGATTTATTGGAAGCAATATCTGCAAAGCTCTTTTGAAGGATGAAGATATCAAGCTGATAGTCGGTATTGATAATATGAATGACTATTATGATGTAAATTTAAAAGAATATCGTTTAAAAGAGTTAGTGTCATATAATAATTTCAAATTTGTAAAAGGCTCTATAGCAGATAAGGCACTTATTGATAATATTTTTAATGAGTACAAGCCGGATATAGTGGTTAACCTTGCAGCGCAGGCAGGAGTAAGATATTCGATTACTAATCCTGATGCCTATATCGAGTCTAATATGCTGGGATTTTATAATATTCTCGAGGCCTGCAGACATTCTTATGATAATGGTGCTAAGGGTGTAGAGCATCTTGTATATGCATCCAGTTCAAGTGTATATGGTACAAATAAAAAGATTCCATATTCAACACAGGACAAGGTGGACAATCCCGTATCACTGTATGCAGCAACCAAGAAATCTAATGAGCTTTTTGCTCATGCATACAGTAAGCTTTATAATATTCCATCAACAGGACTTAGATTTTTTACAGTATACGGACCGGCCGGAAGACCTGACATGGCATATTTTGGATTTACCAATAAGCTTCTCAAAGGTGAAACCATACAGATATTTAATTATGGAAATTGTAAGAGAGACTTCACATATATAGATGATATTGTCACAGGTGTTGTAAATGTAATGAAAAAAACACCTGATCCAAATGAAAACGGAGTGCGTTATAAAGTCTATAATATTGGAAATAACCAGCCGGAAAATCTGCTTGATTTTGTGGATATTCTTCAACAGGAGCTTGTAAATGCCGAAGTACTTCCAAAGGATTATGATTTTGAGGCGCATAAAGAGCTTGTACCAATGCAGCCTGGCGATGTTGAGATAACTTATGCAGATGTTGATGAACTGGTAAATGATTTTGGATTTAAGCCGGATACATCACTTCGTGAGGGCTTAAGACGTTTTGCCAAATGGTATAAGGAATTTTATTCATAATTAATAAGAACTAGCGGTTTAATGTTGAAAAAATGTTATATTAAAAGTAGTTTTGAATAGTTATTTTAGGTTTATATTGGGAGGTTATTATGAAAATAGCAGTAGCAGGAACAGGTTATGTGGGATTATCAATTGCGACACTTCTGTCACAAAATCATGAGGTCGTAGCTGTTGATATTATTCCGGAAAAGGTTGATATGATCAATAACAGAAAGTCACCTATTCAGGATGATTATATTGAGAAATATCTGGCAGAAAAAGAGTTGAAGCTTACGGCTACATTGGATGCAGAGGCTGCATATAAGGATGCAGATTTTGTAGTTATAGCAGCACCTACTAATTATGACAGTAAGAAGAATTTCTTTGATACATCAGCAGTTGAGGCTGTAATCAAGCTTGTCATTGAATACAATCCTGATGCGATTATGGTAATAAAATCAACTATTCCGGTTGGATTTACTGCAAGCGTCAGAGAAAAATACCATTGTGACAATATAATATTCAGTCCGGAGTTTTTGCGTGAATCAAAGGCTCTTTATGACAATCTTTACCCTTCACGTATTATTGTTGGTACAGATACTGAGAATGCACGTCTGGTAAAGGCTGCACATACATTTGCAGATCTTTTGAAGGAAGGTGCGATTAAGGAAAACATAGATACATTATTTATGGGCTTTACAGAGGCAGAGGCAGTAAAACTGTTTGCAAATACATATCTTGCATTAAGAGTATCTTATTTTAATGAGCTTGATACTTATGCTGAGATGAAGGGACTTAACACACAGCAGATTATAGAAGGTGTATGTCTTGATCCACGTATTGGTACTCATTATAACAACCCAAGCTTTGGATATGGCGGATACTGTCTGCCAAAGGATACAAAACAGCTTCTTGCAAATTATGAATCAGTACCACAGAACATGATAGAGGCTATAGTGGAAAGCAACAGGACACGTAAAGACTTTATAGCTGACAGGGTTCTTGAGATGGCAGGTGCTTATGAGGCTAACAGTGCGTATGAGCCATCAATGGAAACGGATAAGACTATAGGTGTATACAGACTTACAATGAAATCAAATTCAGATAACTTCCGTCAGTCATCTATTCAGGGAGTTATGAAACGTATCAAGGCAAAAGGCGCAAAGGTAATAGTATATGAGCCAACTCTTGAAGATGGAACCACATTCTTTGGAAGTAAGGTGGTAAATAATCTTGATGAGTTTAAATCACAGTGTGATGCTATTATTGCGAACAGATATGACAGCTGT
>JAFPAQ010000139.1 GCA_017424235.1 Lachnospiraceae bacterium | reverse complement strand
GAGTCTTTTGTGACCGAACCAACATAAAATTCTTTCTTTTCTTTTCCTATCAAATATGCTATAATATTTCTATAGAAACATCATAGTATAGTCAGCCACAATAGTGCATTTTTCATGATAGCATTATTTTTTTTATTTGTCAATAATTTCATAGGGTCATTTTATTTTCTTATGTAACAGTTCAGCCATATCAACCGAAAATTATATTCGAGCTTGCTCAGTATATAGTTTTCGGTTGATATGGTGGAATAGCCTTTCATTCTTGTAATGAATAAAACATAAGCTGTGAAACAGCGACTGACAGCAGTTCATAAGTAGTTCCTCATTTTTGAATATAAGACTGCTGTCAGGTTTTATGAATGAAAAGAATGAAAGGCTGAACTGTTACTTTCTTATTTGGCTGAACGTTACTTATTATGTAAAATTTTACGCCGGTTTTCTAACCGGCGCTTTTTTATTTCTTATTTACCATATATCTTCTAAATGACAATATTGCCAGAACAACAGAAAGAACTGCTGCAACATAATCAGTAACAGGCTGTGCTATCACAAGCATCTCCGGCTTATTAAAGATAGCATTAAATGTGAATAATACCGGTATATAGATAAGTCCCTGACGGCTTATCGATAGTATCATCGAAGGAAGTGCCGCACCCATTGCCTGTATTGTGTTTATCATAACAAATAAAATCCCAAGTACAGGAGCTGATATTATGAGCGTTCTGGCAAACCTCATGCCATATGAATAAGCTTCCTTCTGTTCAAGAAATGCATTTACCATAGGGCCTGCACCCAGATAACAAATAACTGTCATTACCGCACTTAGAGCTATAGCAAGTAAGAGAGAGAACTTAAGCACTCCTATAAAACGCTTTCTATTGCCTGCACCGAAACAGTAACCAAGAAGCGGCTGAATTCCTGTACCAAGTCCGATAAGAAGCATTACAGCCACCATGTTAACCTTAATAGATACCCCTAGTCCGGCTACCGCCATATCACCATACTTTGTCATAAGATTATTAACCATAATATTTGATGTACTCATAAGTATGTTGTTAAGTGCTGCCGGAACACCTATGGCAAGCACACCCGCCGCAATACCTCCTGAAACCTTGTACATTTTAGGACTTATAGTAAGAAGCGTATTCTTTCCAATCAAATGAACTATATAAAATACAGCACTTGCCACATTACCTATAACTGTTGCTGCAGCCGCACCTGCTACATCCCATTTAAGGCCGAGTATCATTACAGGATCGAGTATGATATTGGTCAGGTTACCTAGTATCATACCAAACATAGCCATATTAGCCTTTCCCTCTGCCCTTATAATAGACGAAAACATATTGCTTATAATAAGAAACGGAATACCAAATGCAACTATCTGAAGATACTGTTTAACATAATGCATTGTCGCCGGAGTTGCCCCAACAAGCTTTGCGACCGGATTAATAAAAATAAGTATGGCAAATAATCCGATTACACCTACTCCCATACCAGTCCAAAAACAAAAAGAACATGCATGTTTTGCATCTTCTCTCCTTTTTTCACCTAACATTCTTGATATAAGAGATGTACCGCCTATACCGAAAAGCATTCCTATAGCCATAAAAAATAGAAATGCCGGTGTAGCAAGAGATACTGCTGCAACCATATACGCATTCCTTGTCTGGCCTAT
>JAFPAQ010000138.1 GCA_017424235.1 Lachnospiraceae bacterium | reverse complement strand
TAGAAGACGGCAGACACCGCTCAACAAAGATGTGGTACTGCCGCCTCTATCACATCCTGATGCTACAGCATCTGGATGCATGGGATTTGCCATTTGAATCTACCCTACGAAAGTTGATTTTGAATGCAGCATAATCCTATCGTCTATAATACCACTTTTTGAAACATAGTGAAAGCTATGTTTATTTCTCATGCAATTTTTTCGTTCCACATATAATATTTACTTTTCAAAGTACAATGCCGGGTTCTCGCCGGCATGAACACTCAAGATTCCGAGAGATCATACACTTAGTATTGTACGAATAATATCCTTTGGATTGTCTACTTTTTGCACTGCCAGTACATTAACAAGCTCATCAAGCTGCACAAGTGCTGTCATATCATATATGTTTCCATACCAATCTTTACCCTCCGGTCTCACAATTTCTCCATATACCATACAACTGATAGACGTATTTTTCTTTATTCTATACGCATACTGAATTGCCATCTGCATAACTGTAGTCTGAGGCTTTGTTCCAAATGTCATGCACGCAAATAATTCATCATTATCATCTACCACATCAATTAATCTCTGAAAAAGATTAGTCTGTGCAATAACATCCTGTTCACTGTCAGCTTCAATCTTCTGAACTCCCAATTTGCATATCAGATTTTTTTCCTTAATAATCTCTCCTAATTCATTACATAAAATTTCATAATTATATAGTTCTGCTTCTGTATTATTAATGATTGCATATACTTCTATCTCTTCATTGTCTTCACAGTATCCATTAATCGCTGTAATGATTGGAAAACTAATTTGTTTATTTATCTGTAATTTGCTATTACCTTTTGAATTATATAGATATTTATCTAATTTTCCTTTTGGCTGTAGTGGTACTCTTGTAAAAAATTTTTTCATATTCAATATCCCTTCCTTTTTATAAACCTATACATTTACTTCCAAATTATTTAATCCCTGTAAAATATAACTCTCTATTTTCTTTACAGACAATTGACTTAATTCATCATATCCTTGACTTTTGAGATATTGCACAATTGCTTCCTGAGAATCTGTATTTTGAAAATTGGCATGATTAGTCTGATTACGCAATAGTTTAATATAAAGATAGTCATTACATATTTTCTTAATCTTTTCCATTTCACATGTAATTTCATAGTCTGATTCAGGTATCAATTCTTCTAAATGCACAATAGTATTCTCATATACACAAGAGTATGTTGAATTATTAATTACATCTTTTCCCATTAATGCAGGAATTAGCTTTTTGGGCATTTTACTAAATCTTCGTGCCATACCTTCTTTATCTTTTGCAATATTTTCTGTAATCCACTCTACTAATTCTTTATAATCACTATGTAATTTTAATATTTTTTCTTCCCATTGCTTATTAATATCATTTCCTGACCTTGTATAAATAGTGTTTAAGATCGTTCTAATACTGCTTATTGCTTTTTTTACATCACCAGATACATCTTTACTGATTTTAGGCATCGGAGCAGTTAATACAGCAGTATCAGATATTACTGTTCTAAGAATCTTGTCTTCACTCACTATATTTGAGTCTACAGATTTTTTAGCCATACCCAAAAATCCATCTAAAAATAAAACTGCATCCGGATCTTCATATTCCTTACATTTGGGTAATTC
>JAFPAQ010000137.1 GCA_017424235.1 Lachnospiraceae bacterium | reverse complement strand
TAACGAAAGGAAATGTAAAGTGGAACATAAAAAATATAATAAAAATGATATAATAACTGTAGTTATTGAAGATATGGGAATTGATGGAGAAGGTATAGGCAAGCTTGATGGCTATACCTTCTTTGTTAAAGATGCAGTAATTGGTGACACAGTTGAAGCAAAAGTAATGAAAGCTAAAAATAACTATGCTTATGCAAAACTAATTAATATAATAACACCATCTCAAAACAGAACAGAACCCAAATGTCAGTTTCATAAGCAGTGTGGTGGCTGTCAGATTCAGGCACTGGACTATAAAACACAGTTGTTGTTTAAACAAAATAAAGTAAAAAATAACATGCTTCGTATAGGTGGATTCTCACAGGAATTGCTTGATAGTACAATGGAAACAATAGTTGGAATGGAGACACCATATTATTATAGAAATAAAGCACAATTTCCTATAGGCAAAGATAACAATGACAACATAATAACTGGTTTTTATGCAGGGCGTACCCATTCAATCATTTCCAATACCAATTGTGCATTGGGTGTTACTGAAAATAAAATGATACTTGAAATTATTTTGAAGTACATGCAGGAGAATAAAATAACAGCATACGATGAAACTACCGGAAAAGGGATTGTAAGACACGTGCTGATTCGAAAAGGATTTACCTCCGGAGAAATAATGGTGTGCGTTATTATTAATTCAGACAAGCTGTCTAAGAGTGGACTTATGGTAGAAGCACTTAGAACAATTGATGGAATGACCAGTATATCCATAAACATAAATAAAGAAAAAACAAATGTTATTATGGGCAGCAAATGTCAGACCATTTGGGGAAAAGATACAATATCGGACACTATTCATATGCGTACCATGGAGCAGATAGATTCAGGCAAAGACAGTATTGATCTATATCAGGCAGATGGAATCAGCTTTAATATTTCTCCATTATCATTCTATCAGGTAAATCCTGTTCAGACAGAGAAATTATACAGTATAGCACTTGAATATGCAGGTCTTACAGGTACAGAGACAGTGTGGGATCTTTACTGTGGTATAGGAACTATAAGTCTGTTTATGGCAAAACGCGCAAAACAGGTATATGGAATAGAGATAATAGACAAGGCCATTGAAGATGCCAGACTAAATGCTTCAAATAATAACATAGATAATGCTAAATTTTATGTGGGCAAAGCAGAAGAAGTTCTTCCGGAACTATATGAGAAAGAGGGAATATATGCTGATGTTATCTGTGTTGACCCACCAAGAAAAGGCTGTGATGAGAAGTGTCTTTCTACCATCTTAAAAATGGCACCAAAACGCATTGTATATGTAAGCTGCGACAGTGCCACACTTGCACGTGATCTTAAGATATTGTGTGAAAATGATTATGAGATTACTAAAATACGACCAGTTGATATGTTTCCTAATACGGTGCATGTGGAGACGGTTGTTCTTTTGTCCCAACGGAAAGCAGATGATTATGTTGAGGTTGAACTTGAGTTGGATGAGCTTGATGTGACGAGTGCGGAGACAAAGGCGACTTATGCGGAGATTAAGGATTATGTGCTGAAGGAGCATGGATTGAAGGTGTCTAATCTGTATATTTCACAGGTAAAGAGGAAGTGTGGAATAGAGGTTGGGGAGAATTATAATTTGCCTAAGTCGGAAGATAGTAGACAGCCTCAGTGTCCGAAGGAGAAGGAAAAGGCGATACGAGATGCACTGGAGCATTTTGGGATGGTGTAGATGGGAGTAAAGATAATGGAACTTATATATTTATATATTAGAAAATATGAAAATATATTTGAGAATGTAGATTTTAATTTTTCGTCAAATTTTTTTGCTAAAATAGAGAATAATCAATTATTGGTTGAGTATAATCAAAAAGCAATAAAAAAATATTATGGAGAAAATGTAAATAGTGTGGTTATGTTTTTAGGGCAAAATGGAACGGGAAAATCCACATTACTTGATATTTTAGGAATGAATAGGGATGATAGAAGCTCTGAAACATATATACATCGAAATGGTGAATATCATGTAAAACATTCATAT
>JAFPAQ010000136.1 GCA_017424235.1 Lachnospiraceae bacterium | reverse complement strand
TTTATTGAACGTTTGAGATTTTGTTATTCTTATGAAGATCTGTATAAAGCTTTTGCGGAGATTTTGGAAATAAAAGCTGACTGTTCAGTTCTTCTTATCGATAGAGAAAAAAACTATGTCTTGTATAATAGTCCTAACCGAATTTCCTCATATTCAGAAACCAGAGAAAAGCTTTTTGCAAATTTTCCTGCTCAGTGGGAACAGGGATTTTATTTTTTAGGTGATAAACTTGGAATTGTTTCAAATTATCGTCAGTCACGAGGATTCTTTGTTTGTTATGAAAATATTCATTGTTTTATTTTTAACAGATATACACGACTTTTTGACCTTGATATTTACTCTAAATTGTATGAAGAATTCTGTCGTTTCTTTGCCAGAACTCGAATCATTGCAAATCTTTCAGAAATTTCTTCTCTAACAAAGGAATGGGAACAGCTGGCAGAAACTCAGGTTTCCTTCTTGCCAAGAAAAATGCCTGATATTCCTCACTTAAAGATTGCTGCATACTATCGGCCTCTTGTAAACGTTTCCGGGGACTATTATACAGTTTTGCCCATTGACAGTTCAAAAACTTTGCTCATGTTAGGCGATGTTTCGGGAAAAGGTCTTCCTGCTGCTCTTATCATGGGTCTTGTAATGAATACAGTTAAAATTATTGAGAATAAAAATGACCTGGTTGCAGTAATTAAAGCTGTTGATAAGGCGATTAAAAGCATGCATCTTCAGGATAAGTATACTGTATTGTTTCTTGGAATAGTTGATACAGATGCCATGAAAATTTCATATATCAATGCCTCCATGTCTGATCCTATTATTCTTACCCGGGCGCCTGATGGATATAGAATTAAATCCCTTGCTTCAAATGCAAGTCTTGTTGGTATTATTGATATGGATGATGTATCAATAAGTGAGCAACGCCTTTTCCGAGGAGATACAATTCTTCTTGCAACTGACGGTGTATCAGAAGTAATGGATGATGATGGTGTAGAGCTTGGAGATACAGAGTTATTTAAAGATACTTTGACTACGAGTGCATCTAAATCTCCTCAGCAGTTTGTAGATGATATTGTTGATTTAATAATGCGTTATAACGGTGATAAACGACTTCACGATGATATTACTATGATGGTTGTAAAGGTAGGTTAATATGTTATTTCTTGTTTTAAATATAATCTTTTCTGTTTTTTTGATATATCTCACTGTTTATATTGATAGAAAAAATTCGTTAGTTACAACCGGATCTAATCCGATTGTAGCTTATTTGATGATGTTTGCAATAAACGTCTGTCTGTTTACATTTTTTCTGCTTGTTCGTAAGTATATTACACCTTTGTTATTTTCTTCACTCATAAAATTATGTTTTATTCTTGAAGGCTGCATGCTTATAAATGTTTCATTCTGTTTGACGTATTATGCCTGGAAATATACTAACGGTGTTAATATTGCCATTAAAACATTTTTAATGATTTTTGTTGTATGGCTTGTTATGTTTAATTTTCAAAGTATCAAATATTCAGAAGCCAACGGATTGGAAATCAGTTCAAAATATATTTTTTCTGGCGCAGCAAGAGCTTATTTTCCCTGGACTTGGGTAACTGTATATAAATTTGTACTCAGATTTATGATACCTTGCTTTCATGGTATTATAATGCTTTTAAAAAATGAACATAATGGAACTAAACTTGATAGATTCCGTGGATATGTTTACATGCTTGGAATTCTTTCTATGTGGGCACTTTCATTCTTCCTTGATTTGTCTGTTTCGTATGTGCCTTCATTCTCTTTGTTGCATTACATTGTCTATATTCCAATGTTCATAATTATTCCTCTTGGTTCTAATATTGTTGCGGCTCCATCAGGACGAAGTACGATGTCATTTGTTGTTAAATCATTGTGTTTGTACTTGCTGCCTGCTATCATAATGGGTGAAGTGTTTATGTTCCTTTATCCACTTCATGATAAATATAGAGTTTTATTTGTATTACTTGCATTTGCCAGTGCAGTTGCTATCTTTGTGCTGATTAATACTATCAATAACATTATTTCTAAATCAAAACTTGGTCATTCAACTGATTATGCTTTTGCATTTGAGAAGGCTCTTGCTTCTGTAGATTATAGTGGTGAAATGGATGATATTGCAGAAACAATGTTTTCTATCTTCAAAACTAACGCTGAATCTACTTCTATGGCTGTTTTTATTAATGGTGGTAACGATACTTATGAGGTTGCGTATTCATCTTCTAAGAAAAATAAAAAAATCTGTAACTATGGTAATTTGTTTGAGTCTCTTTTAAATGATAAGAGAAATGTTCTTGTTTATTCAGAAATTGATTCGGATAATAATTTTTCAGAGTATCGTCAGGAGCTTCATAAATTCTTCCAGGAAACAAAATCTGATGCATTATTTATTCTTAATGAAGGTCGTGACGTACATGGTTTAATTTTACTTGGCATAAAGGAAAGTAATGAACATTATAAAGAGTACGATGTGAATGTTTTCAAAAAACTGTATTCATACTTCTTTGTATTTGGTTATTACATGCGTAATATTTCTAATAAAGAAATTATTGGTACTGTAAACCGAGAGCTTCGAATGTCAAGCCAGATTATTACATCTATTCAGGATAATATTGATATTCTTGATAATCCAAAAATTGATGCAGGTTGTATCATGGTTCCAGCTCACAATATTGGTGGTGAGTTTGTAGACATGATTCGTCTTACAGATTCAAGACATATGTTCGTAATTGGTGACTTGAGCGGTAAGGGTATTGCGGCTTCCATGAGTATGGTTATTTTGAAGCAGATTATTCGAGCTTATCTTGCTGATACTCACGATTTTAAACAGCTTGTAGTTAAAGTAAATCGCTTTATTCGTGATAATCTTCAGAAAGGAACTATCTTTTCTGGGATGTTTGCGATTATGAATTTTGAAAATGATACATTGTATTACATAAACTGTGGTATTCCTGCAATTCTTTTGTACACAGAGGCTTATAACAACGTCATTGAAATTCAGGGTGGTGGTCATATTCTTGGTTTTGTCAAAGATATTTCTTCATATATTACTATTAAGCAGATTAAGCTTAATAAGAACGATATTGTTCTTGCCTGTACAGACGGTTTGATAGAATCTCATTCTTTACGTGGCGAAAAATTCGGAAAGGACAGAATCCAGCGTTATATGGTTGCAAATGCCATGTATCCTGCATATCGTATGGCTCAGTTTGAATATGATGAATTGGTTAAGTTCATGTCTCATGAAATGGAAGATGACGTAAGTGTTCTTGTACTTAAGTATCTCCGTTCAAATGCATCAGAAAAGGCAGAAGCAGAAGCTGTTAAAGCAAAATTCTATGAATCAATGGTAAATGCAAATTCAGATGATGTTGTAAAACAAATTGAACAGTATGAAGATTTTGTTCAGAAAATTGCACCAGCAGAAGAAGAGTGATATTGGAGGATGTAAGTAAATGGAACAGCTAACTGTAACAAAAAAAACAGGATCTGATTATCAGCTATTTGTTTTGAGTGGTGATTTTAATGCTTATACAGCTCAAAATATTCAGTCTGAAATCTATGCAACTATTGAAAAGACGAATGTTGTTATTGATCTTGCAAATGTAAATGTACTTGATGCGGCTGCAATGGGTATTGTCATGGCTACTCATAATGATGCAGAAGAATATGGTACTAAATTATATTTGTTAAGTCCTTCAAATGAAGTTGATAGACAGTTACTTTCAACTGGTTTTAAAGATTTGTTCAATATTATAAATTCTGTAACAGAAGTTAAATAAAAAAGGGGCTGTCCAATAAGTTTGCATTACGGTGGTTGAGTTTATCGAAACCACCACATTTAGTGTAGCAGTCATTTCGACGAGTGGTTTCTGAACCCTTCGACAGGCTCAGGAACCACCTGTCGAAGGGCTCAATGAGCGCTACACTCATTACTTTTGGGACAACCCCTTTTTGTTTATTCGTGGGGCGTTCATTGAGATGCTGAAACTAGTTCAGCATGACAAATTATTTAATAACAAAGTTTACAAGTTTGTCTTTTACAACAACGCACTTA
>JAFPAQ010000135.1 GCA_017424235.1 Lachnospiraceae bacterium | reverse complement strand
GCCGTGGACGAGAACTACATTGATTCCGGTAAGGGAAAGCAGAACCAGATCGCTGATGACGGCATTGCGCAGTTCATCGGAAAGCATGGCATTGCCGCCGTATTTGACAACGATAGTCTTTCCTGTGTATTTCCCTGATGTATACCTGAAAATCTCTTCAGATACTGTTTCAATATCCATTCCTGTATTTTCATCTTTCTCATATTCCTCAAGCATTGTCGATATTTCTTTTACACCAAAGTTCATATCCACATCAAAGTCCACAGCTATGTTCCACGGCGAATTGTATTTTCTTTCATCATCAGGTCTTAATTTCAATTTAAGATTTTTTATATCATATACACTTGTTAATATAACACTTTTAAATGTAGCCGCACCATAGGCACGGGACAGATACAATTCTCTTAATATCCCCAGAAAATTTATAAACAACTGATTATCAGAGCTTTTATCAACCTCATCTATAAATAAAAGCACTTCTTTTTCCACTTTTTCACAAAAATCTTTTATATTATCCCTTAGCTGTTCAAGTGAATAGTTTTTTTCTTTATCCACTTTCCATGCCTTTATCAGATTTTCACTATATCCTGCATATTTAAGACTTTGTGCTGCCCTGTTGTAAAAACTCCTTACAAATGCATCTTCGCCTGAAAAGCTTTCATCTCCCATACCCTCAAAGCTTATATTGATAATAATATATTTATCTTTCAAATTCTTCCAAAGCATAAAAAGAGTTGTTGTCTTACCAAATTGTCTGGCTCTGTTTATTGTAAAATAGTTATCATTTTCTATTAGTGCTTCTATCTGTTCTATCTTACTTTGTATATTAACCATATAATGCTTTTGAGGTATACAAGTACCAGTGACATTAAATCTCTTTTTCATAATCATTACCATGCTTTCTTCAAATTTGCCGTGTGCCAAAACTTCCGTTTATGTTTTTGCACACTAACCATGACTTTCCACAACCCGCAAACTTTAGGGATTTTTTCAACTATTTTTAGTCTATCATAAAAAACTTACTTGTGCAAAAAAATCGGATGCTAACGCATCCGATTAACTACACTATCACACAAGATAAGGACAACAAGAAAAAATAAAAATGCCTATCCTGTCTGACCCACAGGATAGGCGGTGTCCGTAAGGATACTAGCTTATTTCGGGAGAATCCACTTTGGAGTGGAAACTGTCCGCATGAGAGGCATCTGTTACCGTCAGATGTCTTTCTTTATGTATAATATATCATAGTCGGTCAATGATTTCAATAGTAGCAGTTTGCATCAGTTCTGCAAATTTTTTCATTACAAGATCCATGTCTAAGTTTCCATCACAAAAGAATAATTGATTTTTGTAAATCGTTATGCTATGATATAGAAAAGGCAGTACCGTAGACGGTTAGTCCTTCGAAAATTTTGTGATTAAAAAACCGCTAACTTCTCAGGGTCAAGCGGTTTTTTAATGCCTTTATAAAGCTAATCCAATAGCAAGTCCGATTGCAAAAAATGTTGCGCACAGACTTAATATTGAAATAAAATCGCTTAATTTCAACATTAATGAGCCTTTCTTTTGTATTTCTCATAAAATCAACCCCTTTCAAAAAGAATGAGAATATCATCAATGAGATAAAAGAAGGACTAACCGCCTACCGTTTTTGGTACTGCCATTTTGCATTTTATCAAATTTTTACATAAATGGCAATTATTTTAATGTATAGATTAAGTTAATGACATTACATCTGTACAGTAAAATATTACTATATTAACCATATAATGCTTTTGAGGTATACAAGTACCAGTGACATTGAATCTCTTTTTCATAATCATTACCATGCTTTCTTCAAATTCTGCCAACTTCAGTGTCTTTTATTATTTTTAGTCTATCATAAAAAACTGACTTGTGGTACAAAAAAATAAACCCCAAAGAATTGTCTTCTTTGAAGTCCATTTTTTGAGTATTTTATTTTAACCCTGTAAGAGACTGAGCACTCCCTGCTTAGACTGGTTAGCCTGTGCAAGCATTGCCTGACCAGCCTGCTCAAGGATATTTGCATTGGCATGTTTAACCATTTCATCTGCCATATCCGTATCACGAATCGCTGATTCTGCTGAGGTTGTATTTTCAACTACATTGTCCAGATTCTTTATTGTATGCTCTAATCGGTTCTGAACTGCACCAAGCAATGAACGCTGTGTAGACAGTATCATTAATGCATCGGCTACTACATCTATTGCATCAGTTGCATTCTCTCCGGTAGAATCCACTATTCCGATATTCCAGCTTGCCAGCTTGTTTATTCCCATGCCGGCTGCCGTAAGTGTATCTATCTGAGTAGAAATCTTATTCTTACGGTCACTCTGGGCACCTACATGTAAATTAAAGCTAAGTGCTGCTGCAACTTCCTCTGATGACTGTGTTATGTATTTTCCAATTGTAGCGGGTGCCGGTTTCTTAAGAGTATTTACTATATAATTTTTTATATTTGTATATGAGGCTGAGGTAGTACTTCCAAACACTTCATCAATAGCCCTTGCCTGCTCAGTACTGTAAAGTCCACCAATATAATTTCCATTATCATCAAAATATTTGTACAATGCCATACCTGATACAGCTTTACCGTCAGCATCATAGAGTGTCTGCATGCTTTCATCAATTTCAAGATTTTTATCTGTCCACTT
>JAFPAQ010000134.1 GCA_017424235.1 Lachnospiraceae bacterium | reverse complement strand
TCATCGCAAATCAATTGTACAGCTTTACGATTCTCAACACTAACTATAATTGGTGCTTTAAGGTTTATCGTAGTCTTTGTGATATCCTTTGGCACAGTTATTGTTACAAGCATGAGAATATTTTCTGCTTCAAGATTATCTCCTAAAGGTGCAAGAAGATCTCTGTCAAAATGTGGTTCATAATCTGCCAGTACAATTTGTGGATTCATTACCGGCATTGCAAAGCTGGGCTCCTGAATTGACTGCAGCCACTTTATTTCTGAATCACTACCTTTATCAATATTATAAATAAGCGTAAAATCTTTCAAATCAGGAAATCCCAAAATGCCATGGTCAAATCTTATAATCTTGTCGTCTTCAATTGCAATTTTTCCAAATGCACGTGTGTTTACTTCAACCATAATTCCTCTCATTCCGCCAACTCTATATTATTTAGACAGCAAAAAACCGGTTTTTACTGTCTAAATAATATGTGGCTAATAAAACTTTGATAATATAATATCATATTTACATAATTTTATCCAGTTATTTATCTAATTTATGTAAATTTCGTCGTTTTTTCTGAAAATTAACATAAATATTAGATAAACTGCAACAATGATGTCTTCATTACATAACTTATTGATGTAAGCGCTGCCTCATAGGTCATCTCAACACTCTTTAGCTGTATTGCAAGGTCTGTATAATCTGCATCTTCGTTTGTACTTACAAGCTCTTCAAAATTGGTTTTCTGAATGCTGAGTCGGTTCTGTATAAGCTTAAGTCTCGACTCTCTTGAGCCGCATCTGGTTTCTGCCAGACTGTTTTGCTGCAGATATCCTTTAAATGTAGTCTGAAGCTCCTCACATTTTCTCTGCGCTTTTTCTTTTGTAAGTGTAATAGCCTTTCCAAGTGATGCTATCTGCTCCTCCAGTTTGGTAAGGTCATCACCTGTATATACTCCTGAATCACGCAGCTTCTCCAATTCAGTCTTTGTATTTTCAAGCTTGTCATAGGCTTCTATCATTCCAAGCACATCATCCACATCACGACCAATATCATGTGTATACAGCTCATCTGCTGTAGTGTTTACCCTTATTGACTGATTATTTCCGATATCATATTCTATTATCTGCACATGGTCGGCTTCATCTGTCCAGTCAAGCTTGAAATCATTGTAAATAAGCGGCTTTTCATTTTCACCATTCTCATATCTTTCTGCATAGAAATAATGAACCGGATCCAAATCTCCCTCTGCCCAGTTTTTCTTGTCATAAGTAACTCTTATCTCTGCGTCATTTGGAAGCTCTGTAAGCTCCTTCTTAATAGCAGAACCAAGTAAAAGTTCACCGGTTTCAGCTACATAGGTTATCTGATTTTTATTGGTATCTCCAAGCACTGACTCATATACTGAATCCTCTGCTTTAGCGCATACCTTGTCTATCTTAAGGCTGGTCATATATTTATCATCAAATACATAGGTGCCATCTTCATTCTGGCTAAATCCTATTGTATATGAATGTTCACAGTCTTCAGGTTTAGTCGCACCTGTATCTATTATCTGAAGCTTGCCATCTTCGTTAATATATGCCTTATGAGCTGCCCCCAATGGCTTAGCATTCTCCTTCAACTCGTCAATTGTATAGTATGTACGAGGATTAGCATTAGTATCAAAGCATATACCCTTCTCATCAATTGCAATGGTCTGCTTAGTCTTACTTCCATTATCATCTATCAGATTTATGGTCGCATATCCCGGAAGGTACTGACCGGAATCACTTAGATAACCTAACTTTACATTTGCCTCATAATTTCCACTATTGTCTTTTGCAGTAACATCGACATTGTCGTATGCAAGTCTTATCCTTGCCACTTCATAATCATTTACATCATATTCCGATAAATACTTCTGGTCTTTAAAATTACCCTTATTTAAACCGGTAAGATCACCTGTTTTTACAAATGTCATGGTATCTATTCCGGCATTTGTAATCTGCTCTGTTATTGTATACTTTTCGGTCTTATCCTCTCTGAAGGTAAGCGGCTGGTCAGTACGATAACCTGTAAAAAGGCTTCTTCCTGAATAATCAGCATTTCCGGTTGCATAAAGCTCTTTCTTGTAATTTTTGAGGTTCTCCATTATCGCAAGTCTGTCCTTTGCCTGCTCAAGTCCATTGGAAACCTGTGTAAATTCTGTACTCATGGAGGTTATGATACCTGCTGAGGTATCAATTGCAGATGCTGTAAGTGAAAGCCACTTTTCAGCATCCTCTGAGTTATTTTCAAAATACTGTTCAATTCTGTCAAGCGAACCATTGAGTTTGAGCGATCTGATAGCTATTATAGGATCATCAGACGGTCTCATGATCTTTTTGCCTGTTGCAAGCTGATTGGTCAGCTTCTCCTGTCGTGACTTGTTAGTATTCAGATTTCTAAGTGATGTATTCTGCATCATCTTGGTAGTTATTCTCATTGCCATAAAGCTACCTGCCTTTCCCCGTTATACACCTGTCTGAGTAATCAGTCTGTCATAACACTCGTTAAGTACTGATATCATCTTACTTGCCAGATTGTATGCATTCTGAAATTTAATCATATTTGCAGCCTCCTCATCAGCATCTACCCCGCTTACTGAATATCGGCTGTTTTCTATTGTTTCTTCAATGTTTGAATATATGTTTACAAAACTGTCTGCACTGTTTGTATTAAGTGCCGAATCACCCATGATACATACCAGAAACTCAGATGCTGTACAACCTCGAAACTGCATCTTATCAGTATTTACTGAAAGCTCTTTAAGCTCGTTGATAATGTTGTAATTACTTACACCACTGGTATCAATCGTATGCGTAGACATTTTACGTGGATCATTTACCTCTTCATTGTCTACATTGAAGTTACCTGCCGTAAGCTGAATATACGTATCATCTGTTGATTTATAGGTTTCACTGTCAAGTGCCTTGGTCAGTCTAAACTGTTTTCCTTCAATAAGATTGTTATTATCATTATTTCCCGTAAAGAAAATCTCGCCTGCTGCTTTTGATTCATTATAATAATCAGTAGCCCTATCAACACCATAGATATTGTTAAAAGCACTTGAGTAATCTCTTACCCATTCATTCATCTGTTCAAGGTAATATGGTATACCCTGATAATTTATTTTTTCACCTATCCCCGAATGTTGTCCTTCAAGACTTGTATCAAGAGGCTTTGGATTTCTGACAGCATCGTCAGTTATATTAAAGGTGTAATATCCATTTCCATCTGTTCCCTTTTGATATTCCCAGCTGTCATAACAGTAATCAACACCTGCAATCTTTATCTTTCCGTTAGTAAGAGGTATTGTAATTTTTGACATATCTGTCAGAAAATCATCTGTAACCTCTACAGTTACCTGATTGTTTCTGGCATCTACCTTTGTAACTGTTCCATTAAATGCCTCTTCATTATTACCGTCACGCATCTCAAAAAGTCCCTTTAATTCACCCTTAACATTTTTGGCAAACATACCAATATCTTCATGTGTGTCTGTCCAGCTTACATCATACAGACCTGTCGCATCATTCTGATTAAGACTCTGCCAATAGGTTCTTGGCACACATTCAAGCTGTCTGTACTGATATCCGTCTACCAGTCCCTGACCACCTGCAATCCTTACTGTATATGTATTTATGCCTGTTTCCTTGCCACTTGACGGGTCAAGCACAGGTGTCTCACATACTTCAACATCAATTATTTTAGATAGATTATCTATAACCAGGTCTCTCTTATCTCTCAAATCATTTGCTTTATTCAGTCCGCCAACCTCAATAGTATTTATCTGGCTGTTAAGAGATGCTATTTCCTGTGCTGCGTTGTTGATTGCATCGACTTTTATCTTTATCTCATCATTTATATCTGTCTGAATCTTTTGGAAATTATTGTATAAAATATTAAAATATTCACAAAGATTTTCTGATTTGCCAATGAACTGCAGGGCATAATTTATTTCCCCCGTATTACCTGAAAGTGATTCCATAGCAGCATCATATTCACTGTAAATGGTTCTAAATCCCTTTATCTCATTAGTTCCCTTCTGATCCATGAGATAATTTTCTATCATTTTGGCATAATAACTTTTCTTTTCATATTCACCAAGCTTTGAACTGTTTGACCAGTATTTGGTGTCATAATATTTATCTCTTATTCGCTCAGCACCAAGTGTATCAACACCTGCTCCAATACATCCATAGCCCTGAAAGGCCCGCATTGCTGTCGCAGCTGTCTGATTTACCTGTTGTCTGGAATATCCTTTGGTTTCTATATTTGCTATATTGTTTGCTGTAGTATTCAAGGATGAGTTTGATGCTACAAGACCTGTATAAGCTATATTTAATCCTGCAAATGTAGATGGCATTGTCGTTCCCCCTTTTTCCGGTATGAAACTTAGAACTTCTTCGCGAAAGAGCCCTTGCTCTGAATAGAAGTTCTTTTCATACTATGAAGCCATTGACATCAATGCATCAAGCATTGAATTTATTGTATTGATATATCGGCTTGCCGCATTATATGCGTTCTGATACATTATCATATGTTCCAGCTCTTCGTCAGAAGATACACCGATAACTGTCTGCCTCTCATTTTCGACCTGCTCTAATGAAAGCTGTTCAAATTCATAAAGCTCCTTAAATACACTTCCTGAATTGCATACCTGAGAAGCAAGGTCTGTATACGCATTAAAATATGTGCTCTTCTGGGTAGCATTGGGATTCAGATAAAGCTGTGCATCTTCGAAGGCTGCCACAAGTGCCTCACCCATATTAAAGTCTGTTGAATCCTCTTCCCTTCTAAAGCCCAGCAATGCAGGTGTCTGCAATACCTTCTGGTTAATCTGCGTATTCGCACTGTTATAAAGCGAAAAGGTATCCTCCGGTGTCTCTTCATTATATTTCCAATAATTGCCCGGTACAGGTTTTCCATCCTCATATACCTGATACAATTTTGCTCCTTCAGCTTTTGCCCTTTCAACTTCATCATCCTTAAGAAATACCCTGTCATAGGGCTTTCCGGTTATCTTTTCAAATATCTGCATAGGTGAACCGTCTGCATTGCAAAGATATCCGCTCTGTGGATTACATGCCTGTGCAAGGACATCATTTACTTTGGTAATTATGCCATGCACTATATTGTCAAATTCTGCCTCGACATTCATTATTATCGAATTAGAAATATAATCATCATAATATTTAAGCCCTGCTGCCTCATTGTAGCTATCAGCACTTATTCCCAAAGTATCCAGTTTTACTTTGGTAGCCATATCGGTAGTAAGGTCTGTATAATTTGCCACATGATCTCCTCTTGCAAGCAGTAGTGCTCTTAATCGTCCTATATCTGTATCTGCTGCGGATGATATATCCTCTGTCACATCAAACACATATGCACTTGAATAATCAGGAACCATTCCTCCATCAGGACCTTCTTTTTTTGTCACATAATGCTTCCAGTAAGGGGTTACGTAACCCGTATTATCATCAGCAAGTACCTCCATCTTATAAGCGGTCTTACCTGTTACAAAATCAGCACCATTAAACTTTACCTCAACCATGGAATTGGTTTCTTCTTTATATGATATATTTCCATATGTTGCCAGCTTGTCAAGCAATGCGTCCCTCGAATCTCTAAGGTCATTTGCATGCTCAACTCCCCCCGCTTCGATTCTTGTTATCTGTTCATTTAACTGTGCTATTTTTTGTCCTATCTCATTAATATCCTTTATTGCGGCTTTTACCTGTGAATTGAGATTATCCTGATATTCCTTGAAGGAATTGTATACTGATGTTGCATTTTCCATGAAAATTGCAGATTTTTGTACAAGTAAAGAAATATTGGTAGTATCACTTGGATCCTTTGAAAGCTCCTGCATGGCACTCCAGAGATTATTTACCGAATCTTTAAATGCCGGCGAGCCCAGTTCTCCCATGATATCTTCTATTTCAAGTATTGCAGAGTATGAAACATCATAGAAATTCTGCCTTCCGGTCTCCTCCCTGTATGTTTCATCCAAAAACATATCCCGCACATGTCTGCATTCTGAATATTTGACTCCGTCTCCGATCTGATTGTTCTTGCCTGAGACAGATACAGATGATGTTGTATATGTAGTATCGGACTGTGACACCTGCTGGCGCACATAGCCCGGTGTATTAACATTTGATAAATTGTGTGCTACTGTGTTAAGTGCATTCTGTGATGAATGCAAACCGCTGTTTCCTAAATATAATGCTCCAAATAAAGACATGGTACCCCTCTCAGTGGAAAAGCAGCCCTGCTGCTCTTCAACGCAATTTTTTATTGTTTTGCGTCGAAACCACCGTGAAAGATACCAAGTACATTTCCATTTGAATATGCTTTCTTATTATAATTGGCTGTTTGCGGCGCAGTCTTCATAGCCCGAATCATGTTCAGGTTAAACTCGACCATTTCTATAGCATCATTCAAAAGTAACTGATTCTTATCATTTATTTCTTTAAGCTTAGATATTGTCTGTTTTAATCTGCCATGAACCTCTACCAGCAACTGTTGCTGATCAGGTTTTCTCTCAAGCATCTGAATCAGGTCTATTAGTTTCAGTGTTTCAACGTCCCTGTTGACTACGTTGGCAACATCAGCCAGAACTTTACATCTTTTCTTTTCAAGATTCTGTATTGTGCCTACGATTTCCTGTTCATCTTCCATGACTTTACTTAATTTTTCTATGTCACCCTGTACTATGCAGGGTGTCTTTTGGTCAGCAAGTGTTATCAGCCTTTCATACTGAACGCACTCCCTGTCCAGAATATCAACCAAGTTTTCCAGTAAACTTGCCATATTATATCACCCTCATTTTTCAATATATTGATAAATGCAAATATCCTTTTTTACATTTACCCTCTGACACTGATCTAAGGTCAAATATATATCCCCCAATATATACTTCCACTAATTAGAATAAATTGAAATATTTTTCTAATATTTTGTCAGCAAAATCGTCAGCGTCTACTTCATAAGTATCATTCTGTATCTGCTCCTTTAAGGCTGCTATTTTCTCCTCCCTTACATCAGGAGTATTTGCAACTGCCTGTTTTGCAATCTGTGCATCCTTGCCTGTCGCAGATAACAAAAGCTGATCTTTGAAGCTACCGGTTGTAACCTTCTTTTCCTCGGTCTTCTTAATGTTAGAAGTACCATAAATCTGTTGGATCTGATTATATGCATCTATACGCATCTAAGACTCCTCCTTCCTTTGAAACGTATATTTTTAAGCTTAAAAACTAAAATACCGTTTCCAAGCTCATACAGTGAAATTGCATTTCACTAAGTGAAGCATTGATTTCACTAAGTGAAGCATATACTTCACTTTGTATATTTAGTTTATCGGCAATTTTATGTGATACTTTACCCCTTGGAAACGGTATTTTTACTAATTTATTAATTATAACCAATTTTTTTGATTATGTCCTTGATTTTTTCGGCATCAAACTCCTGTACAGCAACATTTAATCCGGCAAAAACCTCGGCAATTTTTCATGATTTTTTGTCTGTTCTGTTCCCGCTATTGAAAGCTGAAATACGCAGAAAACGGCTGAACTGTTACTTAATATGACTAAAAATATCATTTTTTGTAGATAAATGTAGATAGTTCTGATATACTCATTACAAATGTAAAGTCATTATGGAAATAGATAATGTTGTTTTATATGGAAGGAGCATATGTATGCCAATAAAAATAAAAATGGAATCTTCTAATCCTTTAGACCAGAGCAATATCAATGGCTTAAATAACAAAAGGAACTTAGGAGTTATCACAAATCAGAATATCAATTCTTTGAATAATAACCCATACAGTCAGAACAATATGTCTCAGCCGGCTCCTGCTCAGTCTGCTATGCAGCAACCGACTTATCAGCAACAGGCTATGCAGCAACCGACTTATCAACAGCCGGTTATTCAGCAACCGACTCCTGCTCAGTCTGCACCTGTACAACAGATGTCTCAGCCGGTTGCATCTGCTACAATGTCAAAACCGGTACCTTCATTGATAAATCCTGTACAGAAGGGACAAAAGGTAAACATCAATTCTCAGGCACCGCTTAACTGTATCAAGGCAGCTTTTGGATGGAATACCCTTAATTCGGCCTGTGATTGTGATGTATCAGCCTTTATGCTTGGTGATAATTCAAAGGTGTTAGGGGATGACTGGTTTGTATTTTATGGTCAGACCGACAGTCCTGACCACAGCACACAGTTTATTAATGTACAGGGTGAAGACCGCGAGGTAATTCAGATCGATGTCAGAAAACTAAATCCAGCAGTAAAGAAAATAGTATTTGTGCTTACTATAAACGAAGCCTTGGAAAAAAGACTCAATTTCTCGATGATGAAGGATGCTTATGTACGCATATTTAATGGTGAAAGCAATGAACAGCTTGTAAGCTTCCAATTATCAGATTACTATGCAAATGTAACCTCAATGATGATCGGTGAGGTATATCTGCATAATGGCACATGGAAATTTAATGCAATAGGAAATGGCGTTGCCAGAGACCTTGCAGGGCTTTGTGAATTTTATGGAGTACAGGTTCAATAGTATAGTTCCAATAGTATAGTTCCAATATAAGGAGGAAATGGAAATGTTATATTTCGAAACAGTTAATGAATTGACACTTAAGGTTACATGTAAAGGTGGTGGTATCCTTTATTCAAAAGCAGGTTCTTTTATTGGAGGAGAATCCTATGGAAATAAAAACTACACCTTTGAGAAAATGATGTTGGGACCGGGAAATGGAGCAGTTCAGGCAGCCTTAGGTCAGCTTGTGAGAAGATTTACAGGTGAAAATCTTCCTCTTATGAAAGTTACCATGAATGGTGACAGTGTTACATATTATGCAAACAACAGTCAGCACGTAGTAGTATACAAGCTTGCAGTAGGAGAAACAATGTCAGTTGAATCAGAAAATATTCTTGCCTTTACTCCTGATTGTAAATATGAAGTACGTTTCCTTGGATGTGGTGTCATATCACAGAAGGGACTTGCAACCTCTACTCTTACAGGTACTAACGACAATTGCTATGTTGCGTTCCTCACAGACGGAAATCCTATAGTTCTTAGCAATATGCAGTCAGGCAACACTATATCAGTTGACCCTGATTCAGTTGTATGCTGGACGGGACAGATGGGACACTGTGATCCACAGATCAAGACAGACCTCTCATGGAAGAACTTAATCGGTCAGCATTCTGGAGAATCATATGCCTTTGAATGGATGGGCTCACAGCCGGTATCTGTAGTTATACAGCCTTCAGAAAGACTTGGGGGCATACAGGTTTCAATGGATAGTAATCCTATGTATAGACGTTAAAATATAAAATCAGGGATATCACGATGTGATATCCCTGATTTTATATTTGTATTCTGACTTTACTGCCACCAACTCTGTCTTTGGTCACTACTATCTGTCTGTCTATTTTTTCTTTTAAATCAGAAACATGTGATATTATTCCTACAAGTCTGTTTCCTTCAGTGAGTCCCGCAAGTGCCTGATATGCCTGCTCTAAAGAATCACTGTCAAGGGAACCAAAGCCTTCATCAACAAACAGGCTGTCAATTCTGATTCCTCCGGCACAAGACTGTACCTCATCAGAAAGGCCAAGTGCAAGTGACAGAGAAGCCATAAAGGATTCACCTCCGGACAAGGTCTTCACACTTCTGAATGTGCCATTATAGTGGTCTATAACCCCTAACTCAAGCCCACTCTGGCTTCTGTTGTTTTCTGCCTCAGACTGTCTCTTTAATTCATACTGCGCCCCTGACATTTTCATCAGTCGTATATTTGCTCTCTCGATTATCCTGTCAAAATATGTAGTCTGTATATAAGTCTCAAGCATTATCTTTTCTTTGCCACTGATTTTTCCATTTGCAGTATTTGACAATGCTGTCATCCACTGAAGCTTTTTCTCCAAAGCTGTCATTTCATCAAGTTTTTTTACTATATTTAAACGAGCACCTTCATTCGTCATAATACGCATTTGTATTTCCTGACACTGCTTTTCAACAGAACTTTTTCTAAGCAGGATATCCTGTTTTTTAGATTTTTCTTTTTCAATATCATAGGCAGGTGATGCTTCAATTGATTTATTGTATCCCTCTATCTGACCCTCAAGTTTTGAAATATTCCCTAAATACTCCTTATACTCCCTGTCAGCAGCATCATAGGCCTGTTGTATTTTTAAACACTCATTTTCCAGCTTTTGCTTATGTTTTTTCGCTGCATCACTGTTTTCAAACGAAAGACCTGCTTTAATGTCCTGCTGCTGTTTTTGGTCAGCCTCCTGCTTACCTTCATAGTTCGAAATCTTACTTTTTAAATCAGCTATGCCGTTCTCAATATATTTTAATCTATCTTCTAATTGAGGGATAAGTTCACTTATCTGATTTTTGCGAAATACTTTTTGTTCTTCCTCCTGCAATGCTTTTTGAAGCTCCAATATCTGCTTTCTTATATTTTGTGAAAGCTTTTGCACTTCATTTATCACATGAATATAGTTAGCTTCAAAATCCTGTAAAAGCAATTCATATAGTGCTTTTTCCTCCTCATATGACATATCTGTCACTTTTTTAATTACTGACTGCTTTAAGGTCTCAGAAGAGCTCTTTACCTCTCCGGCTTTTCTACTGCTTTCAAAAGCCTTTGTTCTTCCCTTTTCAGCAATCTCTTTTGCCTTTTCAAGCTCCTGCCTGGTTGGAATATCATCTGTTAATACAGCCAATTTTGGATGTACACACGAACCGCATACAGGACATGGCTCGTTTTCGCAAAGCTGCGATGCAAGAATTCCTGCCTGTCCATCTCTGTATGCCTTATCCATATCGTCAAACTCATCCTTAAGCTTCTGATATTTCGCCTCATCTGATATATATTGATTTTGAAGTTTAACATATTCCTTCTGCTTGCTTTCAAACATATTAAGGTCATCATAAACCAGTTTTAAATCTTTGATTCTGACTTCAAGCCCTTCTTTATCTCTAAGCAGTTTTTCTCTCTTAGTGCCTGCTTCTTTAAGACTTTCTAACTCTTGTTTTATATTTTCATATTCTGCAAGCTTTTTATTCTGCTCATCAATACCGGTTTGCAAATTGGCATTATATTTTTTTAATCTGACAAGGTTGTCACAAATTATTGCAGTTATATTATCAAGCTCTTTATATCTTGCAAGCTCCGCATCAATAACTGCTGCCTGTTGAAAAAGTTCCTCTTTTCTAACAAGTCCTTCCTTTGCTTTTGCGACTTTATCTTTAAACTCGCTTTCTTTTGACTTAAAACTGATTAAGGCTTCCTTTGCTTTTGTAAGTGCTGTTTTAAGCTTTTCCAATTCCTCTGCTTTTCCTAAATCTGTATTTACCTTTTCAAGCTCTTTTTCCACTATTCTCTGTTCTTCAAGCTTTTTATCGGATTTAGAATTGTCACTGTCAATCAGCTTATCAATGAGTTCAATTATATCCTGAGTTGTCATTTGACCACTTTTAGCCTTTTGCGCTTCTATGGACAATACGTCCTCCTCATCAGCCATGATTGAAGAAATATATTGCTTTATACTTTCCTGAGTCTGCGAAAACTTCACATATATTTCTTTTCTCGAGTCCTCAAGTCTGTATTGCAGAGTCTGATAATAAGACGTCTTAAAAAGCTCTCTGAAAATCTGCTGTCTGCTCTTGGTATCTGCAAGCAGCAGCTTAAGAAACTCTCCCTGAGAAAGCATTGCTATCTGTGAAAACTGATTGCGGTCTATTCCAAGCAGCTCAACAATAGCCATATCTACATCTTTGACCCTGGTAACTATTCTTCCATCCGGATATGTAAGCTGAGCATTAGCAGTCTCCTTCTTAAGTCCCTCCCCTCGTTTTGCCGGACGCATATATTCCGGATTTCTCTTTACAATATATTCCTTGTCTGCATGGCTAAACAGTAATTCCACCTCTGTTGGTGTAGCAATGTCTGCATACTTTGAACGCAGCATTGAAGCTTCCCTGTTCGCACCACTTGCATTTCCGAAAAGAGCAAAACATATTGCATCAAATATAGTTGTTTTGCCGGCACCTGTATCACCGGTAATAAGATAAAGTCCGTTTTCACCCAAATCTGACATATTGATTTCAACATTTCCGGAATATGGTCCAAATGCTGACATTTTTAATCTAAGTGGTCTCATTGATCTTTCTCCCATATATCTGTTATAAGTTCAGTCATAAAGCTTCTCTGCTCATCACTCATGGGCTGATTATTCTGAAGTTCATAAAACTCTTCAAATAATTCAAGGGGTGAACGATTTTCGCCCTCGACACTATTTATAACATTATTCTCTCTTGTGCGTTTGTTATCATACCTAAGTACCATCAGATTGGGATATATTATCCTTAATTTACCCATGGCATCAAGTATATCCTCCTCATCGGTCAGTGTAATCTGAAGATAATCCTCAACTGCCGTATTTTCATAGTTCTTTTTGTTTGTAAGTTCCTCATAAGTACCCTTTATGCATCTCATGTCATGCAATGGAATAAGTGGAACTGTACGAATATCTACTGCATTATCCCTGTTAATATCAACTACCGTAACTGACTTATTATGTCCTGACTCTGAAAACGAATACTTAAGCGGTGTACCACAATATCTTACATTATCCCGCCCTATATGCTGGGGGCCATGTATATGTCCTAATGCCACATAATCAAATGCATCAAATACTGATGCATTTACATTATCAAGTCCCCCAACCGATATTTCCTCTGACTCAGAGCGACTTGCTCCTGTGACAAACTGATGTGCCACAAGAATATTACAGACTTTATCATCTATATTCATATGCTCTATTGCCACTCTTACTGCATCTGTATAATCATTTATTTCTTCATCCGGAAAAATATTTCTTACAATGGCAGGCTTAATAAATGGCAGCATATGAATAACAGCTTTTTCATCCCTATTGCCTATTTCAAAAGCTTTGATTTTTCCATCATATACAGGAGAAAAATGAATTCCGCTTCTGTCTATTATCTCAGATGCAAATGAAAGCTTTACTGCCGAGTCATGATTTCCACTTATAATAAATACCTGCATCTGTCTTTTTGATAATCGTGTCATAAAATCATTAAACAGACTTACAGCTTCTTCACTAGGTGCAGATTTATCATACACATCTCCTGCTATGATAACTGCATCCGGCTTTTCTTCATCTATAATATTAAGTATCCTGGTAAGAATATATTTCTGGTCTTCTATCATCGAAAATTCATTTACACGCTTGCCTATATGAAGGTCTGATAAATGTATTAAACGCATCTTAATAACCCTGCCTTTCTTCAAGGAACTTTTGCCTAACTTATCATCTTATATTATGTAAGGAAGCCCCTTTATTATTATACCTACAGATTGTAAATTTTAAAAGCTGCTATTTATAAAAGATAAAGTACGCAAATTAAGCAAATGTTACTGTAATTTTTATATATTAAGATTATTATTGAAAATATTTCCCAAATACATTACAATCAAATATATATTACAAGTTTTTAGTGTGTTAGATAGTAAATTATGTCAACATTAAAGATGCTTAAAGCAAATTTAATGTTACTCTTCAGATAGGTGGCATTATTATGGATAAAGAATTATTATTAAAAGATGTCTATGAGGCAATGAGTTCAAATTATAAAACTATTATCCTTGTAGACTGTGTTAACGAAAATATAACTGTATATCGCAAAAATCCCTTACTTCCACAGGAATTTTGGGATGATATTGCCCAAAATCCATCGTATGATCATCTTATCAAAAGCTATGTAAGCTATATGGTTATACCTGAAGACAGGGAAAAAATGCTTGATACGGTATGTCTTTCTTCATTGAAAAGAATACTAAAAAAGCAGTCTGCTTTTTCATACGATTACAGGATAGAAATATCAGGAAAACTACAATGGTATAGAATACGAATTACTAACTTGTCTGATTTAAACCGTTTTGCAGTATCCTTCGAGGATATAACCGAAGAAATACGAAATGAATCTGCCTATTTTAAAACAGGACATAAAATACTTATAATTGACAGTTCCAAAAAGGATCGTGAACCTGTAATTTCTGAGTTTAGTGAATTTTACACTATTATTGAAGCTGATACTTTTGAAGAAGGGCTTATCAGTCTTGAAAATAATTATGAAGATATTTCCGTAATAATAATGGATTTGAATATGAACCCTGAAACAGTAGTTGGTCTTGAAACTATACAGGGAGAGCAGATAAAGTATACCGGATATGATTTTCTGCGAAGAATAAGCGGTGTGCGCAGATATTCGACTATTCCAATAATATCATGCTCTGCAAATCCTAAAATAGAGGATACCATAAAGGCACTTGAATGTGGAGCTACATATTATGTTGCAAAGCCATATAATGTTGAAATGCTGGCGCAGACTATCCGAAGTCTCATAAGACTACAAAGGTCTATGGCACTTATAAATACTGCCGAAAAAGATCCTCTGACAGGTTTTTATACAAAGGATTTCTTCTATCACAGGGCTGAAGAAATACTTTCTGCAAATCCTGAAACAGAATATCGATTTGTAGTTACCGATATAGAAAAATTTAAACTGATAAATGATTTATATGGAATAGAAACAGGGGACAGGATACTTCGTCATATAGCTACCACTGCCGCCCGTGTTGTTCCCAATTTTATTATAGGTGGCAGAATAACCGGTGATATATTTGTCTATATGCAGACTAAAGTTACACAAAACAGAGAAGATGGTATGAAAGTACTTAATTCACTTTTGGAAAACGCACCTGTGCCAAATCTTGTACTAAAGCACGGAATATATTATCCTGACCCTTCAACCAGGATGTCTGTTCAGGCAATGTGTGACAGGGCAAGACTGGCATGTGAAAGCATAAAGGGTATGTATGGTGTACATTGTGCTGTATATGATGACAAGCTGAGAAAAGATATGCTTATACAGCAACAGGTAATAGAAAATATGGATATTGCCATTGAAAATGATCAGTTCGAAATATATCTGCAACCAAAACATGATATGCATACAGATAAAACAGGCGGAGCTGAAGCTCTTGTTCGCTGGATACATCCCGAACTTGGATTTATCAATCCGGGCGTATTTATCCCTATATTTGAACAAAATGGATTTATCAAAAAACTGGATCTTTATGTATTTACAAAAGTATGTCAGACACTTAAACGTTGGAAGGATGAAGGAAAACAGACAATTCCAATATCCGTAAATCTTTCAAGAAGAGATTTTGAAAATGAAAATTTATATAAAAAGCTCTCACAGATAGTTGACTCATATGGCATAGAGCATGAGCTTATACATCTTGAACTCACTGAGTCTGCGCTTTCCGATAACCCGGAACAGATAAAAAGTACCATAAAAAAATTCCATGAAAATGGATTTACAATTGAACTTGATGATTTTGGTACAGGATATTCGTCCCTTACCATGTTAAACAGTATTGATTTGGATATTATAAAACTCGACATGAGCATAATCAGAAATGATAACCCAAACTCAGACAAAAACATACTCGATTTCTGTATGCAGTTAGTAAAAATACTTAATCTTCAGACTGTAGCTGAAGGAGCAGAGAGTGAAACTCAGACAGAGCGTTTAAAAAGTCTTGGTTGTGATTATATTCAGGGATATTTTTATTCAAAACCACTTCCAATCGAACAGTTCGAACAATACTTATTAAGTGAAAAAGGTTGATGCATGATGCATCAACCTTTTTCATATAACAATATAAATCTATAATACCCTAAACAGTAATAACTCCAACTGCTCCAAGTAATAATACAATTGCTCCAAGTACAATTCTATACCAGCCAAACACCTGAAAATCATGCTTCTTAATATAATCCATAAGGAACTTTATAACAAAAACTGAAACTACAAAGGATACTACTGTTGCCACTATCATAACAGCCATCTCAAGACCAGTGATTGCTACTCCCTCAAGTACAAATTTTACTACCTTTAACAGACTTGCTCCAAACATAACAGGAATTGCAAGGAAAAATGTAAACTCTGCTGCCACTGTTCTTGAAACTCCTATAAGGAGTGCGCCTACAATGGTCGCACCTGAACGTGATGTGCCTGGGAATATAGCGGCTAAAAGCTGAAATACACCTATTATAAGTGCTGTCTTAATAGTAAGATCATCAAGTCTGGTTACTTTTGCCTTCTTACCTTTATTATTTTTCTCTACAATAATAAATGCAACACCAAATACAATCAGTGCAATTGCAACAGGAACTGCATGATAAAACAATTCTTCACATATATCATCAAACAAAAGACCGACTACTGCCGCAGGTATACATGCTATTACAATCTTAACCCACAGCCAAATCTTATCCATTTCAATCACAGGCTTTGATTTATCCTTAAACTGAAATGGAAAAATCTTATTCCAAAACAGAATAACTACCGCAAGTATGGCACCAAGCTGAATAACTACCAAAAACATCTCCAAAAATTCAGGAGAACATTTAAGTTTGACAAATTCATCTAAAATGATCATATGACCTGTTGAACTTACAGGAAGCCATTCAGTTATACCTTCAACAATACCAAAAAGTATCGCCTTTAATATCTCCGACATTTCAAAATTTCCTTTCCAAATTTATTTTCCATATTTATTTTCTATATTCATTTTCAACAAATCTGCGAAGTGCTGCAAGTGAACGCTCTACCTTTTGTGTCTCTACGCAATATGCCATTCTGAAATAGCCCGGACAACCAAACGAATCACCCGGCACTAATACCAGGTCATACTTCATAGCCTTCTGACAGAAAGCAACTGAATCTTCTTCAAGTGCCTTAGGGAAAATATAGAAGGTTCCACCCGGCTTTACACACTCAAATCCAAGTGATGTAAGCTCATTGTATAAAAGCTCCATATTCTTTTCATATACAGAAAGATCTGCTGTAAGTCCAAGCACCTCTGCTACCGCTATCTGCATAAGTGACGCCGGACAGTTATGACCTATACCTCTTGATATCTGAGCACACATTACAGAAATAAGCTCTGAATCCGTACACTTTGGATTAGCTGCAACATATCCAAGTCTCTCTCCCGGTATAGAAAGTGATTTGGCAAAAGAATAGCAGGAAAGTGTATTATCATAAAATTTTGATATGTATGGTGCATCAACACCTTCAAACACAATATCGCGATATGGCTCATCTGAAATAATAAATATGTCATGACCGTATTCCTTCTGTTTCTCATTAAGAATTGCAGCAAGCTTCTCTATTGTAGCTGTTGAATATACAATTCCTGATGGATTGTTAGGTGTATTGATAAGTATTGCCATAGTCTTTGGGTTTATGATTTTTTCAAATTCTTCAAAATTAATCTGGAAGCTTTGTGTGTCTGCAGGTACCACCTTAAGAATTGCTCCTGACTGATTTATATAATGATTATATTCAGGGAAAAATGGTGCAAAAGTTATCACCTCATCTCCCGGCTCTGTAATAACTCTTACTGCATGTGCAACTGCTCCTGCTGCTCCTGTTGTCATAAATATATGCTCTGCTGTGTAATTCATTCCAAAAGTCTTATTAAGATAATCAGCAAATTTTGCACGTACTGAAGGAATTCCCTGTGACTGACTATATCCATGAAGCTCCATAACATCTCTGTCTCTCATAAGTTCAATTACTTTATCAGTAAATTCCTGTGGTACAGGTACTGAAGGATTACCAAGACTAAAATCAAATACATTATCTTTTCCTATTTCTTCTGCTCTCTTTGTAGCCCACTCTGACATCTGCCTGATAACAGATTTTGCGCCAAGCATATCTTTATATTTCTGTGAAACCATATTTACAACCATACCTTTCTTTTAATTCTAAAAATCTATATCCTATACAGTATATCATTGTATCTCCTTTTTTCCAATAAAAAAAATCGAATGCATTTATTAAATGCATTAATCAAAAAATTGCAAAATTTCTTAAATTGTATAGATTATTTTTAAATTGTATTGTATAATTATTTTAATTATCAGACATTTTAGATAATAGCCGCAAAATGGCAGAATGAGAGGGGAAACATGAATATACGTCAAAAAATCCAATCAGTTATTACAGTAATTATATTTGCCCTTATGATTACTGTATGCATAACAGCATCCGTAAACAGTTACAGATCAACACTCAGCGTAGTGGAAAGTAATCTTTCACAGTCAGTAAAAACTGCTACTACCACTATCTCTGACAAGATGAGTACCTACCTGAATACAGCACAGGCAACAGCTCTGGATTCAGTATTCACCGGTTCTGCATCAAGCTCTGCAAAAGCAGCTCTTATTGAAAAGTACGCCGCCTTATATGGTTTTTCCAGTGGTAATATTTTAAATGTAAGCGGAAAAAGCATAAGCAATGGTACTGACTTCAGCGACAGAGATTATGTTGTAAAGGCTCTTAATGGGGAAGCAAACATATCTGATATGAGTATAAGTAAGCTGACAAACAAATATGGTGTAAGTGTAGCTACTCCTATTCACAATTCATTTGGAAAAGTAATCGGAGTATTATATTACAGATTAGATAATGATTTTTTGACAAATATAATAAATGAATTTACACTTACAGAGAATACTTATGCATTTATCACTGACAGCTCCGGAACAATTATTGTACATCCAAATTCTGATTTGGTAGGAAATACAAATATAAGCTCAGTCATTCCTAATTCAAAGGTTATTTCATCAGTACTGTCAGATTCACTCGGTGTAGCATCATACGGTAATAAAAGTAATCAGATATTTGTAGCATATGCACCTATTGATAATACTAATGGATGGCATATGGCAATAGTTTCTCCGGTAAATGACTATACTGCAGCTGTAATCAGAATGATAATATTACTTGTTATCATTCTGGTAATATCACAGACTATTGCCCTTATAATCGCAGGACAGATGTCAAGATATATTTCAAGGTGTATACGACGTGTAGAAGCTGCCATATTAGAAATATCTGAAGGAAATTTTGATATTGAACTTGATACCACCAAATCAAAAGATGAACTCGGAATATTACAAAATGCAACTGTATCTCTTATATCAACCCTTACTTCAATTATAGGTGAGGCAAATGATGTACTTGGAGCAATATCAGAATATGATTTAACCAAAGGAAATCTCAAGGAATACCCTGGAAGCTTCAACAGTCTTGCAGAATCGGTAAATAAAATTAATTCTATTTTGAGAAAACTTATAAGAACTGTAAAAACTGCTTCCGGTGAAGTAGGAAATGGAGCTGAACAGTTAGCTGATGCAACCAATCTGCTTTCACAGGGTACTGTTACACAGGCAAATTCACTTTCAACTGTAGTTATTGAAATAGACAATATCACAGCTGCCATTTCTCAAAGTTCTGAAAATGGTGAAATGATAAATGAAAGATTACAGCATCTTGACAAAGAGATACATGAAGGCAACAGTCAAATGTCAGAGCTTTTAAGTGCCGTTCAGCAAGCTAATGAAATGACCACTGATATAAAGAAAATTGTTTCAAATATTGATTCAATAGCCTTTCAGACAAATATTCTTGCACTTAATGCCTCTGTCGAAGCAGCACATGCCGGTCAGATGGGACGCGGATTTGCAGTCGTAGCCGAAGAAGTAAGAGACCTTGCAACTAAATGTGCTGAAGCCTCAGGAGAAACCAAAGAACTTATTGAACAGTGTGTACGGGCAATTGATAAGGCTAGAAATTCAGCCGAGATTACATCAAGCTCACTTAATTCAATAAATGAAAACTCGACAAATATTTCAAATGCTTTTGTTGAAATCAGTAATGCTACTTCATCACAGGCTAAGAAAACCAAAGATATTCAGAATGAAATAAACAATATCTCAGATGTAGTCCAGTCAAATACTGCCACATCCCAGGAGATAGCCGCCTCTACCACTGAGTTGTCAGAACAGGCTAATAACCTTAAGAAAATGATTAATAAATTTGTGCTTTAAATTAAAAGTTGATGCCAGCCAGGCATCAACTTTTTTACTTTATATTAATATTTTCCTGTCAATTAATATTTGAAAAATATTTTGCGTTGCCTCACATATATCTTTCTGTCCAAATATCCCGCTTATAACTGCAACTCCTGATATTTTAGTATCATTAAGACCTGCTACATTCTCAGCATTTATTCCGCCGATTGCAACAACCGGTAATGGCATACTCTCACATATTTCAGTAAGAAGCTCTTTTTTCATTGCAACCGCATCTGTCTTTGTGGACGAACCAAATACAGCCCCGCTTCCCAGATAATCTGCACCTGCCTTATATGCAGCCGTTGCCTGTTCTACTGTCTTTGCCGTAACTCCTATTATACTGTTTTTGCCTAATATCTGTCTTGCCTTAACTGCATCCATATCACTCTGACCTACATGAACACCATCTGCCTCAAGCTTAAGTGCCATCTCAACGCTGTCATTTACAATAAAAGGAATATTATTAGCCCTGCAAAGCTCACGTATTTCAACAGCTTCCTTAAACAAGGCATCATCAATTATTCCGTTTTTTATTATGTTCTTTTCTCTCCACTGTAACATCGTGATTCCACCCTTTATAGCCGCATTGACCTGCTCTAAAAGAGTACCTTCGCCAACCCATGTTCTGTCCGTAATTGCATATAATCTTAAATATTTTTTATCAAACATCCCATTATTTTTAAATTTATTCATTATTTTTCCTTCCTGCTAATTTGACTTTTATACCCCATACCTTTATAATTATTTTCTGAATGGAGGTTTGCGTTTTGAATACTATTATTAATAAATTACTCGGATTTATAAAAAGTGAAGTCGTTTTATGTGTTTCATTTTTGCTGGCTGCTGCTTCATCATTTATCATAAAACCTGATAGCCAATACATAAAATATATAGACTGGAACACCCTTTTATTGTTATTTGCACTTATGGCAGTAATGGCAGGCTTACAACAGCTCGGTCTGTTTTCAAAGATCGGAAATATACTTCTTTCCAAAATAAGTACGACCCGTCAAATGATGCTGATACTGATCTTTCTTCCATTCGTGTTAAGTATGTTTATAACCAATGATGTTGCTCTTATTACCTTTGTCCCTTTTGGTCTGGTAGTTTTAAACATGGCCGATAAACAAAATCTTGCAATACCATTAGTAATTTTTCAGACCATAGCTGCCAATCTTGGAAGTATGTTAATGCCAATGGGAAATCCACAAAATCTGTATCTGTATGCACAATCGGGTATGACACTTAGGCAATTTATATGTGTAATGCTTCCATATACTGTTTTGTCAGCTATTTGTCTTTTCTTTGCAGTAATATTTATGAAAAGTACTCCCTTCAAGAGGAATGCCTCATCCATTAAACTTACAGCAGAAGTCGACAGGCAAGCAGATACCCCAAATCTTTCATATATATTAATATCAGGTTATGTTATCGGATTTGCAATTTGTCTGTTAAGCGTTGCAAAAATACTTCCAAATATTGTTCCCGCAATAATAATATTAATATTTTTATTAATATTTGACAGAAGGATACTTGGAAAAATCGATTATTCTCTACTTGCAACCTTTATCTGCTTCTTTATATTTATCGGAAATATTGGACGACATGACAGCTTCTGCAATTTTATCAACCAGATATTGTCAGGTAATGAGAGAATAGTAGCTGTTCTTGCCAGTCAAATAATAAGCAATGTTCCTGCTGCACTTTTGCTTTCGGGCTTCAGCAATGAGTGGGAGTCACTCATAGTAGGCTGCAATCTCGGCGGACTTGGAACTCTCATAGCATCAATGGCAAGCCTTATCAGTTATAAGCAAATTGCAAAACAGTATCCTGATAAAAAAGGCAAATATCTTGGTGGATTTACTCTTGCAAATATAATAATGTTAATTATTCTTTTGATCGCACCATTTTAAAAAAGCTATGCTTTTTCATTAAATGGTTTACACTGTTGCAACTTCCTATAATCTAACAAAGGATATCGCTATGCGATATCCTGCGCTTTTAAAACAAACTCTATCTCTTCTTTTTCAAGTGGCTTAAGTTCAATTCCTGACTCAGACTTTTTTCTAGCTTCTTCCTTGGATATCAATTCTCTTAAAACTACTGAATGGTTTTCAACCGGTATGTATGATACTTTTGAATTATCCTTTACCGAACGCATTATATAATATAGTATTGGTTCTCCCTTTTTAGTCGAAAGCTTTGTCACATCTGTAATTCTGCACACGCCCATTGTCTCACTAAAAATATAATCCTTCTTTTGAAACATCAACTACACCCATCCTGTTTTTTACTGCTAACTGTTCATAACTTATATTTTCATTCTGAAAACATCTCACAAAATAGTAACTGTAAATAGCTACTATTTTTATATCTTATCACTTTTCTTGCTTGTCTGCAAATATTTAAGGGATATAACCTATGTCCCAATAACGTTTAGTTAAGCTTTTCGCAATAGGTAGCAATAAGGACGGGGCTTCTGTATCGCCTAAAAGCACGATACAGCAAGCCCCGTCCCTATTTCTACTATATATAATTTTGGTATATTTTAAGCTTAATGAACAGTAACATCTGACTTAATATTTCATATTCTATAAATTATAAGTATTAGAGCAGGAGTTAATATTATGGGAGCAAATGTTAAATATGATATAGCAATAATAGGCGGCGACAAACGAACTGCCTGTATGGCACCTATTCTTGCTGAAAAAGGATATAAGATAATATGCTATTGTACCTTGGAGATTCCGGCATCAGTAAAATATCACTGCAATAACACATACAATAATAGAATATTTTATGCTTCAAGTCTAAAGGAAGCCCTTGATAATACACAAATAATAATATGTGGCATACCATTTTTAAAGGACAGAAATCTGTATATCGATAACTGTAAAGCCTGTCCGTCGCAAATCACTCTTTCAGAATTTCAAAGATGTCTTCACAAAAAACAGAAAATATTTGCCGGAGTAATACCGGCTGATTTCTCACAAATATGTGAAGAACGTAACATATGTTGCTATGATTTTATGAAAGACGAACCCCTTACTCTCTTTAATGCTGTTGCAACAGCAGAAGGAGCAATCTTAGAAGCACTGATGCACAGAGATTCCTGCCTGCACCGCAGCAATGTACTGGTAATGGGTTATGGTCGATGTGGCAAAACACTTGCAGACAAATTGAAAGGATTATCCGCATGTGTTACAGTATGCTCTAATTCTGATAATGAACTTGCACTTGCCTCATCGCTTGGCATGAGTACATTGCCACTCTCAAAGCTGGTAAATAGCATAGGAAATTTTGAATACATATTCAACACAATTCCTGCCTGTGTGATAACCAAACAATGCCTTGCAGCTACAAGATGCGGATGCATAATTATTGATATCGCATCAAACCGTATTGGTATTGATTATTCTGTTTCTGACAAATATAACTGTGACTGCCACTACTGCCCTGGACTGCCCGGAAAATATTCCTGCTGGAGTTGTGCAAAGATACTGTCAAACTTTGTTATTGAAAGGATATGATATAAATGGAGCTAAAAAATAAAAATATTGGTATTGCCATTACCGGCTCTTTTTGCACTTATGAAAAGATGTTTATTACACTGGAAGAATTAAAAAATTGCGGGGCAAATCTTTTTCCAATAATGTCAAATGCCTCTCAAACCATCAATAGCAGATTTGGCTCTCCTGCAGATTTTTTTGATAAATTGGTTACTATTACTGACAAAAATCCTATAACTAAAATAGAAGACGCTGAACCGTTCGGACCCAAAAATTTTCTTGATATGATGGTAATTTTTCCCTGTACCGGGAATACGCTTGCCAAGCTTGCCAATGGAATAACTGATACCCCTGTACTAATGGCAGCTAAAGCACACCTTCGAAATAACAAACCACTTATAATATCTATTTCAACAAATGACGGACTTGGCATGAATCTAAAAAATATCGGTTTACTATTAAACAGCAAAAACATTTATTTTGTTCCCTTTGGGCAGGACGACTACATAAAAAAACCAAACTCTCTGGTCGCTCACTACAATCTGCTTATTCCTACAATTATTAATGCCTTAGAAAACAGACAGCTACAACCTGTACTGGTACAGTATTAAATACATTAATAACTGCTCAGAAATAAGTCCTTCACAGTCACAATCTATGCACATAAAATAAATTGATTTTCACATGCTAAAATTTTCGCAATAGTTGCTGTAAATAATTGCCAGTATTCAATAAGTCTAAAAAGAAAGGGTTCAAATATGTGTGGTTTTGCAGGATTTTGCAATTTTACTGTGGATTATAATGAAGACTCTTCTACATGGTATAAGATTTTACAAAATATGAATAAAATCCAAAAGCATCGCGGTCCGGATGAAGACGGCATATTTCTGTCAAGATTTTGTGGCATGGGGCATGTAAGACTTTCTATTCTTGATCTGTCAAAAGGCAAACAACCCATGACCAGGCAAATAGGTAATCATATTTCTACAATAGTATATAATGGTGAAATCTACAATATGCCCCAACTGCGTCAAAATCTAATATCTTCAGGAGCAGAATTAACTACTCATTCTGATACTGAAATAATTCTTACAGGATATCTTATGTACGGAATTGATTTCATAAAACAATTAAATGGAATTTTTGCATTTGCCATATGGGACGAAAGCTATAAAATCTTATATCTATGTCGCGACAGACTAGGAGTAAAGCCGCTATTTTATACCTTTAAATCAAACACCCTGATTTTTTCATCTGAAATAAAAGGTATTCTTTCTTATCCTGACTTTAAAGCAACAATTGATAAGGAAGGGTTATGTGAAGTATTTGGTCTTGGTCCAGCCAAAACTTATGGAAAAGGAGTTTTCAAGGATGTATTAGAAGTTCTCCCCGGAAGCTGTCTTGAGTTTAAAAAATCATCTTTTGTAGTAAAGAAATATTGGGAACTGGAAAGTAAGCCCCATGAAGATAACTGGGATACAACTTTAGAAAAAACCCGTTATCTGGTTACCGACGCAATAAAAATGCAAATGCTTTCTGATGTCCCTATTTGTACTTTCTTATCTGGAGGAATAGACAGTAGCCTTGTTACATCTATATGCAATACTGAACTAAAAAAACAAAATAAAAGACTTGATACTTATTCATTTGATTTCAAAAATAATGATAAAAATTTTAAGTCCAATTTTTATCAGCCCACTCAAGACAGACCTTATGTTGATATAATGATTCAATACTGTAGTACAAATCATCAATATCTCGAATGTTCCAATAATGATTTATTCAGTTACTTATTTAAAGCCGTTGATGCAAGAGATCTTCCATGTATGGCAGACGTAGAAGCCTCTATGCTATATTTTTGTGAAGAAGTCGCAAGAAATCATAAAGTAGCCTTAACCGGAGAATGTGCAGATGAAATTTTTGGCGGATATCCATGGTTTCATAAATCAGAATGTTTTGAAGCAGACTGCTTTCCATGGTCTATGGACATTTCGCCAAGAACTATGCTCCTGAAAGATTCTATCATGCAAAAGCTTCCTTTATATGAATATTCTCATGAGGCTTATATTAATACAATTAATGAAGTTCCTACATTATACGGAGAAGATAATATCGAAAAAAGGCGTAGAGAAATTTCATATTTGAACATAAAATGGTTTATGCAAACACTATTAGACCGTATGGATAGAACCAGTATGTATAATGGTTTGGAAGCTCGTGTTCCATTTGCAGATTATAGAATTGTTGAATATGTCTGGAACATTCCATGGAATATGAAATGCAAAAATGGTCAGGTAAAAGGTTTATTGAGAGAAGCCGCTGTTGAATATCTTCCACCTAAAATTCTGTATCGCCGCAAATGCCCATATCCGAAAACCTATGACATCAATTATGAAGCCCTATTAAAAAATGAATTAATAAATGTACTTAATAATAATTCTTCACCGCTTAATATATTTATAGATATTAACAAAGTTAAAAATTATATTAATACTCCTACTAATTACTCTAAGCCATTTTACGGTCAGCTTATGGCTGGACCTCAACTCCTTGCCTATTTATTACAGATAAACTATTGGATAGAAAAATATAATATAAATATTTGTTTATAGTGTGCAAAAGACATGGACAGAAGTTTTTGCAGAATTAAAGAATGCATGGTTATTAAATATACAAAAAAATGCTATCCAAAGGATAGCATTTCTAATGTATTCCCTCAAAACCGAACACAAAAATCTATATCTCAACTCTTTATCTCAGATTAAAACCTTCAACTATCTTTTATTACCGTATAGGATAAGCCCTCGACCTATTAGTGACATTCAGCTTAACACATTGCTGTGCTTACACCTATGACCTATCTACCTCGTAGTCTTCAAGGGGTCTTACTCACTTCTGTGAGGGATATCTCATCTTGAGGGGGGCTTCACGCTTAGATGCCTTCAGCGTTTATCCCTGCCGGACTTGGCTACCCTGCCATGGAGTTGGTCTCCAACAGGTACACCAGCGGTCCGTCCATCCCGATCCTCTCGTACTAAGGACAGCTCC
>JAFPAQ010000015.1 GCA_017424235.1 Lachnospiraceae bacterium | reverse complement strand
GAGGCATCTGTATGAACAACCTATTTAAAGCTGCTAACCAATATGTAGCAGAAAGTGACTGGAAGGATCTTTCCCTGATTAAGTTCTGTCTGTGCGCTATGGGAATTATCATTGGTGCAAGTCTGGCTCCGAAGCATAAGCAGACTGTGGTAAAAGCAGCCGCCGTTGTATTTGCTGTCACTTATGTACCACTGATGACAAAGTTCTTTCGAATTATCTTCCGCAAAAACTATGAATGATCGGTCGCAATAGGGACGGGGCTTCTGTATCGTTGGGAAGCACGATACAGCAAGCCCCGTCCCTATTTCTACTATATTGGAAAAACGATACAGCAAGCTCTGTCCCTATTTCTACTATATTGGAAAAACGATACAGCAAGCTCTGTCCCTATTTCTACTATATTGGAAGCACTATACAGCAAGCTCTGTCCGGGCAAAATTTGATCGTACATCATAAATACATCGTTCGCATTTTTTCGATTTCCTGCATGACTCTTTCCTTAATTTCAGGTGGCTCCAAAACACGTATGTGAGAACCATAAGAAAGGATATAACTTATCAGCCAGTTTTCATCCGTGACATCCATCGTACAGACCAATGTACCCTGATCCGTCACAGAAAGATTGGTCAATTCCTCATACGCGCGAAATGCCATGTCCTGACTGATCTCCAATGTTACCCGGACTGTCTTTACATTCTGAGCGTAATCCCTACTGCTTTGTGTCAGTACCTTTCCCACCTTCTCCGATTCAAAGTGTGTGTCCATCACTATCAACTTTGATATTCTCTTTAACTTGAAGAAACGATAATCTTCCCGCAGGCAGCAATATGCATACAGATACCATGCCTGATCTTTAAAGCACAGCTTTAGAGGCTTTACTTTTCGTTTGGTCGATGCTCCCTGATTGCCCGAATACAAAATTTCAATGAAGTAATGTCCAAGAATGGCATCCTTTATTTTTGCAAATAGACTTGCCTCCTCCTCGCTGTTTCCCCAACTCGAAAACGCGATTTCAATCCAGTCCTGATGTTGCTCTCCTAAGAAAGCATGGAGCTTTGACATCGTTTCACTGTCTTTTGAAAAAGTGACTTCGCTCAAAGCATTTAGGGATTCCAATATCCGGTCTTTTTCATCCTTTGTAAGAACAGTCTTATTCAGAACATAATCCGGCAATATCGAAATCCCGCCATTTTTTCCCTGATTTGTATAAATCGGTATCCCTGCCAAGGTGAGCTTATCGACATCACGGTAAATAGTCCGCTCCGAAACCTCAAACACTTCAGACAACTCCTTTGCCGTCATCTGCGGCTTTTCCATCAGCATATATACAATCTGAAATAATCTGTCAACCATTTAATTTCTTCCTATGCGCCTTGATTTTCTTCATCGCCCAGTCATAATGACTGCTGCTATTACTGATAAAATAGGAACCAATCGCACTGCCTCCTACCCAGTCATATACATTTTTCTGAAACAATTCATCATTTGTCATTTTTTCGATTTCCGCCATAATTTTCTTATGTGAGTCCTTGAACAGCTCCATTGCCTCCTCAAGAGAAACATCCTGATTTTTTTGCCAGAACATGACATTCATTTTTCCATAGGTCTTCCAATTGTAGCCTTCCATCAAAAACGGTCTGCGTATTCCAGCCTTGTTATTTGAGATCCATTGAAGCGTCAGGTTATGCCACTCATACAAGTGCATGATTACATCCCGCAGGTTCTTGTCCCTGCTCCAGTGTGCCTCCTTCTTTTTCACGTCATCAGAAAAATCAAATTCTGTCTCTAATTCTAATGGAGACATTGAATCGATCAATGCTAATAACTGATCGTACTTTGTCTGTGCTGCTGTGATTAACTCTTCCTTCGTCTGTGGTCTTGCCATAATGCTACTTCCTTTCTTTTATCTTTTGAAACATTATAACACACAAAACCTGACACCGAATGTCATATTTTAGTTACAGTATACCGAAGGTGATTTTGCATGGATTTGTTCTCGCAGCTATGAAGAAACTGAATAGTTATGAACTGTTTTATTGTTCTAATCGTTTTGCAACCTTCTCTTTCAGAAGTTTTCATCAGCTAATAGTCCATATACATAAGTGTCCTGCCAGACAGGCTTTCCTTTTTCATCTTTCTTGAAATAGACATTCTGTTTAAGAAAAGCTTCCCTTTCAAAATTAAGATTTTCAAGAAGCTTCCATGAACACTCGTTTCTGGGGTTACATTCCGCATATACTCTATGCACACTGGAATGGAATGCTTCTTTCAAAACCTCTGTAATTGCTTCTCTGGCATATCCTTTGCGTTGATAATTCTTATTTATTATATACCCCAATTCCTTTGCTTCAAAATCACGATTTCCAAAATAGACATTTCCTATGATTTTTCCTGTCTCCTTTAGTTGAATCGCAATAAATTCATCATTGTGAACCCTGTAAGCAAGATGTTCACACCCATTTTCATATGTAATATCCGGATACGCTTCAAATTCATCCTCTTTTCTTTGAGATAAGAATTCATAAAGATCATCATAGTCGCTGTCTTCAAAATTTCTTAGTATTAGTCTTTCTGTCTCAATTGTCTTCATATTACTATCTTTTCCTCTCCACATTTTTTCTAAATTCTTCTGAAAATCCCATCCTGCTTCCATTAATCTCCAAACTCTCCTCTATGTTCCATGAAGAAATTATAATACGTCCTGACATTTGAAAGTTCAATCCACTGCTTGATATCCACAGTATCCTCGTCAAGATCATATATCTTGGCACCCCTCATGGACAAAAGAAAAGGTGAATGTGTCGCTATGATAAATTGACACCCAAAGAATCTGGCACTATCCTGCAGAAATCTCTGAAGTTCCAGCTGCTTTTCCGCGCTCAGACTGTTTTCCGGCTCGTCTAGCAAATATAATGCATTCTCCTTTATTTTGTCAGCAAAATAGATAAATGCACTTTCACCATTACTATGTTCCCTTACATTTCCCATAAGATTTCGTCGGATATACTCTGACTTTGTCTTACTTCTGGCAAGATTAACCTTCTTAAGGGTCTCATAGTCATCTAGAGATTTCATGGTAAAATGACTGTATTTTGCATCCAGATAATCATCAAACAATTCTTCTCTTTTTGCATCAATGCCGTTGTTGATACAGCGAAGATTCAACATGAAATCAAATACATCATCACTGGTTATCATCCGACTCTGTTCCGGAATAGGAGCCTTAGTTTCAAACTCACACATACGAAGATAATCCTCATAAAAGTTGGATCTGTTATATAGAGTATCCCGCTGCAACCCTATTTTCTCGCATATAATATTTAAGGCAGTGGATTTACCACTGCCGTTTCCTCCATACAATATAGTTATCGGCTCAAAATCCAGTTGTCGCAAATTATGAGCTGACAACACTCCAAAGGGATAAAATGATTCGTAACAGGTACTCTTTATATCATTGAGAAATAATTCTTCTTTTAATGCATCTGCATATCTAAAACTTGAAAGGAACATATTTCACCTCATTTATGTATAACTCCAGCGCGTTTTCCAGTTTGATTTATCTTGATTTCTAAAGATTACATTCAGATAAAATATATTATATCGCGCATGAGGGAAAATGTCGATGCTTATTATTATTTTGCATAATAGCTTTCTTCCGGCCCCAGATAGCTTTCCGGTAAATCACTATCTGCCGAATACAATACCAGCTTTTCCAGAATAACTCCCGGATCGCCTGCGTAGAAGTATATATCATTTCGTCCCTCTTGCAGCAAGACTGACATTGTCACAATACGGGCATGATTCAATACTCCGTCTGCCCATTCCTTATCAAACCATTCTGTATAATATTTCTCAGACACAGCATATATATCCTGTGGTGTTCCATCATTGACGGATACAGCAAATCTCATTCTTCCACCCTTTACAGACGGATTTCTGGTCAAAAGCGTGTTTTTCTTCCTTTTTTAATTCTTCATCCAAAACTGCGGATATTTTTTATTTCCTTTTTGCCCATCACTTGATAGTTCTCACGAATGAGTCTATCTTCATTTTTTCAATTAACAAATGAAAACCCCATAACCACAACACCTAAAACCACCAGTACTATGCCTGTTGCTCTGTTAAGAGTCTTAGGTGTTGCTTTGTTTGCAAAAACGGCGGCAATTCTTGCCCAGATGAACGTAAAAACAACACACAGCGCAAGTATGAGCCAATCCGGTGAACCTCCTATTGAAAAATGAGACAAAGCTCCTGTCAAGGCTGTAAGCGACATAATGAACACGCTTGTTCCTACAGCAGTTTTGAGTTCATATCCAAGTACACTTGTGAGAATCAGAAGCATCATCATTCCACCACCTGCTCCAATAAAACCACAAATAAATCCTATTAGCATTCCGCAAAAAATTGACTGAACCGCTCTCTTTTGGGGTGAAACGGACTGCATGGATTCTTTTGTTGTCATAACAGGCTTTACAATGAATTTAATACCTAAAAGAAATGTCATAAACACTGAAAAGTTTCCCATAGTCGATGATGGCACAAGGCTGGAAATATAACTTCCAACAACCGTAAATATCAAAACACTGCCCATCATGTACAGACCATTTTTCACATCAAGGTTTTTATTTTTATTATATATATAGGCAGAAACTGCACTGGCCAGAACGTCTGACGATAGTGCAATTCCAACTGCTGCATACGGCTCCATTCCCAAAAAAGTCACAAGCATTGGTGTTATTACTGCCGCTGCACTCAACCCTGCAAATCCTGTACCGAGCCCCGCACCCATGCCCGCAAAAAATGTAACAAAAATTTTAATCAATAAATCCATTTAGTATTCTCCTTCTTTAATGTATGTACTCTCGGAATCTTTATTTACAAGGACAGCGCGATGGATTTTGACAAAGTTATCACCAAGTTTTTCCTGTACAAGCTGCAAAGAATCCCTTACTGTGATATGGAAGCCATCCACCGTATTATTTATTTCATCGCACGTATCTCTGCAAGATTTTCTTCCAGCTTCTTATGATAGACTAACATATTTTCTGTTTGAAGCTCCTGCTTACGAATACGGATTTTCTGTTCACTCGTACCTCGTGAACGCAACAATTATGCACACAAATTAAGCAAAAGCTTAATTTGGCGCGTTAAAAACTCGGCTTTTTATTTACAAGCTATGTAGATATCCATGCTTTCACCATCTGTTTCAAAGCAAGGAATTACGCCTTCATAGTCATGCACTAATCCATTTACTCTCATATATGCATCAAGTGTCTGATATCCACCTGGAATTATTACAAAAGGATTCTCAAATGGTTTCTCAATATGTATTGCAGCATATTTGTGATTTGACTGCTCCTTAATCTCTATTCCTTCCGGATTTATACCCTCCGGAAGAATCCATGCTGCTGTATATCCATGCATGTTGTAGACATTAATCTGCTCATTTGAAAGAAAAGGAAAATCCCAGCCAATAACTCTTGGTTTATCTACTCCATTTTCTTTGGCGATTTTGAACACTTTATCAAGGGCATCTCCCTCCGGGTCAGTACTGATAACAGTATGCTCTATATATCTGAAGCCTTCAACTTCTTCTACTCTAAGATTTGAATACGCCTCAATTTTCTTATCCATATCTTCTCTAAACAGATTGTCTAAAGAACAATTAAATATCTTGCATAACTCAATTGCCTTATCTATTTCCGGCTGTGCATCATCCAATTCCCATTTTGATATTGTCTGACGACTAACATTTAATTTCTCAGCTAATATCTCTTGTGTCATATTCTTGCTAAGACGACGTAAATACTGAAGATTGCTACCTAAACTCATATTTTTTACCATACCTTTCCACATTCTGCCTTCTATGCAGGGTTATTGTATTCTATTCTTAATCCTTTGCTCCGCGGTGCAATATAATGATAACAAAGTACACTACAACTCTCTACCACTTTACATATGCTTTTTTTATATATTTTGCAACTGAAGGTTGCGAAAAGTTTTTGTAATAAAAGATATAAAATTTCTTATCTACTTTATAGCTTTCTTAAAATTAACCATATAAATACCAAATGCTACCATTGCAACGGCAAAAAAATACTGCCATTTCAACTCTTCTTTAAGAAGTATTGATGCAAAAATAACTCCTAATACCGGAATAAGTGCATTAAAAATCGCAATCTGGCTTATTGGATGATATTTTAGCAATTCATTATATACTCCGAAACACACCGCTGAGATCAAAATCAATACAAAAAGAACCAAAATCCCTTTTATATTTAAGCACCAGTTACTTTCTGTTCCGACTATGCCTCCTATTATCAATAACAAAGTGCCTCCAATAAGCATGCTCTGCCCATTTGCATGTATCATGTTCATTTTTCTTGAAACAATTCTTGTAAATATACCACCAAATCCTGCACAACAGGCATTTAGAAGTATCATTCCATCTCCCCAAAATGTAATATTCTCAAAGAAATCTGTTCCTGGATTTATATTTATCGCAACAATACCTGTAATTCCTAATAAACATCCTATCAACTTCTGTGCTGATATCTTATCATCCGAGAAAAT
>JAFPAQ010000133.1 GCA_017424235.1 Lachnospiraceae bacterium | reverse complement strand
GGAAGAAAAATTTAAAAAAATTGGTGAAGACCTAAAGGATTTCTTTAATGATAAACATCCTGACTGTGAAATTGAAGTAACAAATGTAAGCTATGATTCAACTGCAAATGGATTAAAGATAGATTATACATATAAAAATACTAAAAATCCTACACCGGGTGGAGCAACAGCAGATACATTTACCTTTTCTCTTAACACAGAAAAGGATCCTAATGTAACCAATAAAAAGCTGGATGATTTCCTGTATCAGAAGAGTGAAACGGTTATAAATGATTATAAAATCGGAGATACTGCTTCACAGAATGAGAATAAAAGCATTATGCTTGATGTGACGGGTGCAGGTGCGATGAGACTTCAGGTCGGTGCAAATGAAGGACAGGTAATTGCAATTGATATTCCAAATCTTGATGCAGAGAGTCTGGGGGTTGCAGGGCTTGACATCACAACAGAGGACAAAGCCACAGCTGCTATTGACAGGATTGGAGATGCCATAAACCAGTTATCAGCCGTAAGAGCAAAGATTGGTGCATATGCAAACCGTATAGAGCATACCATTACCAATCTTGATACTACAGAGGAAAATATGACAGCCTCATACTCACAGATAATGGATGTCGATATGGCAAAAGAAATGACAGAGTATTCAACAGTACAGGTGCTTGTACAGGCATCTACATCCGTACTTGCACAGGCAAATGAAAGACCACAGCAGGTGCTTCAGCTTCTTCAATAATTAGCATTGATGGCAGACGGGAATCTGAAATTCTCGTCGCCGCTTCGCAATAAATTGCTCAGAAATGGGGATTAGTATGACAAAAGAAAATAAACAGATTTTTACAAGAAGGATTACTCAGGCAAACCGTACACAGTTAGTAGTGATTGTGTATGAGATGTTGCTGGTATATTTAGAGGATGCAGTAAATGCATATAACAATGATGATAAGGAAGAGTTCAAACAGAACCTGCGTATGGCAAGAGAGTGTATAGGACAGATGCGCACAAGTCTGAATTTCAAATATGATTTATCCAAAAATCTTTTTGCCATATATAATTTTGCAGACAGGGAGCTTGCGAAAAATATATATGGGACAAAAACAGATAATATTGATGTACTCAAGGTTATCTTTAATAAGCTTAGAGATGCATTTTATAAGATAAGTGAGCAGGACACCTCTGAAAGTCTGATGGATAATATTCAGGATGTATATGCAGGACTTACCTATGGACGGTCTGATTTAAATGAAAGCCTTGTAAACTATGATGCAAAGAGAGGATATCTGGCATGAATTTGAGATCATGACTATGAAGGTACTGAATAGTTACAGGATTTTTTGGAAATCACACATTCAGGCTTTATAGTATTATCGTCTTCATAAAAAAGCTGCATTTTTTCAGCCTGCTTCATAAGAAAGCGATATCGCTTAAGAGCAGATGCAATCTCATAAATATAACAGTCTATAAGGTCAGGTTCCACGACGTTATCAAATCCGCAGTATGCTATTTCAAGGGCATGCTGCGTTTTTTGTATATCCTGTAAAAGTATCTCTTTTGCTTTCTTTATTCTAAGCTCCTCCTCCAAAGCGGTTTCATTATTCCTTAATGAAGCTGTGAGCCTTTTTTCCCTGGAAAAAGGCAATAGTGTAGTTTTAATTAAAGAAATATTTCTAAGAAATATCTTCAATGTATATGTGCCTGCACGCATTATTTTTATGTTAAAGATTGACTTCATTATACCTGCACCCTTCAAATTGACTGTGAAGAAATTGATTTGTTACTGTACACAGGTTATAGCCTGTGGCTAATTTTAAACTGTTACAATATTATTATAGTTTTATTTTTCCAAATTATGCAGAATATACAAAATAAAAAAATAAATTCTATTTTTTACATTCCGAGTGGACAAAAAATTTTAATGTGTTATACTAAGCTCACAGTTCGGACATGACTATTCGGACTAAATGCAGTGTTCATTCTTACAGCTGCATATCATGCCGTTTCAGGCAATATTCCCAGACAGAAGGAAAATTATATATGGAAATGAAGGTATTATTGATTTTTTTAGTGATCATTGCTTTTGTGGATATCAAAAGCTTTAGGATACCTAATGTGCTTATTTTGGCAGGAACATTGACAGGAACGATTATGACACTTATGTCATATGAAGCAAAGGATGTTTTTAAGAGAGTTATAAGTGCTCTTATAATATTTTCTGTGTTTTACCCATTCTTCCTTATGCGAGGAATAGGGGCAGGAGATATAAAGCTTTTTGCAATGTCGGCTCTGTATTTTGATGGTAACAGGATATTTATTTATATTGCGCTGACAATGGTAATTGCAGGAATTATCTCTATTGCCAAAATGATCATATTTGAGGAAAGCCGCATGAGATTAAAGTATCTTATAACTTACTTACGTAAGACTGCAATGACAGTCAGTGCAGGTGTTATTGACAAGTATGAGATATCCTACAGCAGTGATCTAAAGGTAAGGGCAAGGAGTGTTATAAGACTTTCAGTACCTGCGCTTTTAAGTGTAATAATGATTATGGCAATATTTTAAGAAAGTATGGAGATTAGTATGAAGGACAAAAAGCTTGTAATATGTGACAGTGATAATGAATATCTGTCAGTGGTACAGGCATATTTACAAAAGAGAAAGCCTGTCGGATATGAAGTAATGGTCTGCAACAGCATAGATAAGGTTATAGCCGCTTCTAAGGAAATTGATATTGAAATACTTCTAATTGGAGAAAGCACCTATGTAGATAATATTAATGACATTAGCGTGCAGAAGATATTTATTCTTCAGGAAAATGGAATGTGTGGAATAAAAGGCTACAGTGCAGTTTCAAAGTACCAGTCAATCGAAAATCTGATAAGTACAGTGCTTGATGAGTTCGCAAGAGATGAAGAATGTAACAGCCGTTTAAGACGTGGTAAGAAAAATACAAAGCTGGTAACCTTTTATTCGCCGGACAGACACAGAGGACTGATGACATCGGCTCTTGCATACAGTGAGGTGCTTACTGATATGGGAAACAAGGTGCTATTTCTAAATCTTGAGGCTTTTTCAGGGTTTGAAGAGATACTTGGACAAAGCTACGAATCAGATATTACTGATTTTATGTATTTTGCACTTAGATTTTCAGATAAGCTTATGTTTAAGCTTGAGGCAATAAAGCATACTGTCCATGGAGTAGACTATCTGCCACCGGCAAATGATTTTGCTGACATTATGGGAATTGGAGAGAGTGAATGGAGAATGATGTTTGATGCGCTTTTGTTTGGAAGTGAGTATGATTATGTAGTTGTTGTTCTTACAGAGGCAAATCAGGGTTTTTACCATATTCTTGAAAGAAGTGACCGAGTATTGAATCTTATTGGTGAAACTTCGCAGTCTCAGGCAAAGATAAGACAGTATGAAAAGATACTTAGGACAAGAGATATGTCAAAGGTACTTGAAAACAGTATAATATATGGACTTTTTAAGGACTGGGATAGAGACAGTACGAATCTGCATTCGCTTTCAGGGGCTGCTATTGGAGGATTTATGAGACAGTTGTTAGCTCAGGATATGGAAAGGTATATGGGTTAGGATGGAGCTTAGTGTTGATGAAAGATTTGAGATAGCAAGACGGGAGATAAATGAACTGGTCAGGCAGCGCATAGATATGTCCAGAGATGTGCCGGATGAAGAAATACAGGGCATGATAGATGAATTTGTTGTAGCTTATGGCAGACAGTATTCTCTTTCGCTTGATAAGCGCAGAGAGCTTGGAATAAATGTTTTTCATTCCATAAGAAAAATGGATGTGCTGCAGGAGCTGGTAGACTGTGACGATGTCACGGAAATAATGATAAATGGAACAGATAATATTTTTGTTGAGAAAGCAGGGAGAATATATAAATGGGATAAAAGGTTTGAATCAAAGCAAAAGCTTGAGGATGTCATACAGCAGATAGTGGCAAGGTGCAACAGGGCTGTAAATGAGGCTTCGCCCATTGTTGATGCCAGACTTGAAAATGGTTCCAGAGTAAATATTGTACTATCACCGATTGCATTAAATGGTCCGATTGTCACTATAAGAAGATTTCCTGACCATCCGATAACAATGGAGAAGCTGTTAGAGTTTGGTTCTATCACTAAGGAAGCAGCAGAGTTTCTTGAGAAGCTGGTTAAAGCAGGTTACAATATCATAATAAGTGGCGGAACAGGTTCCGGCAAAACCACATTTCTAAATGCATTATCGCATTACATTCCCAAAAACGAAAGAATTATTACAATTGAAGATTCAGCGGAATTGCAGCTTCAGGGTATACCCAATCTGGTAAGTCTTGAAACAAGAAATGCAAACGCAGATGGAGTAAGGGCTATTACTATACGTGACCTTATAAAGTCAGCTCTTAGAATGAGGCCTGACAGAATAGTCGTCGGTGAGGTGCGCGGCGCTGAAGCAATAGATATGCTTCAGGCGCTTAATACAGGACACGATGGTTCACTTAGCACCGGCCATGCCAATTCTGCAAAGGATATGTTAGTAAGACTTGAAACAATGGTGCTTATGGGTATGGAGCTTCCACTTGCCGCTGTGCGACGGCAGATTGCATCAGGTGTAGATATAATAGTGCACCTTGGCAGACTAAGGGATAAATCAAGACGTGTACTTGAGATATCTGAGATTACAGGATATGAGGAGGGTGAAATAGTGACAAAAGTGCTTTATGAGTTTGAAGAGACAGGAGAAGAAAAAGGACATTTGACAGGCACACTGAAAAAAAGAGCTGAGCTTAGTCACACACAAAAGCTTGAAACAGCCGGTGTTATATAAAGTGCATTGGTAACTGTTCAGGACAATACAAACAATTATTAATAATGAAAACCAAATTCGCAGAATTTGAAGAAAGTATGAGGATTAATATGAATAGACAAATAGTCACCGGTAAGTCCAATTTACCTGGAATGACCAAAAAAAGAGGAAGACTGCCACCAATACCTGATTATAATAATTATATTTTAAGCCGTGGCGAGATAACAACTCATTTTCTCATGGGTGGAATATTTATGGCGATAGTAAGCTGCCTTATGTATGACAGTATATATGTCTGGTTTGTTCTTATGGCAATAGTGGTATTATCGCTAAATCAGAAAAAGAAGGAGCTTTGTATTAAGCGAAAGCTTTGTCTGGAAAAAGAATTCAGGGATGTTATACTCAGTGTTTCCTCCAATCTTCAGGCAGGCTATTCCATAGAAAATGCTTTTGGAGAGGCCTACAAGGATATAGTCCTTTTATATGGCAAAAAATCCCTTATGGCAAATGAACTGGAGCTTATGATGAGAAGGCTTGGCAACAATGAGCTTTTAGAGGATATTCTTTCAAATCTGTCCGGAAGAAGTGGTGTAGATGATATCAAAAATTTTGCAGATATCTTTCACATTGCCAAAAGAAGTGGTGGAGATATCAGATCCATAATTGCAAATACTGCTTCAATAATAAGTGACAAGCAGGAGGTAAGGCGTGAAATAGATACAGTGATAACTGAGAAAAAACTGGAGCTTATGATAATGAGATATATTCCATTTATGATAATCTATTATATTTCACTCACTACTAAGGGATATTTTGAGTGTATGTACCATAACCTGTCAGGATGGATACTTATGACAATAGGATTTGCAGTTTATATGGCCGCCTGCCACATATCTGACAGGATACTTGAGATAGAAGTATAGATGAAGGAGGTGATTGATTTTGGGTGATAAACTGGCTCACTGGCTGTATGAAACTCTGGAGAATATGAGTAAGCGACCTGACATTATCCTGTATAACAGTAAGGTACGTCAGGATATTCAGACCCTTGAGCCTGCAGGAAATACACAAAAGAGACAGAAGGAGTATGTATTAAAAAAATTCTCACTTTGCATACTTATCCTCATCGCAGGTGTATTTCTTAGCGTAATAATGTGGATAAAGTCAATAAATTCTACAGAAATTGTTGATAACCTTGTCAAAAGAAATTCTTACGGTGAGGGAAGCTCTCTGGTTGAGCTTGTCGCAAGTCAAAATGATAAGTCTTATGATATTTCGCTGGTTGTAGAGGAAAAAAGCTTTACAGATGAGGAAATAACGATTTTACTAAAAGAATTTGAAAAAAAGCTTGAAAAAATAGTATTGGGAGAGAATAAAGGCTTTGACAGGATTGAGTGTGATTTGGCACTTACGGCTTCAATAGAAGGTTATCCCTTTAGTGTTATGTGGATAACAGATGAAAATTATATTGACAGTAGTGGAAAACTTATTCAGGACACACTGGATAAACCACAAGAGACAATGCTTTATGCCACGGTTGAATATTATGATGAGTCCGGAGACAGGATAAGCATTGAAAAGAGCTGGAAATGCACAGTGTATTCAAAGGTATTGCGCCCTGACGCATCGCAGATAATCCACAAAGGTGTTATAGCAGCAGAAAACAGTGACAGGACTAATGAGTATGTGGTATTGCCGTCCCAAATAGGAGATATGCAGATAAGATGGAGTTATCCTAAATCACATATGGCTTTGCTGTTTATGTTTGGAACACCGCTTATCATATTGTTGATATATTTCAGTATGGACAGGGATCTGCATCAGAAGGTTGTTGAAAGAGAACAGCAGATGCTCATGGATTATCCTGAAATAGTAAGCTCACTTGCGCTTTTGCTTGGCGCAGGAATGAATGTGCAAAATTCATGGCTCAAGATAGTAAACGATTACAGGACAAAGAGAGAAGAAACCGGTAAAAAGAGGTATGCATATGAAGAAATGCTTTTTACTGTGTATGAGATGGAGAATGGTGTGTTACAGGTCAATGCATATGAGCGTTTTGGTCGAAGATGCAGGATTTCCTGTTACACTAGACTTTCTACCATGATTTCACAAAATCTTAGAAAAGGCTCTACCAATTTAGCACAGCTTCTTACAGAGGAGGCAAAAGAAGCCTTTGAAAATAGAAAACATATGGCTAGAAAACTTGGTGAAAAGGCAGGAACAAAGCTGCTTTTACCAATGATGATGATACTTGGTGTGATGATGGTAATTATTATGGTACCGGCATTTAGATCAGTTCTATAAAAAATAGAAAGATAGGAGAAATATAAAATGAAGAATTTAAAAAGATTTATTAAAGAAGAAGATGGAATGGGAACAGTTGAGATCGTACTTATAATAGTGGTACTTATTGCGTTAGTTGCAGCTTTTAAGGAGCAGATAAGTAAGCTTGTAAGTAATATTCTGAAAAAGATTTCTCAGAATGCAAATAAAATTTAATTCACAAAGAAGTGACCCTAAAGATGAATAAGCATGAGAATGGATATCTGACAGTGTTCTTATCACTGATCTTTGGAATAGTGATGTCATTTGTGATTGTGCTTGTTAATGGGGCGGCACTTAGTGCCACCCGTGCACAGTCAGAGCTTGTAGCTGATCTTGGCATGGATTCTGTATTTGCTGAATATAACAGACAGATATTGAATCAGTACGAATTATTTTTTATTGATTCCTCTTACGGAGAAGTAAGTGGTGGCATTGAAAAAATAAGACAGCATCTGGAAAACTACATTAGCTATAATATATCGCCGCAAAAGGATATACTGATGCCGGGCAGTAATTGTTTTTTAAAGCTTTCCAATCCTTATCTTGAAATAGAGCAGGCTTCCATTGCTTCGGATAACAATGCCGAAGTGTGGAAGGCTCAGGCAATAAGGTATATGAAGGATAATGCAGGTATTGGTCTTGTAAATGAGATAAAAGACTATGTTGATGTGGTTAAAGGGCAGTCTTTGGATACAATTGATGTAGAGAGCGAATTGTCTTCTAAAATAGATGAGTTTGAACAGATGCTCAATGAAAAGGAAATTCTGGAATTTGATAAACAAAATGATGATGGAATATCCTACAACAGTATACGCATGGCAAAGGACAAGCTTACAGGCATGGGAGTAGTGTTTATTACAATGCCAAAGGACAGGTCAATATCAGGTAAAAGTGTTGATATATCAAAATATTTTACACATAGACCATCAGTAAATAAAGGTATTGGCAGGCATGCAGGTGCAGATGACCCAAAGGGTGTGGTGGACAGTCTTATATATAACGAATATTTAATGCTTATGTGTGGAGATTATCTAAAACAAAAGCCGGATTCTGCACTTGACTATGAGATTGAATATATTTTATATGGAAATGCAAAGGACAGGGACAATCTGTATGCGGCAGTGAAACGTATTCTTGATGTACGTTCAGCAGCCAATTTTATCTATCTTATTACCAGTGATTCAAAAAGGCAGAATGAAGCAGATACAATAGCTCAGATAATATGTACACTTTTGACTGTACCGGAGCTTTCACCGGCACTTAAATATATTATTTTATGCGAATGGGCTATTGCTGAGGCTGTGTCAGATGTAAGAGATCTGCTTGCAGGAAATAAGGTATCACTTCTCAAAAATGATGGAAAATGGAAGGTAAGTCTGTTTGAGTTTCTTACCGGAACCTTTTTTATAGGTGATATAGGAGCAGGTGGTTCTTCAAATGAAAAAGGGCTTGATTACAGAGGATATTTAAGAATATTACTTGCGCTTTCCAATAAAGATGATATTGCAGCAAGAAGTCTTGATGTGGTGGAAATGGATATCAGAAAGACACCGGGAAATGCTGATTTCAGGATAGACCGATGTGTTGATTATCTTAAGGTGGGCTTTGGCTTTGAGGATGGGGCAGGGCATGAATTTGTATTTAAAAAAGAGATGTGCTATGAGCCAAATTGATAGTGAAGGAGGTATATGTTTTCTCTCCAAATAAAATCAGTACATATCTTTTAGTCAAATGGTTCTGCAATATATCCTGAGTGGAAGCTTTGATAGATGGAATTGGAACAGATGAAATTATTTATGAGATGCAAAAAAAGAAAAATATATTTTAAGGCTGGTATGACAGTTGAGGCAGCATTTGTACTTCCATTTTTTATGTTTGCCATATTAAATATGATATGGATCATAGAAATCTACAGATTTCAGGGGGACATAAGTGCTGCCATGCACTGCACAGCCAAAGAAATGGCGATAGGAGCCTATGAATATAGTGAGGTAAGAGGCGGTGACATCAGCTTTGCTGAGTCACTTGGACTTACCTGTCTGTTTGCTGCAAATAGGGTAAATGGTATTTTAGGGAGTGAATATTTGAATAAATCGCCGGTAAAAGGCGGCAGTAAGGGTATTAGTTTTATAAGGTCAAGAGTCATGGACAAGGATGACTGTATTGACCTGGTGGCATCATATAAGGTCAGTGCCGCAGTTGATATTATGAATTACAATGACCTTAAAATGTTTAACAGAATACGTACCAGAGGCTGGACAGGATATCAAAACGAAGGTGCGTGTGGTGATGAGGTAACAGAAGAAGAAATAGTCTATATCACTCCGACAGGAACGGTTTATCACCGGCAGAGGAGTTGTACATATATAAGTAACAGGATTTCGGCAATAGATAAGTCAGGTATAAAAAGTATTCGCAATAAAGATGGTTCTATTTATTATGCCTGTGAGAGCTGTGGCAGTAACTGTACTAATGTGGTATTTGTTTCTCCTTATGGTAACAGATATCATTCTACTATCAATTGTGACAAATTAAAGAGAAATGTTATAGCAGTACCTATTTCTGAGGTAGGGGAAAGAACTCCCTGCAGTAAATGTGGTTAGAGAGGGTGTAATGAGATTTATTTTAGTGATATTAGTGGTTTTAATAGATGTTCTGCTTTTGATAGCAGGCATAAATGATATAAAAAATATGAAAATAAGCAGATATATGATAGCAGTGTTATTTTTGTTGTCGATAATGGCAGCAGGTGTATATGCCATAAATGAAGGAAGTGTAAATCTGATAAAGCTTGCCGGTGGAGCATCAATAGGATTGTGTATGCTTGGAATATCAATGATTACCAATGAGCAGATAGGAAAGGGAGATGGTCTTGTGCTAACAGCACTTGGTATTTTCACAGGATTTAGGAATTGTCTGGTAGTGGTTTGTATAGCTTCGTTTATTATGGCAGGAGTTTCAATTATTATTCTGATATTAAAGAAAGGTAATGGCAGTACAAGGATTGCTTTTATTCCTGCAATTTTTGTTTCTTTTACTTATATATGTATAAACAATTCAGGATTTGTCAGGTTATGGTAAGGTTAAAAAATTATTTAAAAGAGAGCGAAAAAGCATATTTTACCCTTGAAGCTTCACTTATTATTCCAATGGTTTTACTGTTTATTACGCTTATGATATTTATGAGCTTTTACAGCTATGACAGAAGTGTTTTGGAGCATTGCGCCTATGAGGCAGCACTACGAGGATGTGGGAGCCACGTAAAGACCAATTTGGAGGCACAGCAGCTTGCACAGAAGGCAGCAGGAAGTCTTGTGGAGGATAAGCTTTTTGCATTGAAGGATTTCAGGTATAGCGCGGATGCAGATGCAAACAAAGTCACTGTAAATTATGAAGGTACAGTAAACATGCCATTTATTACATGGCTTGGCGAGTATGTTCCGGATATTGATTTTTCGATAAAGGTAAAAAAGACTGCAAACAGATTACACAGGACTAAAACAATAAGAATATGTAGAAGAATAAATAATTTATTAAAGGAATTTGAAGAATGAAACAGGATTTAACAAATGAAAATGGTTTTAACAAAAGCTATGAGAGAAGCATGAACCATAACTATATGATTCTTTCAAAATGCAATTTTTTTGATACAGCTGTGAGTAATACTGATTTCAGAACCAGGATGCTGTTGGAAAACAATATAAAAGGGCTTTTGCCGGTGTCGTTGAGGCAGATAAATGGAGAAGACAGATATTATTATGAGATCAATTCACTTCAGGCCTTTGACAGGCTTTATGACCATAAGGAAATGAGATATGACCAGTTAAAAGCACTGCTTTGTGGCTGTGCTGATATGTTTGAACACCTTGAGGAGTATCTTTTAGATGGAAATCAGATAATAATAAAGAGTGATTATATATATATTAATGTTGAGACATCAGAGCCTTATTTTGTATGCTATCCTGAATATACAGGTGATGTTAGACTGTCCTTCATGCAGTTTATAGATGAGCTGCTTACCAAAATCGATCATACAGACCAGCACGCAGTTATGCTTGGATATCAGATATACCGTTATACCAGAAATCCCAATTTTGTTATCAGTGAGATAAAAAATATGCTTGAGCATACAATAGTAAATCTTGCAGGTAACAGACCTTCTATAGAAAACAGTTCAAAAGACATATATAAAAATACAGCTGACTGTTTAGTGAGGAATTTTGGAGACAATGTGCAAAACAGCAATAAAAATATTAATCCAAATAATTCTACAGATTTAAATAAAGCTTCTGTTTCTTATAAATTTCCATCAAATGATCTTAGTATAAAAAGCTTTAATATAAATAATAACAGTATTAATAATGTCTCAGCTAAGGAAGACAATATTGCCGGGGAGTCAGAAGCTGACCAGACTGCAAATATTGATGTGCAAAGGAAGAAAAAGGGAAAATCAGACCTTATAGGATTTATTTTCTGCATATTTGTAGCACTTGCTGCAGTAGCAATTATTTTGGGGGCAAGAATACTTATGCTGTTTAAGCTTAGTGCTGATCAGGAAATGTATCTTTATGGTGCAATTGCAATGTCGGTTATGGCAGCAGTTATCTTTCTGGTGTGTTATATAAAGGCAAAAAAACATGCCAATATAATAAATGAGCTTGAAAACAGTGATGATGAATATAATTTGGAAGATTACGGCATTTGCAGTTATGGAAGTACAAATGATTTCTCAGCAAATACAGGCAAAACACAAAAAAGAGAGGATCATCTAAAAAATACATCTGAATGTGGTGAGCCGGTAAGCTCCTTTGGAAATATTGGTATGGGCTTTAATAATTATAATAAGGTTAGTTTTAATAATGCCTCTGTATCAGAAACTATTTGTCTTAACTCAGGTGTTATAGAAGAGAGAATGCTTAGGGGGCATATAAATGGAAACGATATAAATATTCCATTAAACAGGCTTCCAATGACTGTAGGCAAGCTTGAAGGAGCAGTTGATTTTACTATAAATGACAGTGCTGTAAGTAAATTGCATGCACGCTTTGAAGAACGAGGAGGAAGGGTATTTTTAAGTGACCTTAATTCTACCAATGGCACAATACGCAATGGAGAAGCACTTAATATAAATGAATCAGTCCGATTAGAGCCCGGCGACAGAATAAGATTTGGGAGAAGCTGTTTTACATATTGTTAGTATTTATAAAACAAAAAACTCAGGTAAATCCTGAGTTTTTTGTTTATATATGAAATATTATTTTAAGAATTCTTTAACCTGCTCATAAACACCATCAGCGTCAAGCTTGTATTTCTTTACGAGTTCAGCAGCCGGACCGGACTCACCGTATCTGTCCTGCATACCAATCTTGTAAACCGGTGTTGGGCATGATTTGCAAAGTGCATCACATACAGCAGAACCAAGTCCACCGATTACTGAATGCTCTTCAACAGTTACAACCTTGCCGGTTTTGCTTGCTGATTTAACAATAAGCTCTTCGTCAAGTGGCTTGATTGTACAGATGTTGATTACCTCTGCATCAATACCATCTTTTGCAAGAAGATTTGCAGCGCCTATAGCAGAATCTACACAGATACCTGTTGCTACGATAGTAAGATCTTTACCCTCTTTAACAACTGTTCCTTTACCGATTTCAAATTTGTAATCAGGATTGTCGTTGATTACAGGTACAGCAGCACGTCCGAAACGGATGTATACAGGACCTTCATATTCTACAGCAGCGCGAACAGCAGCCTTAGCTTCAATATCATCAGAAGGGCACATAACTACCATTCCGGGAATTGTACGCATAAGTGCAAGATCCTCGTTACACTGATGAGAAGCACCGTCTTCACCTACAGTGATACCTGCATGTGTAGCACCAATCTTAACGTTAAGATGTGGATATCCGATAGAGTTTCTGATCTGCTCAAAAGCACGTCCTGCAGCGAACATTGCGAATGAACTCATGAAAGGAATCTTTCCTGAAAGTGAAAGACCTGCAGCGATACCAGCCATGTTGCACTCAGCGATACCACAGTCAATATGTCTTTCAGGGAAAGCTTTCTTAAATACACCTGTCTTTGTAGCTGCTGCAAGGTCTGCGTCAAGAACTACAAGATTAGGATTTTCTTTTCCTATTTCTACAAGAGCGTTACCATAGCTTTCTCTTGTTGCAATTTTCTTTACATCTGCCATCTATTTGCCCTCCTTGTCGAGTTCTTCACCGATTTTTGCAAGATCAGCCATAGCAATAGCATACTCTTCATCGTTAGGAGCCTTGCCGTGCCAATCGCCATTGTTTTCCATAAAGCTTACGCCCTTACCCTTTACAGAGTGAGCAATGATTGCTGTAGGCATACCCTTTGTTTCTCTTGCTTCTTTGAAGGCTGCACGAATCTGATCGAAATCATGTGCATTCTCAAGATTGATTACATGGAAATTGAAGGCTTCAAATTTTTTGTCGATAGGATATGGTGAGCAGACATCTTCTACTTTACCATCAATCTGTAATCCGTTGTTATCAACGATTACACAAAGGTTGTCAAGCTTTCTGTGACCTGCGAACATAGCAGCCTCCCAAACCTGACCTTCCTGAATTTCACCATCACCAAGTAATGTATATACACGATAATCTGCATCTGACATCTTAGCACCAAGAGCCATACCACATGCAACAGAGATACCCTGTCCAAGTGATCCTGAAGACATATCAATACCTGGTGTATGCTGCATACATGGATGTCCCTGTAAGTATGAACCAAGCTTTCTTAATGTAAGAAGGTCTTCAACCGGGAAAAATCCACGGTTAGCAAGTGCTGAGTAAAGACCTGGAGCTGTGTGTCCCTTTGATAATACAAAACGGTCTCTGTCTGCTTTCTTTGGATCCTTAGGATCGATATTCATTTCCTCAAAATAAAGATATGTAAAGATATCTGCTGCAGATAATGATCCGCCCGGATGTCCTGCTTTAGCTGCATGAACTCCTGACACAATACCTTTACGAACTTCATTGGCTGCTTTTTGAAGCTCTAAATTTGTCATTTATAAATCCTCCATTCTTGATATAAGCTAAATATAGCTATTAATTGCCTTCATAGGGGCAAATTTTTAACACTTAACAGCAATAAATGAGAATATTAAATCAAAGCATTAATATAATTTTTACAATCACAGTAAAAGATATGTTTCGATTGCTTTAATCTAATCTGTAAGCATACTCATAGTAATAATGTACCATAATATTAGAGTGCCGTAAATGCAAATTTTTTTATATTTACTAAAAAATCTATAGCAGTTATTTTAAAAATTATAGTAACTGTTCAATGTTTTTACAATTACCATAATTATACTACATCTTAGTGTTATTATATATCCATTTCCCTTTGTGGTATCTTATCATACTGATTATGCCTGTGAGCATCCAGGTAAATCCTGTGGTAAAGAAAATTCCCCACATTCCAATAGCAGGTATTTTGGTAAGTGGAATAGCAAAACCTACGCGGCCTATAACCTCAACCAGACCATTTATCATGGCAAAAGCAGCATCTCCTGTACCATTTAAGGTGCTTCTTGCAACATAAATCATACCCAGGAAGAAATAGAACACACTTGTTATCCTAAGTCCCTGTACACCGATTTGTATGACCTCAGGCTCAGTTACAAAGATTCCCATTATGTATTTTCCAAAAAACTGTGTTGGTATCAGCATAAGTAAGCTGAAAACTATTACTGAAATAAGTCCTACCCTGTAGCCCTGCTTTACGCGGTCAGTCTTGCCGGCACCTATATTCTGTCCGGTGTAGGTGGTAATTGCGGTACCAAGTGAGCCATAAGGCTGCTGCACAATCTGTTCAATACGTCCAAGAGCCGTATTTGCTGCAACAACGCTTTCACCGAAACCATTTACGACCTTTTGCAGGAATATGCAGGATATTGCAATCAGTGAGTTTTGAAATGCAATAGGAAGCCCTATCATAAAGCAACGTGAAATAATATGCTTTTCATAACTGCGGTTATGCTTCTGAATCCTGAAATAGGAGATTTTTTTATAAGCATATATAAATGAACCTATGGCAGCGACCATCTGTGCAATAATGGTTGCAAGGGCTACTCCAAATACAGACCAGTCAAAACTTATTACAAATAACAGATCAAGTCCTATATTTATAACGCATGAAACCAGCATAAAATACAGAGGCGTCTTTGAATCACCCAGTGCCCTTAATATAGAGGCAACTCCGTTATAGGCAGCTACCGCAAGTATACCTGCGCAGGATACCCTCATATAGGTGACAGCATCTTCAAGCATCGCCTGTGGTGTGTCCAGCATTACAAGTACCCATCTGGCACAGATTATTCCTAAAAGTCCCATTATAAAAGATACCACAGTCAGAAGATAAGCACCATTGATGATAGCCTTTTCGACCATGTCATCCTTTTGGGCACCAAAAAACTGGGAGACAACAACTCCTACACCTGCTGCCATACCAAAGCTCATGGAAAAAAACAAAAAGTTGATAGAGCCACATACTCCTACTGAGCCAAGTGCGTTGGCACCCACAAAGCGACCGACTACAATTGAATCCACCATGTTATAGAACTGCTGAAAAAGATTACCGATAAGCATCGGCAGTGTGAATGACAAAAGAAGCTTTGCAGGGCTTCCCTCTGTCATGGAATTAACAGAATTTTTTGTCATATAGATATACCTTTCCTTTCTTAAAATTCCCCTTGATATTCTAATCATAACATTTCATTAAGAAAATATAAACAACAATATAGATGGAAAAACAGGCAATTTTTGGATTACAGTAACATTTTTGACACTTTACACTAACAAAGTATAGTAATAGTTCTTTTGTCCTTTTATTTAAAAAGATATATGATACAATTTGGATAATTGGAAAAATTGGAAAAATACAATATATATGGAAGGTAAGATTTCTAATGAGCAAATTGTGGTACAGACAGCCTGCAAAGCAGTGGGAAGAAGCACTTGCACTTGGCAATGGCAGGCTTGGAGCTATGGTATTTGGTGGAACAGACAGTGAAACTATACAGGTAAATGAAGAAAGCATGTGGTTTGGAGGTCCTGTAAACAGGAATAACCCTGATGCCTGTAAATATCTCCCTAAGATAAGGGAGCATCTTTTTAATGGACAGATTTCAAAGGCAGAAAAGCTGATGACACAGGCTTTGTCAGGCTGTCCTGAGAGCATGCACTGTTATCAGACACTTGGAGATATTAATTTCTGGTTTGAGGATATGCCTTTAGGAGAAGCTTCAGAGTATGTGCGTAGTCTTTCTCTTGATGATGCAATATCACAAGTGCAGTTTAAAAAAGAAGATACTCTCTATGAAAGAGAAGTATTTGTATCAAAGCCTGCCGACTGCATGATAATGAAATTTAGTGCAAAGGGCAGCAAAAAGCTTAATTTTTCTGCCAGGCTTGGCAGAGGCAGATGGTTTGACGGAGTCAAAAAAACAGGTAAGGATTCTATACTGTTATATGGCAATCTTGGGCGAGGTGGATATGAGTTTGCAATGTCATTAAAGGCAGCTTCAAAGGATGGCAAGGTGAATACCATAGGTGAGACTCTTATAGTTGAAGATGCATCACAGGTAATTCTTTACTTCACTGCTGATACTACATATCATTATACAACGGCAGTGATTGATGAGTGGCTTGAAAGACATTCAAAAGAAGATATTGTAAATACGGAGCTTATTACAGACCGGCTTGAAGGTTCAAGGCTTACCTCATACCGTTATCAGTTGGGACTTCAGAAATTTTTGCTTGAGAAAATACAGCAAAGATTTGACAGTGTTACCGGTAAGTCATATGATGATTTACGACAAGAACATATAAAGGACTATAGGGCACTTTATGAAAGGACAGTATTAAGACTTTCAGAAGATGACAAATATGATGATATTCCTACGGATATAAGGCTTAAGCATTTAAAAGAAAATCCGGACGATAACGGGCTGTGCAGGCTGCTCTTTGATTTTGGACGTTATCTTACTATTTCTTGCAGCAGAGAGGGTGGACTTGCGGCTACACTTCAGGGACTTTGGAATAAAGAGTTTTTCCCACCCTGGGACAGTAAATATACCATAAATATAAATACCGAGATGAACTATTGGCATGTCGAGAGCACAAATCTGTCAGAATGTCATGAACCATTATTTGGACTTATTTATAAAATGGTCAGAAATGGAAGAGTTACAGCCAATCGTATGTATGGTTGCAGAGGTTTTGTGGCGCATCATAATACAGATATTCATGGAGACACCGCTCCTCAGGATGTATGGCTTGCGGGTACCTACTGGACTATGGGAGCAGCATGGCTGTGCACGCACCTGTGGCAGCATTACAATTATACATTGGATTTGGATTTTCTTGTGAAAGCTTTTCCTGTTATGGCAGAGGCAGCATTGTTTTTTGTGGATTTTCTGGTTGAAAAAGATGGTTATCTGGTGACAAATCCATCTGTATCCCCTGAAAATACCTATGTACTTCCAAATGGAGAGCATGGAGCCTGTTGTGTTGGGCCAACTATGGATAATCAGATACTTAGGGATTTATTCAGAGGCTGTATGGGGGCTTATGATGTGCTTGTGGCAAATAAGCTTGATAAAGATATTGTGATACATGGTGTAAGCAGTCTGTCTGAGCTTATGGGGCAGATAAGAGACTGTAATGACAGGATTATGCCTGACCGTATAAGCAAAAGCGGAAGAATAATGGAATGGATGGAGGATTATGAGGAGCTTGAACCGGGGCACCGACATATTTCTCATCTCTATGGACTTTATCCGGGCGAGGAGATAACCATGGATAAGACCCCACAGCTTGCCGCTGCTGCAAGAAAAACCCTTGAGTACAGGTTAAGTCATGGTGGTGGTCATACAGGATGGAGCCGGGCGTGGATAATGAACCATTATGCAAGCCTTTGGGATGGTGAGAAAACCTATGAAAATATTATTAAAATGCTGGCTGACTCTACATATGCGAATATGTTTGACATGCATCCTCCCTTTCAAATCGATGGCAATTTTGGCGCCTGTGCAGCTATTAGCAGGATGCTGGTACAAAGCAGTAATGAACGCTGTGTGATTTTGCCGGCACTTCCAAAGGCCTGGAAAAGTGGTCAGGTAAAGGGCATAAGGATAATGGGAAATGCCCAGGTGGATATAAAATGGGAAAACCATAAGCTTACAGAGCTTAAAGTAAAGGCAGCTTCTGATTACAAAGGTAAATTTATCTATCAGGGAAAGGAAATAAATGATAAGGTGACCTACATTACAGAAATTAGTGCACATTAGAATTTCT
>JAFPAQ010000132.1 GCA_017424235.1 Lachnospiraceae bacterium | reverse complement strand
GGGAAGGAAGTGCTAATAGGATAGTAAGAGGGGGAAGCTCGGAGTTTAGAAGGCCGCACAATAACTTTATTACCATAAATGGAAACAAAAAACAGTTGCTTATTTTATATAATCTAGATTATAATAATCGTAATTATATAAAAGCATACTATAGCAATTTTTTAAAATATTAAAAGGGGCTGTGAAAAAATGATTTGAACATATTTTTCGTTTTTTCACAGCCTCTTTATTCATATAGAAATAATTTTACGCGTAAAAGCACACATTTTGTACAGAAAATAAGATATAATGTCATAAATGTGGTAAAAAATATGCACAAAATATAAGAGAATGATACACAGATAGGATATAAATATGTTACGAGTAGGAATATGTGATGATGAGCCATTAGTTGCAGAGGCTTTAAAGAGAAATATACTGGAAATAGCAGACATCACACCAAGACATATCGAGGTCCTAAGATTTTTACTAGGGGAGATTATCATTATCATTGCAAGGTTGAGGGTGAATTTGTCTGGTTTCAGGGTTATGAAGAGATCTTTTATCTGGATGAGAAAATCTATGAGTGCTATTTTCATGGAGGAGTGATTCGATAAATGGATGTCTGTGTAAAAAAGATTATGACAAAAGACTATTTAACCAAATCCAATCTTCCAGCAAGCGATTTTGTAATTAATCCCTATGTGGGATGTCCGCATGCGTGCAAATATTGTTATGCCAGCTTTATGAAGAGATTTACGAAACACGTAGAAAGCTGGGGAAGCTTCGTTGATATAAAAGAATGCAAAAATGACATTAATGTCAGTAAAGTAAAAGGCAAATCGGTATTTTTATCCTCTGTGACAGACTGCTACAATCCATTTGAGGAACAGTACAAAGTGACCAGAGGAATCTTAGAGGGAGTTATAAGCAGGCGATTCTACAGTATATAGATTCTCATTATTCTAAGTGGAGTAATGCATACAGAAGTATATATATACAAAATGATGAGGCATATTGGGAGCAACTGGCGACGGAGTTAGAAGAATATTGTAGTAGAGAAAGTATAAAATACAAGAACTATTTTTATCATGAGAAACTGGTGAAAGAGAAGCATAGAGGGAGGTAACAGCCGTCCTCTATGCTTTTTAGCTACTAATTAAATCCACTCCCAAAAGGCAAGGCAGGATGCAAAGTGTGCGCCCCAGGAATACTCATCATGTGTGCCCTCTGCAATTTCATAGTTAATGCGTGTTAGGCCGTTGTCTTTTGCTGTTTGAAAAGCGATTTCAGTGGTGTTTTTGGCAAAATCACTAGATGCAGCAAAGAAATAAATAGGAGTACTGCCAAACGTATCTGTGGTAATATTTTCAGTGAAGTATTTTCTCATTTTCTGAGGATTTTGATTGTCATAATACGAATACAGTCCGACAAAACCATAGGTATCAGGGTGGGAGATACTGGTACAGGCTGCTACAATGGCACCATAAGAAGAACCAATAATTCCGGTATTTTCCTGCTCAGGTAATGTGCGGTACTGTTCATCAATATATGGCTTTAAGGTATTTGCATAAAAATCTCCCATCTCAAGGGCTTTTCCATCGCCCTGCATCATAGAATTTTGTGTATATAAATTGTATTCTACGGTACGGTTTGTAAGGGAATCCACACCTACTACAATGAAACCTTCTGTTTTTTCTTGCGCATAGAGAGAGTCCAGTGTTTCATCAATTTGCCATTCTTTATGATAGGTTGCGGTTTCCGAATCAAATAGATTTTGACCGTCAAACATATAGATAACCGGATAAGAAAGTTCGCTTTTTGCATAATTTGGTGGCAAGTAAACAGTAACGGTATAATTTTTGTCCAGTTCCGAACTGTAAAAATCAGAAATGATTTCTATCGTACCTTTGGTATTTTTGGAAATGTCTTCCGTTTGCTGGCAGCCACTGCAAGAAAGGGCAGTCACAATCATAATGAGAAATAAGTTTATCTTGTTCATAAGTACCTCCCGCAAAGATATATTGGAAATTTGCTATAAAATCAGTATAAACATTTGTGTAGGAATGGAAATGAAGGATTGTCATTATAGGTTGTAGGATTATCAGTTTTTATATAGAAATGGACAAACGTTGATAATGCTTATAATATAGGAATATAGGGGATTGTCTACGCAGTAAGATAATAACCGGATATAGACATCGAAGGGATGGAGAACATCATGAACATATATACAGAAGAATATCATGGGTATTTCACATTAGAGCTGGGATACTATCAGGGAAATGGATTTGATAGTACAGAACTTAGAGATTTGCGATTTGCATTACTATTATTGTACGCAGAACAAGGAGAGTTTGTTTTAGAGGGAAGAAAGATTTTGTTTGATGGACAGATGCTGCTATGCATGAACGAGCAGGAGAGTCTGTATGTATCAGAGAATGTTCAGGTAAAAGGAATTATCTTTCATCCTTCTGTCATAAATGGTGCATTTGATTTTGATAATATTCGCACACAGTCAGAGAGCTTTGACATAACACAGCAACAGGATCATTATTTTTTGATGGCATTTATGAGGAGAGAGAAGGAGAACGATGCCATCCTTTTTCCTTCTTTGGATGCGATAGAGAGGATAGCGTTTTTGATGGAATGTTTTCAGGAGCAGATTACGAAGCAGGATAATAATCACTGGGCTTGCAAGAGCAGAAGTTTTCTGATAGAGAGTCTTTCTATCTGTAGCACACTTACGGAAGAAAAGACTATTCCTTGTGAAAATGAGCAGGATGCGCAGGAGAAAGAGATGCAGAGAATCGTGGCATACTTAAAAAGTAATGTCAGCAAGAAAATAACAATTGCAGAATTAACAAAAGAATTTCAGATGAATAGAACCGATTTGTCGAAGCGTTTTTTAGAATATACCGGTGAAACCGTTATGGAGTATATGACGCGAATAAGGATTGAGTTTGCGGCAACGATGCTGAGAGATACGAAGATTCCACTTATTGATATTATGGAAAGAGTGGGATTTCGTGATTATTCTTATTTTTCGAATACCTTTAAAAAGAAAAAAGGTATTTCACCACAGGCATATCGGAAGAAGTATTGTTGGATGTAGGTGCATAAATCAGTCATTCAAATATGGATTTTTATAATCTGGACAAAGATGTTGTTCATTCCAGACCATCATGGTCTGCAATACTGGAATAAAGCTTTCCCAAAATTCGGTCAGAGTATATTCGACCTTTGGGGGAATTTCTTTGTAGATTTCTCGATGGATGAAGCCGTCATTCTCTAATTCACGTAATTGTTTTGTAAGCGTAGACTGCGTGATTCCATCCAGGCGGCGCATCAGTTCGCCAAAGCGCTGGACTTTATAAAACGTAATATACCATAAAATCAAAATTTTCCATTTTCCAGCAATTACCGATTGCAATTTGTTCATAGGCACGCAACGAGCCAGTGTATTTTCCTGTGTAAATTTATTTTCAGCCATGAGGAATAGCCACCCTTTCTATTGTTTATGCAATATATTCCGACCTTATCACAAGCCTTGCCAAAACTCAATAGTATCAAAAAAGATACTATCCTTAAAAAAAGACAGTACTTGTGGGAAAAATTGAGTCACGATATGCTACTTTCATCATTTTGGAAAGGAAGAATATACATATGCATTACACAGGAACGATTTGGAGACCACCTTATGAGGCATCGTCATTATTATTAGAGGTTACGGCAGGCTGTACACATCATCAATGTAAATTTTGCACGTTATATGATGATATTCCTTTTAACTTTCGAATGTCACCACTAGAAGATATAGAAGCTGATTTACGGGAAACGAAAGAACAACTGCGATTGTGGAAGCAAAGCCAGGTCACGCGTACCTTTTTAACAGGAGCAAATCCCTTCGTATTGGAATACCAACGCTTGATGAAGATTGCAGAACTGATTAAAAGGTACTTTCCGTCGAACCAGACCATAGGATGCTTTTCGAGGATTACAGACATCAAGCTTAAAACAGACGATGAATTAAAGGAATTAAGAAAGGCAGGTTATGATGGGTTAACGATTGGTATGGAAACGGCAGATGACAGTGCATTAGAATTTATGAATAAAGGATATACATCAACGGACATTCTTGCGTAATGTAGGCGTTTGGAACAGGCAGGAATCAGTTATCGTTTTTTCTATCTCACAGGTATTTCAGGAGAGGGGAATGGAGAGGAAGGAGCAAAGAAAACGGCAGAGATTTGCAATCAACTTCATCCGGAATTAATTGGAGCTAACATGCTTACGATATATCCACAGTCTGCATTATATCAGGACATAAAACAGGGAAACTGGATAGAAGAGAGTGAAATGGAAAAGTACAAAGAGCTTAGAAGCCTTGTTAAGCATCTTAAAAATCCAACTGCTTTTGCTGCATTGGGGGCTTCGAATATGATACAGCTTCAAGGAAAATTGCCAGAGGATAGAGAAAAGCTGTTAGCCGTATTAGATGAAATTATCGGTTCACAAAAGGAAGAAAAACTTCGTAATTATCGTAAGAATCTACGTCATTTATAGTTAAGGAGCTTCCTGTATACTTTAAATAGGCCAGGAAATTGACATAAAAAAATACCTCAAGTAAATTTAGATTATTACTGACCTGGCTAGTTGGTAAAAATCTAAACTAAAAGAGGTATTCACAATGAATGTTAAAACTAAAG
>JAFPAQ010000131.1 GCA_017424235.1 Lachnospiraceae bacterium | reverse complement strand
GTAGGCCCCATTTCAATATCAATAAAGTTGGATCCGCCGATGTGGCTCAATTGGCAGAGCAGCTGATTTGTAATCAGCAGGTTATCGGTTCGAGTCCGATCATCGGCTTTATGGGTGGATTCCCGAGTGGCCAAAGGGGACAGACTGTAAATCTGCTGCTTTATGCTTCGGTGGTTCGAATCCACCTCCACCCATTAAATTTAATAGTGCAATTATGTTGCACTAATTTAGTTTAATCATTTAATTTAATAACGCGGGGTGGAGCAGTCTGGAAGCTCGTCGGGCTCATAACCCGAAGGTCATAGGTTCAAATCCTGTCCCCGCTACTCCAAAGCAAATATATTTTGTTTTGTATGCCCAGATAGCTCAGTTGGTAGAGCAACGGACTGAAAATCCGTGTGTCACTGGTTCGATTCCGGTTCTGGGCATTATTTTTTTGTTTTATAGGTAAAAATTAACAATATTAATGTAAGGAATTAATAAAACACGTACTTTTGCGTGTTTTTTTAATGCAAAGTATGATATAATATATAAGGTTGAGCTAAATTATATATAGTGATTAATTTTTAAATTAAGTTATTATTATTTTAAAATTGGTAACAATATATTTAAAATATAAGTTTTTAGTATATGGCTATTTGTTTTTTGAGCAAAAATAAATAGTAAGAACAAATTGCTCAGAAGTGAGGATAAGATGTACGAAGAAGAGATAGAAAAGTATGCCAGTGACATAATTGAATCTGAAAATTTTAAGAGCACAAAAAATCATTTTCAGCATGGAAATATGACAGTATATGAACATTGCATGTGTGTTACAAAAGCAAGCCTTGCAATACGAGACAGATTAAAAATTAAATGCAACGACAGGGATTTAGTCAGAGGAGCATTATTACATGACTATTTTCTTTATGACTGGCATTTACAGGATGAGAAGAATGCACACAAGCGAGCACATGGCTTTTGTCACCCTGCAATAGCATTAAAAAATGCCAGAAAAGAATATAATATTAATATAAGACAGGCTGATATAATTATAAAACATATGTGGCCACTTACAATAATTCCACCTTTATGCAGAGAAGGATGGATTGTTACTATGGCAGATAAATACTGTTCAACATTAGAAACTCTAAGTATCAGAAGAGGCGAGATACATGAGAGACAGATGAGAAGACAAAAATTATTAAATATGTTTAGATTGGGAAGAGTATAGGTATTTTGTAACTGTTCAGAACTAAGTTCTTCACAGTCACAATTTATGCACACAAAATCAATAAATTGATTTTGGCGCGTTAAAAACTCGGGTTTTCATTTTGAAAACACCTCGCGGAATAGTGATTGTGAATAGTTACGGTATTTTCAAATAGGTTAGAGGCGTTTTATGAGAAAGACAAAAATCGTTTGTACTATAGGACCTGTTTCTGAGGATGAGAATACACTAAAGAAATTAATAAATGCCGGTATGGATGTAGCTCGTTTCAATTTTTCTCATGGAGATTATGAGGAACATAGAAACAGATTTATTACTACTGTTAATTTGGCTAAAAAGATGAATAAACCGATAGCTACAATGATGGATACTAAGGGACCAGAGATAAGACTTAGAGATTTTGATGGTGGAAGTGCGATTCTTGTGAAAGATCAGAAATTTACTCTTACTACAGATGAGATTATGGGCAACGCAAATATTGCGTCTATTACCTATAAAAATCTTATTAATGATATTACAATTGGAAAACATATTTTGATAGATGACGGATTGATTGAGTTAGAGATAGTAGCCATTGAAGAAAACAATATAGTATGTCGAGTTTTAAATGGTGGAAAAATCTCTAATCATAAAGGTATAAATGTACCTCAAACTAAATTATCCATGCCATATCTGAGTGATATAGATATATCTGATATACTATTTGGAATTGAGATGGGATATGATTATATTGCAGCTTCCTTTGCCAGAGATAAGGAAGATATTATTCAGGTTAAAAAACTTATAAACGAAAATGGCAGTAATATGAAGATTATAGCCAAGATTGAGAATATGCAAGGGATAGATAATTTAGATGATATTTTAGCGATTTCAGATGGTATAATGGTAGCACGTGGTGATATGGGAGTTGAGGTTCCTATTGAAGATGTACCTGTTATCCAAAAATTAATGATAGATAAAGCATTAAAAGCGGGTAAGATGGTTATTACTGCAACACAAATGCTTGAATCAATGATAAATAATCCAAGACCTACAAGGGCTGAAGCTGCTGATGTAGCCAATGCAATTTATGATGGTACATCTGCAATAATGCTTAGTGGTGAGACTGCTTGTGGAAATTATCCAATAGAGGCTGTTGAAACCATGGCTAAAATTGCGTTAAAAACAGAGCAGAATATAAATTATAGAGAGAATATTTTTAGAAAAAGTTGGGAAATAAAGGATGATGTTACAGCTGCGATTTCACATGCATGCTGTACTACCGCAATGGAGCTTGATGCTGTTGCAATAATTACTGTGAGCATGACAGGATTTACAGCCCGAATGTTATCACGTTATCAGCCGGATTGTCCAATAATAGGCTGTGCAGTTACGGAATCTGTATATAGACAGATGGCAATGATGTTTGATGTAGAACCACTTATGATAAGTAGAGCAAATGATACAGAAAAACTGTTTGAATATGCTATTGAAGCCAGTCTAAATGCAGGATATATCCAAAAAGGTGATAAGGTTGTAGTAACGGCGGGAATACCATTGGGCATTGCAGGTCATACAAATATGATACGGGTTATAGAAAGTGTTTAGGACATCGTTTCGTATGAGTTGTGATTACGAAGGATTGAATAGCAAAGCGTTACAAAAAGTTTGGAGAGGAAATACAAAGTACAATGAAGGCGATAATTTTTGATATGGATGGTGTGATATTTGATTCTGAACGTGCAGTGTATGAAGGATGGAAAGAATTAGCCAGTAAGTATCATTTTGATGACCTTGATACAGTATATAAAAAATGTATAGGCGTCAATAGAGATTTAGCCAGAAAATTATTTTTAGAACACTATGGAGATGATTTTCCATATGATAAATATAAAGAGGAACAGTCTGCAAAGTATCATGAGAAATATGATGGGGGCAGACTGCCTCTTAAGTCGGGAGTTGAAGATCTTCTAATTTATTTGAAGAATAAGGATTTTGTTATTGCAATTGCTTCTTCCACAAGAACAGAGTTGGTTGAACAACAGATAAAGGATGCAGGACTTGATAGATACTTTAGTATTATAGTTGGTGGAGATCAGGTTAAAGAGAGTAAGCCAAATCCGGCAATATTTTTAAAAGCATCACAGCTTATAGGCGCTGAGCCTAAGGATACATATGTTGTTGAGGATTCATATAATGGAATAAGAGCTGCTTTTTTGGCAGGGATGTCTCCTATAATGGTACCTGATATGATAGAACCTGATGAAGAGATAGAAGAGAAAGCATGGATGATATGTCAGACTCTTAGACAAGTAAAATCTATTTTGTAATGTGTGTATTATACCAATGACTATTTAATGTGGTTAAAAGATACCAAGTGTTTATGATAAATATTAACTGTCCAGAAGGTCTTTGTATTTGTATAGCCAACAGGGTTCGTTTTGGTGACCGTAAGAAAGAGTAGTGGAAACAGGCATAAATCTATCATAAAAGGTAAGTTGCACTAATATGTGTTTGTAACTTGAGGGTACTGAATAGTTATTTGATAGTTAAAATAAAAGAAATGGAAAGGCACGGTCATTTAGAAAAATGGGCAAAATTTTTTGCATTGTCGGAAAAAGTTCATCAGGAAAAGATACTATTTATAAAAGGCTTCTTAAAATAAATTCACTTAAGATAAAAAAGATTATTCCTTATACTACACGTCCTATAAGACAAGGTGAAAAAGAAGGGGTCGAGTATCATTTTGTAGATATAAACAGACTTGAGCAGTTGAAAAAAGAGGATAAAATAGTTGAATGTAGAGAGTATGATACAGTTTATGGTAAATGGTATTATTTTACTGCAAAAGATGATCAGATAGAGCTTGAACAAAATGATTACTTAATAATTGGAACTTTGGAATCTTATATGAAGACGAGGGAATATTTTGGAAAAGATAAAGTTATTCCTATTTTTGTAGATATAGATGATGGAGAACGGCTAAGTCGTGCATTAAGGCGTGAAATGCGTCAAAAAGAACCAAAATATGATGAAATGTGCCGCAGATATCTGGCAGATAGTATGGATTTTTCTGAAGAAAATCTAAAAAATGCCGGTATCACCAGAACATTTATCAATGATAATGTCAAGCTATGTACAAAGGCTATTTCAAATTACATAAAAATTCAAATGAAAAATGGTTAATAATAAAGGCTAGGGGTATAAAGATAAAATTATGGATTTTAAGGTAAATGAGATACAGCAGACTACACCGGTGGTTCAACAGCAGAATGTACAGCAGGCAGATGGAGATTTTAAGTTTATGCTTGCCAGTAATATAGAGGAAGCTGAGCTTGCCAATCGTCTCAATCTTATGATGGAAGAGATAGTTATGCAGGGTGATAAGATAGTAAAACGTATGGATGTTAAGGATATGAAAAAGTATCGTACCCTGATAAAAGAATTTATGAATGAGATTGTAAATCATTCACATAAATTTTCCAGAGAAAATTTTTTGGACAGACGAGGCAGGCACAGAGTTTATGGTATAATAAGGCTTGTGGATAAAAAGCTGGATGAGCTTGCACAGGAGCTTATGAAGGATGAAAGAGACTCTATTTCAATACTTGCAAAGGTGGGAGAAATAAGAGGACTGATTATGGATATTTTTACGTGATAAAATGAGTATATCCCAAAATATATACCCAAAGAAGTAATTAGTTGTAACCATAAATTATTTTATTGATTTTGTGTGCATAAATTGTGACTGTGAAGAAGCTGGTTCTGAACAGTTACTAAAAAATATTCTGAGAGTACATTTTGCAAAAAGGAGAATAAGAAATGTCTGGTATTACCTGGGGGGATGTTATAGGGCAGGGACAGCTTTGTGGCAATCTTCAAAGTGCGATAAAATACAATAAAATATCACATGCTTATCTTATTCAGGGAGAGAATCTGTCAGGAAAAAGAATGATTGCAGATATATTTGCAAAGGCATTACAGTGTACACATCAGGAGGGGACAAAGCCTTGTAATGAATGCAGAGACTGTAAACAGGCAATAAATGGAAATCATCCGGATATTATTTATGTAGAGCATGAAAAACCTAATGTTATATCGGTTGAAAATATAAGACAGCAGGTAAATAGTGATATAGCCATAAAACCATATAGTGGCAGCCATAAAATATATATAATTGATGAGGCTGAAAAGATGAATGTGCAGGCACAGAATGCACTTTTAAAAACATTGGAGGAACCGCCTCAATATGCAGTGATTATTTTGCTGGCAACAAGAGTGGAGGCAATGCTTCCCACTATTTTGAGCAGATGCGTGGTACTTAATATCAAGCCGGTATCAGATGATATAATAAAAAATTACCTTATGAACAAAGTTCAGATACCGGATTACAGAGCAAGTGTCTGTGCTTCATTTGCAAGAGGAAATGTTGGACGTGCCATACAGCTTGCATCAAATGAAGAATTTGATAATATGAAGTCATCAGCTTTGGGAACATTAAAAAATATTCACAATATGGATGTAAGCCAGATGGCATCAGAGATAAAAAAGATATCGGAAGATAAATTTGATGTAGATGATTATCTGGATATTATATTTATCTGGTTTAGAGATGTGCTGTTGTATAAATCAAGTAAAAATAAGGATTTACTCATTTTTAAAGAGGATTTTATGGATATATCCAGAATGTCAAAGCATTACAGCTATGAAAAACTTGAAAGTCTGATAAATTCAATAGACAAGACCAGAAGCAGGATTAAAGCCAACGTAAATTTTGAACTTACAATGGAACTGCTATTTATGGAAATTAAAAATTAATATTTATCTTGTAACTATGAGAGTACAGAGTAGTTACATTATTTTGATATTGGGAGGAATTATGATAAAGGTAATAGGAGTCAGATTTAGAACAGCAGGAAAAATATACTTTTTTGATCCATTAGATTTTGATATAAAAAGAGGAGACCATGTAATTGTAGAAACCGCACGAGGCGTAGAGTTTGGTACAGTTGTTGGGGATCCAAAGGAAATAGATGAATCACAGATAGTACAGCCTTTAAAAGCAGTTATCAGAGTTGCAAATGAAAGAGATATGGAACAGGAAGCTAATAACAAGGCAAAAGAAAAAGATGCTTTTAGGATTTGTCTTGAAAAGATAAAGAAGCATGGTCTTGATATGAAGCTTATTGATTCAGAGTATACATTTGATAATAATAAGGTACTGTTCTATTTTACGGCAGATGGCAGAATTGATTTTAGAGAGCTTGTAAAAGATCTGGCATCTGTATTTAAGACAAGAATAGAGCTTAGGCAGATTGGTGTAAGAGATGAGACTAAAATTCTTGGCGGAATTGGTGTATGTGGAAGACCTTTGTGCTGTCATTCACATTTGTCTGAATTTGTGCCGGTGTCCATTAAGATGGCTAAGGAGCAGAATCTCTCACTTAATCCTACTAAGATAAGTGGTGTATGCGGACGTCTTATGTGCTGCTTAAAGCATGAGGAAGAGACTTATGAATATCTCAATAAGAAGCTTCCCAATGTGGGTGATTTTGTTACAACAGATGATAACCTCAAGGGAGAGGTACATAGTGTAAATGTATTGCGTCAGCTGGTAAAGGTAGTAGTTGAAGTAGATGACGAAAAGGAAATCAGGGAATATAAGGTAGAGCAGTTAAAATTTAAGAAGCGTCATAGAAAAGACAAAAATGAAGGAATGTCAGAAGCTGAGCTTAAGGAGCTTCGAGAGTTAGAAAAGCTTGAAAAACAGGAAAAGCAGGAAGGAAACAAGTCCAAGCTTGATGATAACTAAAAGGCTTGTGGTTTATTATGTGTGATATAGTATTAAAAGAAAATGAAAGAATTGATGACCTGCAGAGAAATGGTTACAGGATAATTCAAAATCGCGAGAAATTTTGTTTTGGAATGGATGCAGTGTTGTTAAGCGGTTTTGCAAGTGTAAAACCCGGTGCTGAAGTTCTTGATATGGGGACAGGCACAGGAATAATTCCAATACTTTTGGAGGCAAAATCACAGGCATCACATTTTTATGCTCTTGAGATTCAGCCGGAGAGTGCTGATATGGCAAGAAGAAGTGTAAGTCTTAATAAGCTTGAAAATAAAATAGAAATAGTGACTGGTGATATAAAGGAGGCGGGCAGTATATTTAAGGCTGCCTCTTTTGATTTGGTGACCTGTAATCCACCTTATATGATAGGAAATCATGGAATTACAAATCCTGATGGACCAAAGGCTATCGCAAGGCATGAGATACTTTGTACACTTGAAGATGTTATAAGTAATGCGACAAGACTCTTAAAGCCAGGAGGAAGCTTCTGCATGGTTCACAGACCATTTAGGCTTGCTGAGATAATAACATTAATGACAAAATACAAGATTGAGCCTAAACGTATGAGACTGGTGTATCCTTATGTGGATAAAGAACCTAATATGGTTTTGATAGAGGGCTGTAGAGGTGGAAAGCCACGTATGACAGTTGAAAAGCCTTTGATTGTTTATAAGGCTCCAAATGTATATACAGATGAGATATATGAAATATATGGGTATTAGATTATGAGAAAGGCATGGTTTTTATATGGCAGGAAAGCTCTTTTTATGTGCGACCCCTATTGGAAATTTAAAGGATATGACTCCCAGAGTCATAGATACTTTAAGAGAAGTAGATATGATTGCAGCAGAGGATACAAGAAATAGCATAAAGCTTTTAAATCATTTTGAAATAAAGACTTCTATGACGAGCTATCATGAATATAATAAAGTAGAGAAGGCGAGATATCTTATTGATCAGATGCTCATGGGTAAAGATATTGCTTTGATAACTGATGCCGGGACTCCTGCAATATCAGATCCGGGCGAGGTACTTGTAAAAATGTGCCATGAAGCCGGAATCGTGGTTACTTCACTTCCAGGTCCTGCAGCCTGTATTACAGCACTTACTTTGTCAGGACTTAGTACCAGAAGATTTTGTTTTGAGGGTTTTTTACCTGCTGATAAAAAAGAAAAAAAGGATATTCTTGAGGATTTGAAAAAAGAATCAAGGACAATAATTTTATATGAAGCACCGCACCATCTTGTAAGAACACTGGAAGAGCTTTATGAAGCACTTGGGGAGCGTAAAATTACTCTTTGCAGAGAGCTTACAAAGCGTTTTGAGACGGTAATTGTTACTACTTTGGAACAGGCTTTGGAGAGATATAAGGAAGAAGAACCCAGAGGAGAGTATGTGCTTGTTGTCGAAGGCAAGAGTCTTGATGAATTTAAAAAGGAACAGGAAGCAGACTGGCAAAGCAAACCGATAGAAGAGCATATGGCATATTATGAAAGTCAGGGAGTTGACCATAAAGAAGCCATGAAAAGAGTAGCAAAAGACAGAGGAGTTTCCAAAAGAGAGATATATAAATATCTGTTGGAAATGGAGTAATAAAAATATATTGACAAATACAATGTGTGATAATATACTTCCTATTGATATGACATGCTAAAAGCTACTATATATACATAATGCCGGTAGCTCAATACAGAGATTGACAACAAAATGTAAAAACAGTTACGAAATAGTAACTATGAAGGTAATTAATAGTTACACGAAATATTATTATCAGATCGCCATTAGTTTGGCAGAATGTGAGGAAAGAATGGAAAGAATATTTGAAATTATTGAGGAACAGTTACATTTAACAGGAGTTGAGATCACAGAAGATTCTTCTTTTAAAGATGATCTTGGTGCAGATTCAATTGATCTTGTAGAGCTTATAATGGCATTTGAAGACGAGTATGGTATTGAAGCTTCATATGAAGAAATCGAAAAGAATGTAAAAACTGTCGGAGATGTTATCGAATATCTTAGAAATCAGGGTGCAGACATTTAATAAATATAAAAATAAAGGATATCGCACAGCGATATCCTTTATTTTTTTTGACTATTTATAGTAACTGTTCCTTTACAATATATTAAAGCGACAATGCTGCTGATAAAGGTACATATTAAGGCAGGTGCAATTATGCTGGCGGGACTAGCACTTCCATACTGGCTTCGATATGCAATTATATTGACGGGTATCAGCTGTAAAGACGAGATATTTATTACAAGAAATGTACACATTTCATCGCTGGCTGAACGATTTTTTATAGTTTTTGTTTCATCAGTAAGATACTCGGGATTGCCACGTTCACATTCCAAAGCCTTAAGGTCTGACATTGCACGAAGTCCTGCAGGTGTCGCTGCCCAACCAAGTCCCAGTAAATTTGCAACAAAATTGGTAGCTATGGAATTCCAGGCAGGATGTCCTTTAGGAATATCAGGAAATAAAAAGCGTAGAAATGGGAGGATTGCTTTTGTAATATTTGATATTATACCTGCTTCTTCGGCTACCTCCATTAGTCCTGTCCAAAAGGATACAATGCCTGCCATTGATATGCCAAGAGAAACTGCTTCTTTAGAACCGTCAATAAAAGCTGAGGTTATCTGTTCTGTATTTTTGGTGACTACTCCATATATAATGCCAATTATCAGCATCCCACCCCAAATATAGTTTATCATACCTTATTTAACCCGAATGATTTATTATTAATATATGCAAAAAAATATATTGATATTACTGTGCACGCGCCTCTCATATTTGTTAAATTAAAATTTATTGACAAATAAAAACATATGTATTAAAATCATGTGTGATTAAGTTATGTTAATTAATTAATTGGGAGCGAAAGGAAAGAATAAACAAATGATTTGTCCAAAATGTGGAAAAGAAACTAAAGATGATGGTGTATTCTGCATAAATTGTGGTTGCAATATGCGTGAATATACTGAACAGATGCAGGCAAACAATGCCAACTCAGCTGTATATACAGCACAGATGAATAACAATATGGAGACAGGTGTTTATGGTAATACAAGTACTACAAATAACACAGTTGATCCATATGGTCAGACAACAGTATTAAATAATAACACAGTATCACTTGATAAGAATGATACAAACGTTAACAATGAGCAGATGACTGATAATACAGTTAATATGGGATTTGCACAGACTACAGATAGCTTTAGCAATGCAAATAACAATTTTGCCTCAAACAATTTTAACAACAATAATAATTTCAATAACAATAACTTTAATAACAACTTTAACAATGGTTATAATAATAACTTTAACAATGCATATGCAAACAATAACTTCAATGGAACACAGCAGAATATGTATGCAGCCCCTTCATTGACAGATCATACATCAGAGTTTGATAAAAAAGATATTCAAGATAACAAGCTCATCGCTATGGTAGCATATATGTTTGGAATTGTAGGTATATTAATAGCATCACTTATTAATAAAGATTCAGAGTTTGTTAAGTTTCATGTTAAACAGGCAATTAAGATTGAGATTGTAACTTATATATCTGCTTTATGTGGAATAGTAGGAATTATTCCTATTCTTGGATGGATAATTGCTTTTGTATTGGTATTATTCCAGTTAGTTCTCTTTGTAGTTACTCTTATTCAGTTCTTTGATGCTTCAAAGGGTAATGCAAAAGAGGCTCCAATTGTAAGTTCTTTTGGATTTTTAAAATAATATAGTAGATTATTATAAGATATTTGAAAGGTCATGTTAATCCGAAATATTAGATTAATATGACCTTTTTATGATATAATGATATCATAAAAAGGTCTGAATCCACATGAGCTTGCTCAAATGTGGGAGTACGTAACAATCCGTAGGTATCATAGTTACAAAAACTTCCATTTGGAGACACAACATAAGAGGAAAGGTATGGTTATAAATTGTTTATGAGTAGTATAAAAAGGCCAGGTACATTTTTATTAAATGTAATTGCTATAGCTGTGGTATTAAATCTGTTTGGCGGGCTAAATGCTAAAGCGGCTCCAATTCCCAGACAGTATATAGTATCCCAGACCGGTGGGGGAGATTTTCTTACAATTCAGGAGGCAGTTAATGCTGCCGAAGATGGAGACACACTTATAATTTATCCTGGTATTTATTGTGAAAATGTAGCAGTTATGGGAAAAGCCTTAAATATAATTGGAATAGATAAGAATTACTGTATACTTCAGTGTGATACTTCTTCATATAGAAGTGCTCCTTTAACAATAGCAAGCGGAAAAGTAGCGAATATGACTATTTATGGAATGAACAGTGGTATTGTACAGACTGAACTTACTCAGGAAGAGATTGATGCCATAAATAATTCTATTGAGGGTGACAGCTGGGAAAGACAAAAGAATTATAGTGGTTATTCTGTTCATGTAGACCAGAATATTTTGTATGGCAGAGAAATGATATTTGAAAACTGCAAGATAATCTCAGAAAATAATCATTGTGTCGGGATGGGCAGCAGGGGTAAAAGCAGAATAGTTTTTGATAATTGTGAATTTATTTCAATGGGTCTTGGAAGCTGCCTGTATATGCATGATACAGATTCTTCAAAGCTGTCAGGCGTAGTTAACCTGATAGTAAGAAATAGTAATATGACCAGCTATCTTTGCCCATTTGTAATGTCTTTACAGACATTATCAAACCAAAATACCACATATCTCACATTTCAGAATGTACATGTGAGTACAGTTGCCTTTACAGATAAAAAGTGCTACCTGTCACAGGGAATGAGTAATATGGCTAGTCAGCCATCAATTGCAGATACACAGAATTTTATTATGTATAACAGTACTATGACAACAAATGTAAATACTTATTTTGACATAGACACAATGGAGCTTTTAGAACAGACAGGGATGATGTCACTTACAGGATTTACATCATGTCTTAATAACGGATATAGTATTCCATTTAGTAATAACAGCAAGTCATTTGTAGTGAACAGAATGTCCAGAGAGGATACAAATGAACATATGCTTAGAATAGAAAAAGCACAAAACACTCATAATTATTCAGAGCTTATAAGTCATCCCTTGAAGGAAGGTATTAATTATCTTGGTGAAGAGGAAGATGCCTCAGATATCAGTGCCTATAATACAGATAATGTTAAACGTCAGACAATAGCCATATATAATTATACTAATGCACCCGGAAATGGATGGTGTGGACTTATCAATACATATTTGACCAGTGACAGCTTTGGAAATACATTATATGAAATGAATGTGGTAAATTAGGTGTTACTGCACACAGGTTATATACCGCGAGGTGTTTTCAGAATGAAAACCCGAGTTTTTAATGCGCCAAATTAAGCTTTTGCTTAATTTGTGTGCATAATAAGTCTATATAGCGAAACTTTTTGAAATTGGATGTGTTGACATCCAATTTTTTTTGAGATTATTGTAATAATCATAATTGCTGATTTTAAGATGTTCTCCACTGGTAAGTCTGACACTGAAACGGTCAAAATTAGATATATATATTTGATTCACAACAATTGATTTATGAATCCGTAAAAAATTACAGCTTTTATGTTTGAGCTCATCACAGACATTATCAAGCTTTTGATAGAAGGTATCATTGTCATAGTAGCTGGTGTCTGAACAATGCATATAAATTTTTCTGCCCTCTGATTGGAAATAAACAATATCATTGACAGGTATCTGCATATATTCAGGTCTTCTGTAGTATTCAAAATAGTTGTTGTTTGAGGTAGAGGCCTTATATGCTAACAGAGCATAATGCAATAGCTGTTTTTGATTTGAAGCGGTATAAATCGGTTCTAAAAGTATGCGGTCTGAGATGTTTCCAATAAAAGATACTTTATTGGAAGTTACTATTGAAATGAGGTTATTGTTATATTTTTTCAGATAAATAACTGCCTGCAGCATATGTTCATAAGAATTTTCGGAATTAAAAAACAGAACGTCCGGCATACGGCTGCTGCTAAAATGCAATAGCTCATGAACACTGTGGTAACAGTTTGTTAAAACTGAAATATCTTGTGAGTAAAAATAGTTTTCTATAGTTGATTTTACAAATGAAAGTTCCTTTTCGTTTTCATAACAGTAGGCAATACTTACCATAATTTTTCTCCTTGCTTTTGATAAGCAAAGTATAATTTAGAATACATTTACAATAAATAGGAAATAGGTACTAAAATTAGAAAAACATAAAATTAATGTATAAAGGCTATATATTGACAGAGCATATTATATTGTTATATATTTAAGAATGGTGACTGGTAGCAGTTACTATTTTGAGGTTTTAATGAGAAACCGGGTTATAAAAAATAAGAAATAACAACTACCATTATCTTTTGATGGTGTGAGAATGAGAGGTAATAATGAAAGCATACAAGGATATGAGTAAAGAAGAGTTAAATAGTCTTCATACAGAGCTTAAAGCACAGTTTGAAAAACTCAAAGCAGCAGGTATAAGTCTTGATATGTCACGTGGTAAGCCGGGTACAGATCAGTTAGAATTATCTACACCTATGCTTGATGTACTTACAAGTACATCTACATTTAAGGGTGAGGACAATGTTGACTTTAGAAATTATGGTATCCTTGATGGTACTAAAGAGGCAAAGAAGCTTTTTGCAGAGCTTATGGAGTGTCCGGTAGACCATGTTATGATTTATGGTAACTCAAGTCTTAATATTGAGTATGATCTTATTTCACGTGCGATGATTCATGGTATTGCAGGAAATACACCATGGTGTAAGCTTGATAAGGTAAAATTCCTTTGTCCGGTACCTGGTTATGACAGACATTTTGCCATAACTGAGAGTTTTGGTATAGAGATGATAAATATTCCTATGGACGAAAATGGTCCTGATATGGATATGGTTGAGCAGTATGTAAATAATGATCCTGCTGTAAAGGGTATCTGGAATGTTCCTAAGTATACAAACCCTGCCGGTATAGTGTATTCTGATGAGGTTGTAAGAAGATTTGCAAACTTAAAACCGGCTGCTCCTGACTTCAGAATTTTCTGGGATAATGCTTATTGCATACATCATTTATATCCTGACAATAAGGCACAGATGTTAAATATCGTTGATGAGTGTGAGAAGGCCGGAAACCCTGATATTTACTATCAGTTCTGTTCTACTTCAAAGGTTTCTTTCCCTGGAGCAGGTGTGTCAGCACTTATTTCATCACCAACAAATATCGCAGAGGTTAAGAAGCACTTTACTATTCAGACAATCGGACATGACAAGCTTAATCAGATTCGTCATGTGAGATTTTTCAAGGATGCAGCAGGTGTACATGCTCATATGGAGAAGCATGCGGCAATTTTACGTCCTAAATTTGAAGCTGTACTTGATACTCTTGAGAAAGAACTCGGCGGACTTGAGATTGGTACATGGAATAAGCCACTTGGTGGATATTTTATAGCATTTGATACTATTGAAGGCTGCGCAAAGAGAGTTGTGGGATTATGTAAGGAGGCAGGTGTTGTAATGACTCCGGCTGGTTCTACTTATCCATATAAGAATGATCCTAAGGATACAAGCATTCGTATTGCACCAACACTTCCTTCGGCAGAAGAGCTTAAGAAGGCATGTGAAGTATTTGTACTTTGCGTAAAACTTGCTTCTGTTGAAAAATACATGAATATGTAATTATATAAAAAAAGCCATAAATCGTGTAAACGATTTATGGCTTTTTTTAAAACAATTATTGAAGAAAATAAACAATTATTATATAATTATATTAATTATGAGAAAATAGCTATTGAAGACAGAAATGGGGATTAGTATGAGATATGTTACTCTTGATGAAGCAAAACCAAATATGATGCTTGCATATCGTGTATATGATTCTTTTGGTCATATTCTGGTAAATAATGATACGATGCTTACAGAACAGTCTATCAGTAAGCTTAAAGAGTATGGACTTGATGGAGTATATATCACTGACTCATTGTCTGACGATATTTGTATTGAGCCTGTTATTACCCCTGAACTTAGAAATGAAGGTCTTGAATGTGTAAGAGAGGGAAATATAGAGAAGTGTCAGGAAATATCAAAGGAAATAGTAAAGCAGATACTTAACAATGACATGCTTTCCCTGGATCTTACTGATTTAAGAACCTATGATGACTATACTTATGCTCATTCTATTAATGTTGCGGTACTGTGCTGTATTATTGCCTTTGGTATGAAGATGGGTGAGAAGGATATGGAGCAGGTGGTAACGGCAGCAGTTTTACATGACCTTGGAAAGCTTGAAATACCTGATGAGATTTTAAATAAGCCGGGCAGACTTACCAAAGAAGAATATGAAGTAATGAAAACTCATTCTACGATATCCTATGAGCTTATAAAGGACAGATGGGATGTATCTGCACAGGTAAAGGCAGCAGTACTTTATCATCATGAGAACGTGGATGGAAGTGGATATCCATCTGGACTTACAGGCGAAGAACTGACTATTCTGACAAAGATTTTGCATGTGGCAGATGTATATGATGCATTAACTGCAAAAAGACCCTATAAAGAGCCCTACTCTCCATTTGAGGCATGTGAATATCTGATGGGAGCCTGTGGTATAATGTTTGAAAAGTCAGTGGTAGAGTCGCTTATGAAATATGTGCCTTTGTATCCAAAGGGAACTCTGGTAACTCTTTCTAATAATAACGAAGCAATAATTTATGAAAATATAGGAATACATAATCTTAGACCGATAGTAAGACTTATGACAGGAGAACTTTTGGATCTGTCATTACCTGAGACTTACAATATTACAATATTGCGCAAATCTGACGACAAATTTGATCCGATCGCAAGTGAAGATGAGCGCAGGAAAATGTTAGGTACGCCACAAAAGAAGTATCGTATCATGGTGGTTGATGACATGGCTTCAAATCTGCATGCAATGCGTGAAATGCTGAAAAATCTGTATGATGTTGTACCATTAAAGGATGGATATAAGGCTATATCGCAGATAAAAGACCATGTATGGCCTGATCTTATCATTATGGATATAGATATGCCTAAATTAAATGGCATTGATACAGCAAGAATAATAAATGAATTTACAGGTGGTAAAATACCTGTTTTGTATGTAACTGCTTTGTGTGATAAACAGACGGTTATGATGTGTCATAGCATGAAGGCAGCAGGATATATTGTCAAGCCTTATAATCCTGTATTTGTGAAGTCTGAGATAAGAAGAATATTAAGAGGAAGAAGTGATACGGAATAATGATAGTTTATCAGCTGGGGTGTCTGTTTATTACTTATGTAGTGTTACAGACATATATTGTAAAGGGAGTTCATTCGCGCACACACAGATTGCTTCCACTGGTTATGGGGCTCATAGGTCTATACAATTTTTATAAGGTTTTTGAATGGTTAACATATGAACATTATCTGTTTGGCAGGCTTGCTGATATGTTAACGCTGCAGATGTTGTATCTGGTTATTCATTATGTTGTTGATTTTATGTATATGAAGCTTAGCTGGATTGTGGAGCTTCTGCTTTTTGTGAACCTGACTTTTAAAAATATAGTTATTATTCAGTTGTTTAATGGTGATGAGATTTTCTATGAGAAATTTTTCTCGTTAAGCATAGCAGACTATATTTTTATTATTATTGTTCTTGGCACATATGCCCTGCTGAAAAAATCGTATAGTAAGAGAGTGGCACAGACTAACAGATGGCTTTATCTTGCCATTTTGGTTCCTAATGTCATTATTTTCTTTCAAAACAGCTTAAATGGCATTTCTGATTATCTGGTACCGGGGGCATTGGAATTTTCAATGCTTATTTTCTTAAAACTGATTCTTAATGGAAATATATTGGATACTTCTTTTTTACTTCAGGAAAAAATTTATGATACCTCAGATATAGGTATCGTTCTTTTTGATGAGGATTTTTATTATATTGATGCAAATATGACTGTATGTGAAAGCTTTCAGGATGAAATTAATAGTCTTAAAGCTGACAGAAGTACTTTTCCTTATAAGGAAGCATTGAAGCAGATAGCTGACAATCCGCAGGAATATAAAGAAATCTGTATAAATGGAAAATATTATAACTGTCTGGCTGATTCCGTATATAGAGATGGTCACATACGTGGATATATTTTGTATATGATAGATATAAGCAGGCATAAGGATGAGATACATGAAATAGAAATGCTAAAAAAACAGGCTGAGGAGCTTACGCTTTCAAAAAGCCGTTTTCTTGCAAGAATAAGTCATGATTTCAGAAGCCCTCTTCATGCCATAATAGGTGTTGCAGATATTCTTGCCTCTAAAGATGGTATGAGTGAGATAAACAAAGGACTTATAATGCATACAAAAGCGGCTGCAAATTCACTTTTACAGCTTGTTAACTCTGTGCTTACATTTTCCAAACTGGAAAGTACGAAGCTGGAACTTGAGAATAAAGAGTATGACTTTGTTTTGATGCTTGAAGAACTTACACAGATGTGTATTGCAAATATTCAGTCAAAAAATATAGATTTTGCAATAAATATAAAAACAAAATGCCCGCGTATACTTGTCGGGGATCTGCCCAGAGTGCGTGAGATGATACAGAATATCTTATCCAATGCGATTAAGTTCACACAGGAGGGCGAGATAGTCTGTGACATCAGATGTACAATAGACAATGATAATAACAAGGTATTGATCAAATGTGTAATAACTGATACCGGAGAAGGTATAAGTGAGGATAAAAAGGAAAAGATGTTTGAAGAGTATATTTCTTCATCTGATAATAATGTATTAAATGGTGCAGGACTTGGGCTTGCAATAGTAAGACAGCTTTGTGAACTCATGCATGGATATGTAAGTGCAAGAAGAAGAGAGGTTGTAGGTTCTGAGTTTACGCTTGTATTTGAACAGCAGTTACCGGATACTGATTCAAATATGGAAATAATTGAGCCTTTATGCATAAATCAGAAATATCTGTTTTCAAAAACAAAAAATTCTCTTGTTACAAGTCAGTCAGATTATGTTTATAAAGGGGCAAGGGTACTGGTTGCTGATGATATGCATATTAACAGAATTATCCTAAAAGAGATGCTTTCGGCAATGGGGATAGAAACAGATACTGTAAATGACGGGCTTCAGGCATTGGAGGCAGCAAAGAAAAAGGATTATGATATGATTCTTTTAGACCAGATGATGCCTGTAATGACAGGAGATGAGGCAGCAGTTCAGCTTAAAAAGTTCTATTCTAATCCGGTAGTCCTCGTAACTGCAAACGTAAATGCAGAGTTTGAGACTATTGACAGTGATACAGGATTTACTGATTTTCTGCCAAAGCCCGTAGATAATGCAAGTCTTCAAAATATAGTGGACAAGTATCTGTCACAGAAGTATAAAAGCAGTACATACAATGCAATTATGACACATAGATATGGAAGCAGTGTATATAGGGTGACTTTGGAAGCCTTTGTAAGAGAAATTGAACCAATGATAGATAAAATGTCTCAGATGGCAGATAGTGATATTGCGCTTTTGGGCACTAAGGTACATGGAATAAAGGGAGTTGCACGTCAGCTTGACAAGACAGCTTTAAGTGAAGCTGCTGAGATAATGGAGATGGCAGCAAAGACCGGAAATAAGAGGTTTATTGATAGTCACATGGAGGATTTTCTGACAAAATTAAAGGCTGAGATAGAAGATACAAAAGAGGAATTGGAATATATAAGTATGTATGAGGATAATTCTTTAACGAATAAAAAGAAAATTCCAAAGATATTTGATATAGATAAAAATGAATTGTACAATAAGCTTCTAAAGGCATTTGAGGAATGTGATATAGATACCATAGAAAAGGAGCTTGAGCTTCTGGAAGGTTGCGGACAGATAGATAGCGATGAGGAAAGAAAGGCTTTGGAAATGCTTAAGCAGTCTGCACAGGAATATGAGTACGATGAAGGGATAGAGGTACTTAAGGATATTATGAAAAAAGGTTGATGTCGTAAGGCATCAGCTTTTTTTCGTAATAGAAAATTTTAATTTTCATTTGCTCTAAAATGCAATTAATCTGATTGAAAAGACTAAGTAAAAATTTCTAAAATGTGTAAAAATAATATAAGTTTAAAAATATTATAATTTACTCTTAATTAGTATAAAATTACTATAATTTTTAGATAAATTAACAAATTGCGAAAAAATGGCAGAAAAAATTACCAAAATGGTGTAAAATAATTAGACAAAATATGTATAATTTTACGAAAGAGAGGGCGAAAAAGATGGAAAAAAGAATGATTTCAATATTAATGGCAGTTATTATGTTAGGAATGTTGTTAACCGGATGTGGAGCTGAAAAAAAGGCTTCTTCACAGGATCAGGAAGCAACTGAAACAGCTGAAAGCGTTGATTCCCAGACGGTGACAGAGCTAGAATCAGGTACTGTCGAATTAAAAATCTGGGCGGATTCAGGTAGCTTTGATGTATTGAATATATTGCTCGACAATTTTAAGCAAGAATACGAAGGTCAGGCAAATTTTGAGTTTGTCATAGAAGATAAGCCGGATTCAGGTGCAAGGGATAATGTATTGGGTAATGTATTGGAAGCAGCAGATGTATTCCCAATGGCAGATGATCAGCTGGCATCAATGGTTGCAGCAGGTGCGTTATGTCCTGTTCCAAATGCAGATGAGATTAGAGCAGCCAATTTGGAAGGTTCAATTGATGCAGCAAGCATAAATGGTGTCTTATATGCATATCCGTACAGTGCAGATAATGGATATTTCTTATATTACAATAATAAGTACTTATCAGAAACAGACGTGCAGACTATGGATGGTCTTATGGCAGCTGCAGAAAGTCTTGGAAAGAAAGTAATTATGCCGTGGGATTCAGGCTGGTATACTTTTGCATTTTGGGGAAATACAGGTCTTGAGTTTGGTATCAATGATGATGGTGTGACCAATTATTGCAGCTGGAATTCTACAGAAGGAGCAATAAAAGGTGTAGATGTAGCACAGGCGATGCTCGATATCTCCGCAAAACCTGCTTTTAAGCTCGGTGGCGATACTGATTTTACAGCAGGGATGGAGGATGATACTGTAGTAGCAGCTATTACCGGTGTATGGATGGCCGCAGATGTAGAAAAGTACTGGGGGAAAGATTATGGCGCTGTTAAGCTTCCAACATATACCTGTGCCGGACAGCAGATACAGATGTCATCATTTAAAGGATATAAAATGTATGGAGTAAATTATTATAGTAAGCATTTAGGGTGGGCTCAGAAGCTGGCTGAATATCTGACAAATGAGCAGAGTCAGATTATTCGTTTTGAGATGAAGAGTCAGGGACCATCAAATATAAATGCATCTGCTTCTGAAGCAGTTGGAAAGGTTCCCGCAATTAAAGCAGTTCAGGATCAGGCAGAATATGGAGTACTTCAGAAAGTAGGCAACAGCTATTGGACACCAACCTCTGAGTTCGGTATGATTATGGCAAATGGTAATCCGAATCAGGTTGATTTACAGGAGCTTTTGGATACTATGGTAGATGGAATCACGAAGTCTGCAGCAAATTAGCAAAGATTGTTGTAAGGAGGGAAATATATGATAAATGATACAAACATACAGAAAGCGCGTATAAGTATAAAGGTGTTGACATTGATTCCTGTGTTTTTTCTTGGAATAGTAGCATTGGTATCTAATATTTCATCAATTATAAATATTAGAAGTGTAAACGGTACTGCTACAACAATTGCGGATGAATATATGGAAAGTATTGCTGAACTTGGAGATATACAGCGTGAGGCACAGAATATTCATAAGAAAGCATTATCACATATTATTGCTACTGATTTTAATACGATGCTTGAGCTTGTTGCAGATGTAAGGCAGGAACAGGTTGTGCTGGATGAGTATCTGAACCAATATGAAAAGTATGTAGATAAAGATAATCAGGAAACCTTTAATCAGCTTTTATCAGATTATGAGAATATGAAATTATCTATAGCACTTTTATTTGGATATAGTGCACTCGGCAATAAAGATGGTGCTTTTGCAATGGCAAATGGTGACCTTGCAAATTATGCTGATTCAATACAAAATGCGATAAATATTCTGGTTTCAGATGCAAAGGAGGATGCAGCAGGGGCAAGAGAAGAGCTTATAGTTACATATAACTCTGCCCGTGTTGGAAATATTGTTGGAATTGTAATAAATATTGTTGTATTCTTTGTTGCAGTTGACATTGTTCTTCGCAAAGTGGTCAGGCCAATTACACGTGCCAAAAAAGAGATTAGTTCTATTATTAAGAGTCTGGATGCAGGACAGGGAGATCTTACAAAGAGAATTGGGGTTAAGAGTAATGATGAGATTGCGGATCTTTGTAAAGGCATCAATAAATTTATGGATAAGCTTCAGGACATTCTTCGTATGATTATTGAAAATGCAAGACAAATGGAAGATGTTGTAAGTAGTGTTCAAGAAAGTGTGAATAATTCAAATGACAGTGCTTCAGACCTTTCAGCAGTGACGCAGGAGCTTGCAGCAACGATGACAGAGGTCAGGACATCTGCAGGTGCAATTAATGTTAATACTGCAAATATTCGTACAGAGGTTGAAGCAATTGCTCAGAAATCAAATAGTATCAACGAATATTCAAAAGAGATGAAGGTTCATGCAGATGAAATGGAAAGCGCAGCCAGAACCAATATGGAGGAAACAGGAAGTAAGGTAAACGAGATTCTTGATGTGTTGCATGAGGCAATTGAGGACAGCAAATCAGTAGATCAGGTAAATAATCTGACGAATGATATTTTAAATATTTCAAGCCAGACCAATCTTCTTGCACTTAATGCTTCGATTGAGGCTGCCCGTGCCGGTGAAGCAGGTAGAGGCTTTGCAGTAGTAGCTGACGAGATCAGACAGCTTGCGGATTCAAGCCGCCAGACAGCAAATAAAATTCAGGAAATTAACAGTGTTGTAACTAACGCAGTACATAATCTTTCAAATAATGCTAACAATTTAGTAGAATTCATGAAAGGATTTATTCTTCCTGAATTTGATAATTTTGTAAAGAGTGGAGTACAGTATCGGGAGAATGCAACCTATATTGAAGACGTAATGGGAGATTTTACATCTAAAACTGATGACCTTCGCAGAGCAATGGATGAGATTGCAGCATCGATAAGTGCAATTTCAGAAGCAATTGATGAAGGAGCAAAGGGAATAAATGGTACTGCAGAAAGTACACAGGTGCTTGTAGGAGATATGTCTACTATTAGCGAACGTATGGAGGAGAACTTAAAGATTGCCAAGGCATTAGAAACAGGAACCGCCATATTTGAGAAATTTTAATGATAAATAAATTGTAATTTTAAGGTTACAGGAAGGTAAGGTTATAAAATGATTACAGAAAACATTGCTACATTAGTGAATTATGGTATTGCAGCAGGATTAGTTGATGAGGCTGACAGAATTTATACAACAAACAGACTGTTGGAATTGTTTGAACTTGAAGAGTATGATGAACCAGCAGGAGAAGCTGTCAATGACCCTTCGACATTTGATCTGGAAAAGCTTTTAGGAGAAATGCTTGAGTATGCATTGGAAATAGGGCTGCTTATCGATGACAGTGTTGTATACAGAGATTTGTTTGATACAAAAATCATGGGAAATCTGATGCCACGCCCATCAGAGGTTATAAGCAAATTTAAAAAGCTTTATGATGAAAAGGGCGCAAAAGCGGCAACAGACTGGTATTATGCTTTTAGTCAGAATACAGATTATATCAGACGTTACCGTATAGCAAGAGATATGAAATGGAAGGCTGATACAGCTTATGGTGAGATGGATATAACCATTAATCTCTCCAAGCCTGAAAAAGATCCAAAAGCAATTGCTGCTGCAAAGAATGCAAAACAGAGTGGATATCCTAAATGTCAGTTATGCATGGAAAATGAAGGATATTCAGGAAGAGTAAATCATCCTGCAAGACAGAACCACAGAATCATCCCTATTGAAATTCAGGGAAATAAATGGGGATTTCAGTATTCTCCATATGTGTATTATAATGAGCACTGTATCGTTTTTAACAGCAAGCATATTCCTATGAAGATAGAACACAATACTTTTGTTAAGCTTTTTAATTTTGTTGAGCAGTATCCACATTATTTTGTAGGTTCAAATGCAGACCTTCCAATTGTTGGCGGTTCAATCCTTAGCCATGATCATTTCCAGGGTGGAAATTATGAGTTTGCAATGGCTAAAGCACCTGTTGAAAAAGAATTTTGCGTAAAAGGCTTTGATGATGTCAAAGCAGGAATCGTAAAATGGCCAATGTCTGTAATCAGACTTTCTCATAAGGATTATAACAGAATCATAGAGCTTGCGGATGTGATTCTTGAGAAATGGCGCGGATATACAGATGAGGCAGCATTTATTTTTGCCAATACAGATGGAGAACCGCATAATACCATTACTCCAATTGCAAGAAAGCGTGGCGAAAATTACGAGCTTGATCTGGTACTCAGAAACAATATAACAACAGAGGAGCATCCACTTGGGGTGTACCACCCACATGCAGAGCTTCACCATATTAAGAAAGAGAATATTGGATTGATCGAAGTAATGGGTCTGGCAGTACTGCCTTCAAGACTTAAAGCAGAGCTTGAGCAGTTAGCAGATGCAATTCTTGCAAAAGAAGATATTCGTCAAAATGAAATGCTTGAAAAACATGCAGACTGGGTAGAAGAATTTCTTCCAAAATATGATGATATTTCGAAAGATAATGTTATGGACATTATTAAAAAGGAAGTAGGAATTGTATTCGAAAAAGTGCTTGAGCATGCAGGTGTATATAAGCGTAATGCAGAAGGAATGGAAGCATTCCAGAGATTTATCGATAGTTTATAACTATAAAGATGGGACAGTTCTTTTGGGGACTGTCCCAATAATGTTTAGTTAAGCTTAAAATATACCAAAATTATATATAGTAGCAAAAGGGACGGTTCTTGCTGTATCGTGTTTTTAGGCGATACAGAAGCCCCGTCCCTTTTACCCGCAGGGAAACCGGCCCCAGCCCAGCCCACACCTGCAGCGCGCCGTCATAGCGCACACGGGTGTGTACGGGAAGAAGCAAAAGAAAAAGCACAAACAGCAGGATGCCCAAAAGCACCCAACCCAGAATCTTCAGCAAATCAGACCTCCTCCTCAGGATGCTCGTTCTGCTCGGCGGCGTTCTGTTCCTCCAGTTCCCGGAAAGTCATCTGCTGAGGATCAGGCTCGCCAAAGGACTCCAGTGCAGGCAGCTGGCTGACCGAACTCAGGCCAAAGGCGCGCAAAAAGGTTTCGGTGGTCTGATACAGGATGGGTCGGCCGGGAACGTCCAGACGTCCGCAGTCCTCCACCAGGCCCTTGTCCACCAGGCTGCTCAGGGTATAGGCGCTGTCTACGCCGCGAACCTGCTCGATATAGATCTTGGTAACCGGCTGCTTATAGGCAACGATGGCCAGCACTTC
>JAFPAQ010000014.1 GCA_017424235.1 Lachnospiraceae bacterium | reverse complement strand
TAATAAAAGTAATAACCGGATGCTTTCCAAGCTTTTCGCGTTTTCTTTTATAAAACCATACAAGATTCTTATCTATTTCATCTACATTCCAATTGCTTCTCATTGCATCCTGAATCGGACCATATCTTAATTCAGAAAGCATTGGGTCATCGCTGTATCTCATCCTGCGGGCAGTCTTTTTAAAGGCTTCATCTGTGTATGAAAATCCAAAGTCACGTGGATTAAAATGCTCTGCATAAATTCCTAACATTGTACGCCAGCATTTCTCACACTTGCAGCAGTTTGAACCACCTGTTGACTTCCAGCACACGCGCAGTGCAATTTTCTTATTATGCTTTTTAGCATACGAAGTAATATTGTGAAGCTTCATCTGACGGGCAAATTCATATCCGTCGTGTACAATATGTGTATCTCCAAATCTAAGCATATTGTCAATCGTAGGGTCTGAAGCGCAGGTTACCTTTCCCTTATCTGCTGCTGTAAATGAGGAAGCAAAATATATAGTCTCCTTCTTTAATACATATGAGACAGGAGCAGCATGTCCTATTATTCCTATACCATGCTGAAATCCATGCCACCAGCTGTCCTTTGCTGCCATAACATGGGAACACAACACAGCCTCATTAAAGCATCTTCTAAGGCATGATTTAATCGTAACATAGTCAACACCAAACTGCTGAGCAGTGTCTCTAAGATGTGTCAGCACATTATTCCAGCCTTCAATATCGTTAAATTTGACATCTGCACCCCATACGGTTAACAGAGTAGGCTTTTCATCTGCATGCATAACAAGTGTGTTAAAGGCATCTGCACCGCCACTAAAGAAGGCAGCTGCCGAACCATTATTATGCACATCATTCTTTATTACCTTTTCTGCTGTTATTTCTGCCTTAAAATCCATCATAGGGAACATTCCCTGATATCCCTGCCTGATATCCTCTATACTGTCATAAAAGCTCTTGTCACATTCTTCAAGATAAACATGGGCATCATATACCCAGGCAATAGGAAGAATATTGCACATAAGCGGTACTATCGCAATGCTTGCAGGAACACTTGAAACATCAATATTGTACTCAATATAGAAGGGCTCTTCTGTCTTAAATGCTGCACTCCATTCGCCCTCTACCTTGTAGCTGTAATTTATTCTGTTTCTATTGATTACAGGATTTTTAATATATATTTTATTCATTCTCAAGAACCTCTTTTAATGGTAAAAATTCCTTAATTATCTCTTCATAAGGATATATGCAGTCTTCCTCATTAAGTGCCAGCAATTCCTTTATAAGCTCCTCAAGCTGTGATATATCCTCCAAAAATCTTATGTACTTTAAGTCCTTTATCCATCTGTAAACACCCTTAACCTTGTGGTTATAATTACTCATGACTATGCATGGAGTTCCTGTTATGGCACAAAAAACCATTCCGTGAAGTCTGTCGGTAATAGCAACCCTGGCATTTTGCAGTACATCGATTATCCTTGCTATCTCCTCATCTCTGTCAGCCTTTGGCACATTGTATTTTAACTGTGTGTCGAACTTAATCACTTTATCAGTAAACCGGGCTGTTGTAGCATCGATAAATTTTTCATCCTTATCAGATATGCTTCTCTCAACATCATGTCTTAAACAGAGTGCAAAACCTTCTCTTTTAGTATTTCTGTCATATCTGTCTGAAAGAACAATGTCAGGAGCTATATATGATTTTGTATTGAAATTCTTATTGACAAATCTGTAAGACTCTTCTTCGCGTGAAAAAATATACAAATCAGGGTGATTATCAATTATATTCTTTGTAATATCAAATTCCTTTTTTGCAGCATCACTATTTTCATAATGAATTGTCTGTGGAAATACTATTATTTTGTTATCCGGAAAATATTGTATAATCCTTCTTCTCTTATCCTCAGCATTCATATATCTGTTACCAAAATTGCCGCCACCCTGAGTACATATAATATCCTGCTTTCTTATGTACTTTCTTACATAGTCTATTTTCCTGTCGAACTCACTTGATGTTACTTCCTCTATATGCCTGTCTTTAAGCACATTTTGAATAAATTTTATCTCGGATACAGCTATATGATGATCACCTATATTTCCATAATCCTCTGAACCTATAAAATAAACTATTTTCTTATTTCTATTACATAATTTTATAAAATAGCTGTTCATCTTAATCTTTCGTTTAAGATTTCCAAGCTTCCAGCGTATTGTTCCCATCTGAATAAAACGTCCTTTTCCTTCAATTATGATATGTGCAGCTTCTTCATTACCTTTTGAAAAAGATTACCCTCAACATATCTCTTTTTAAGCTGATTTACAGTCATATTATCAATGTTTTCAAAGAATTTACCACGATTTTTGTGCGCAGGAGTATTTGTTATGGCAGGTCTGTTCCCTTCAACTGCCCTTGCTACCTCTACCTGTGTAATCCTGGTTTTTTCTGATATCTGCTTAATAAGGCTTTCACCCTTTTGTGTATTTACAAGCACCAGTGAGACTCCTGTACTGTCATCAAGTTCAGGGTATGACTTGTCAAGTCCCCAGAAATCAGCAAGTGTAATATCACTAAAATAATTTAATTCTTTATAATTACAGCTTGTGCATGACTGTCTCAGTGCAATATCTGAAAGGAAAACCTTCATATAGGTATTGTCATAAAAGATATCCTTTATCTTTCTCTTGTCACCCTTGATTTTCATACAAAACTGCCACCAGCTCACAGATTTGTCTCTGAAAGAAATCTCTGACAGATTTCCTACCTGTATTTCTTTAAGGTATTTTCTCCAAAGCTTAGGACTTGGCACACCATGACACATTATATCCTGACAGTACAGATTGTCATAATCCTTTTTCAGATAGCCTCTAAGTCCTGCTATCTGACATGGAGTTCCTGTAAAAAGCACCTTTTTACCATTATCAAGATCATTTTTTGCAAGCTTAAAGCAGTCACCTATACGACTCTGCACATATTTTGAAGTCTGTAATTTCTTTATATCAGCTATATTATCAACTCTGATATGTTCTATCTCAAAACTGTCATTGAATGCTGCACCATAAACAGCTCCCTTCTCTGACAGTATCCATTTTGCAAGTAAAACAAATACCCCGCCTGATGAACTGTTACGTCTTTCTTCTTCGTCGTTGTTCATCATGGCAAAAGCTTTTTTTTCATATTCTTTCTTGGCTTTCCCAGACACCATACATGTCCTTTTGCAAAGTCCACAGTCAATACACTTGCTTTCATCTATCACAGGATACAAGAAACCCTCCTGATTTTCTTCCATATGTATGCACTGCTTAGGACAGACTGATACACAGGCATGACAGCCTGTACATTTTTCATGTTCACAAATCTCTCTCATAACTTTTCCTTAAAAAATCGCGTAATAGTGGTTGCTAATAGTCACTTTTATGTTATTGTTTTGAGCGCAGATAATTTTTTACAAGCTTAAACAGTGAATATCCCCAGTCTACCACCTTATACATTCCGGCATAGTAGATAAGGGTGTCTCTTTTGGTAACTCCACCACTTTGTTTGAGCTGTCTGTATTTTTCCTTCAAAACCTTCTTATTGTGGTAATGATATGCATTATCAAACTGCTTTCTTAAGTGCTTTACATTAAGCATATTCCAGTATTTTGAACCCTCAAGCCCCATCTGCTTCAAAATCTCTTTCAAAAGATCATTATGTCCTTTTAGCTTCAAAAACACCTGGTCAAGCGTCTTTTCCTGTCTTGAATGACTGTCATCCCGCACAATGTATGAGAATAATTCTTCTTTTATATATCCACACTTACACTTATAAGCAAGGGGAAGCAATAACTGCCAGTTCTGTCCTAATCTTGATTCAATAATCTCACGCTCAGGATTTACTGCCAAAAATGCTTCCCCTCTTACCAAATACACACCAGGTGTAAACACAACATTTTTCTCTAATATAAGGTCAGTAAGCATATCGTCCTCACCCTGTGGCTGTACGCGCTTTAACTCACCTGTTTTTTTACTTATATCACTGTCATTTACTACTCTTCCCCTGCACATTACATAATCACATTCCGGATGACTCTCAAGATATGCGACCTTCTTTGCTATATTGTCCGCATCTAACAGATCATCTGAGTCTGTCCACATAAGATATTCTCCTTTGAATATCTTTAAGCCCTTATTTACTGCTGCTGCCTGTCCTGCATTGTCCTGATATATATATACAAGCTCATATCCCCTGTCCTTAAATCTTGGTATATAAGCTCTGGCTATCTCTCCTGTTTTGTCTGCGGAGCCATCATCGACAAATATCAGCTCTATGTTTGGATATGTCTGCTCTAAAATATTTTCAAAAAAGCGTTCTGCAAATGACTCACCATTATAACATGGCGATATTACAGATACCAGTTTTTTATTCACTCTACTCATTTCCATCAATTACGCCCTACCACATTTTACTTATTTCATGTAAATATTCTTGCGATTTTTTTCTTTCACTTACCAGTATTTCTTCTATCTTCTTATAATCGATTGGTTTCATGGCACTGTCTACATCCATCTGTGCCGCAAGTCTGTCCCTTACTTCAAACTTGTCTACCAAAGTCTCAATCCTGCTGTTCATCGGCACATCATTGTCTGTGCGGATAAAGATTGAAAACTGTTTTTGAAATAATATTGAAAAAACTGTACCATGAAATGAATCTGTACAAATATAATCAGCATGGTTAATAGCATACAGAAAATGCTGTGGACCTATGTCATAATACTTAGTTCCCTTTAATTCACTTAATTCCACCACCTCAAGTCCAAGCTTATCAGCAAGAATATTTATTTTTTCCCTGTATTTAACCGGCACATTTCCAAGAAAATATACCAGTAAATACTTTTGCGGAAGTCCCTGTGGTGGCATCTGCTCTATCTTGTAGTAATCCTCCCTTGATAAAAGCATGGTCGGATCCACATGAATCTGTGCCTGTCTTTTGCAAAGCTTCTCCACAAGCTCTATACTGTCAGATTCCCTTACGGAAATAGCACGCATACCCTGAATATTTTTGATAAAATCCTTTTGATGTTCAGGCTTTATCTCACTGACGCCTATGCTTGCTGCATAAGAAAATCTCTTGCATTTATCTGCAAAGGTAGCAAATTCAAAATCTGAATTGAAATGAAAATTGGGATTCCATACCTGATCGCTTCCTGCCACAAAGGCATCATATCTGTCGGCAAATTCTGATTCATTTATATTTTCATATCTCACTTTATCTGCATACTTTACATAGCTTTTATCGAACTGTTTGAAGCACTGTCTTCTTTTTTCATTCTTTAATAACAATTTCGCTTTTCTTCTTGCAGCTGAAAGAAGGACAGAGCATTTGACTGATTTTGCAGACTGTATGGTTTCAACCTCGACTCCACAGCTTTTGATTGCCTCCTGCAATGCATAATTCTGCAATCTGTTTCCAAAATTAAGTCCACTGTTTGTTATTGTAAGTATTGCTACCTTTTTCATCTAAGTAATATGCCTTTCTAAGTGGTTTTTAATAGTGAATAGTTACTCTTTATCAATGTTTGTATCCTTGCAAATGTATATTGGTCTTTTCTTTACTTCAAGATAGGTTTTGGCAAGATACTCTCCAAGTATTCCTATACAGAAAAGCTGTATTCCACCTACCAAAAGACTGGTGCATACCATTGAAGGCCAGCCAGATACCGGATCCCCAAATACCAGTGTTTTTACTACAATCACACATATAAACAAAAATGCCACTATACAAAATACTATTCCGACCACTGCCGAAAAAGCAAGAGGTGCTGTTGAGAATCCGACTATACCTTCTATACTGTACAGGAATAATTTCCAGAATGACCATTTGGTCTCACCTGCAACTCTTTCAACATTTTCAAATTCGAGCCACTTGGTCTTATAGCCTACCCAGCCAAACAACCCCTTCGAAAATCTGTTATACTCACTTAATTCCAAAAGCGAATTAACAAATCTTCTTGTCATAAGTCGGTAGTCTCTTGCACCATCTACTATCTCTGTCTTTGACATTTTATTTATTAATTTATAAAAGCATCTGGCAAAGAAGGAACGGATAGGAGGCTCTCCTTTTCTTGTCACACGTCTTGTTGCTACTGAATCATAGCCTTCCTCTTCAATGTATCTTACCATTTCAGGCAAAAGAGCAGGTGGATCCTGCAAATCAGCATCCATCATTACCACATAATCTCCTGTGGCATTTGAAAGTCCTGCATATATTGCAGCCTCTTTTCCAAAATTTCTTGAAAAGTCAATGAACTTAACCTGTTCATCCTTTGCTGCAAGCTCTCTTACGACATTTATTGTATTATCCTTTGAACCATCATTCACAAATATAAGCTCAAAAGAATAATTTTGCATACTTTTTTCAACACGAACCATCTCTTCATAAAAGAATGGCACTGCTTCCTGTTCGTTGTAACAAGGTACTATTACTGAAATCTTTTTCATTGCTCCTCACATTCTGCTGTAATAACAGCCGATATAATAACACTATCTTTTAAATACTCTTATACAACTATATTCTTTGCAATAAGGGCTAATCCAAACAAAACATGAATCAGTACTGTGCATACCACAATACAAAATCCAATGTTATTTTTTATAAAGCTTATCACTCCGGCTTCGCGAATTTTCTGATTCAATTTATCATTTTTGCACCATTTCCATAAAAATGCAGTTGCAAGACAGTACACCATTGTAAATGTAATGATCCAGCAATTTCTAAAATTCATATCCTTCTCAGCACCATTATCCTGATAAAGAAATGCAATATAACAGAAGGAAACAACACCATAACAGGCACACATTTTTGCAAACGGATTAAATGCTGACATCGTTTTTACCTCAAAGCTATGCTGCTTTTTATTTCTAAGCAAAAACCATATGATAAAAAGCACTATCGGAAAAAGATACGCAAATACTATACTTACATACACATTTGACACTACCATTTTCCATGCATACATAAAACCAAATCTTATATGTGTATCCGCATCAGCACTGAGCCTTATATCCTCGGTAAGCTCTCTTGGAGTCTCGATTACGGTTGTCAGATAATACTGAACAATAAGCAGGCAACCGGTAACAAACAAAGGCCATATCCTGATAATATATTTTAATACTGCCTCAGAGAATTTTTCCCTGCCCTTTATGATTTCTGATATCCTGTCAACGAACAAAAGAAGTCCCATCGCAGGTACAAATGCCATTGCAAACATTGGCTTTGCAAGACAGGTCATTATCAAAAGAAAAAGCATGGATAACTGTCTTTTTATATTCCAGTCATTCTGACTGTACGCTTTTAAGAATACTAATATTGCAAGGATTGCAAATGGCTTACATGCAAGACTGGTAGGAGATACAAGTCCGTTTCCAGAGCTGTATCCGGGCTTTATACTATATGTAAATACAGGCTGCACAATATTGAGTATAAATGCACTTAATATAAGACATGCTCTCGAATCCCATTTTCCTGTCAGTTCCTCCAAAAGCCATGCAAGAGCATACATTGAAAATATCTGTAAAATAACCAATACAATAACAGAGCTGTGTAATGTATCTGTTCTAAACAATAATGCCAGCCAGCCGGTAGCATAATGATAAAGCGGATATGTTAATGTAAGCTTTCCTTCAACTATCAGCTTTGCAAATAAATTATGTGCATGGTAATCAAGTGTATTGTCAATAACACATTGACGATAGTACATAACTGTCCACATAGCGATATTTACCAAAACTATAAATATCTCAGGCAAATTTATTTTTCTTTTTGTGCTCATCATTTAGTCCTTCCAAAATCTATTTTACAAAGCTTTTAAGGTGTGCAAAAAGCTTTTATTTTGCTTTAATATTAAGTTGATCAATTTTATCTAAAAGGCTGTCTGATATTCCACTTCTGACTTTGCGTATAAACAGCTCATCAAGTGCCATTATCTTATCAAAATCCTTTTCCACAAAGGTCACAACACCTTCCGGTGGAAATTCAAAATAATGTATATTTCTCCAGTTTACAAGCCATCTCTGTTCAGGCTCATCATATTTTATGCACTTTGTTTTAAATCTTGAATTGTGAACTACTGTCTGAGGATATTCCTCATCGGGAAATTTTATGTGCTTCATGCGATTGTTAAACTTAGGATGTGTGTTATAAAATTCCAGCATATACTCAGCACATTCTCTTGTTATCGCCCACTGCGCAGTTCCATAGTAAAGCTCTATTTTTTCGCCGTTTTCTTTATGTACTCCGTTAAACCAGATTGTCTTTATGCTCTTTAATCCGTTTTGAACATCCCACAGTATCTTTTTTACTTTGGATTTATTGGTAAGATAAAAATCCTTGTCCCGATCATTATATATTTTATATTTTGCCGAATAATGACTATCCTTTGTCTTTGCTATCTTACAGCCTCTTAAAAACTCAGTTCCCTTGTGTTCTGTAAAAAACTGCTCTATCTGAGAATTTGATTTTATCGGATAATCCAGATTTTGTAATGCAACAACATAATCATATTTTTTATCACTTGAAACAGCAGCCTTTAAAAGCTCCATTGTTGCTATTATCGCATTATATCCGCCCCAATAAACCTTCTGTCTGTTCTGTATAAAGTATACCTGTGGATTATCCTCTAAAAGCTCCTTAAATGGCTTCTCATCCTGCTTTGCATCAACATGGATATACATATCAAAATTAGGATTTTTTGTAAGTTTATTTGCCACACGTGCTACCATCTTTGGATCTGTATGGCACAAATTTAAAAATGCTATTCTCATTATAAATCACCGACTCTTCACATTATGCTCTGTTAAATTCATAGTGAACCAGCCCAAGTGCCATTATTGCTGTAAATAATGCCATGTAGCACTTGTGCTTAAGCAGTAAAAATGGAATTTTCTTTATTCCACCGGCTTTTCCAGGCTCAAAACCATCAACTATCTTTTTAACTCTCTCATCTGTTACATAATTTTTGTATGCCCTGTAACGCTTGGACAGGCTATGCTCTCCATTTTGGGCTGACATTAAAAAGCCTGCTTCAACCGCTGACATTACTACTGTTCCTGCCCAGGTATCTGATATATCAAAGCCTGTTCTTTTCTTTATCCTGTCTGTGAGATCAAGTCTGCCATCTAAAAGATTTATCTTACCCTGAAGCTTTTGCATTGACTTTCTCTCATACACAAAAATAGTTGATGTCTGTCTTGTGACCAGATAATAATAACTGTTAAAATCCACTAATACCTTTTTAGCACAGCTTAGATATTCAGAAATAAATACTGTATCCTCTCCAACCTTTAGCCTTGTATCAAATTTGAGATCATTATCCACAATCACCTTGCGGCTCACCATTATTCGCCAAAGTGCAGGATTTTCCACATAGAGAGCATCCTTTTTGCCTTGCAGCCATTCATTTACATTGTCATAGGAAAGCCCTACAAACTGCGGTATCATCCTGGTAATTATTTCTTCGCCCTGATATATTTCCTTTTCAAACAAAGGAGGACAGGTTTCCTTAACCTTGCCATCTTCATATCTGTAATATCCATATACAACCGAATCTGCTGACTTTTCTTTTGCCATCTTATAAAGCCTTTCACAGGTATAATTCTCCATGAAATCGTCTCCATCAAAGAAGAATATATACTCTCCCTGTGCTATCTTTATTCCGTCATTTCTTGCAGCTGATACACCTTCGTTTTTCTTGTGAATCACTTTTATTCGTTTTTCTTTATCAGCCCAGCTGTCAATTGTCTGTGGTGTATTGTCTGTTGAGCCATCGTCAACTACTATTATCTCCATATCGTCTGCAAGTGTCTGTGCACATACACTCTCCAGACACTTATCTATATACCCTTCAAGATTGTATGCAGGTATAATAATACTTACTTTTGGATAATTCATATAACACTTTTCCTCTCTTCATCAGTGTTGATTTCTCCGGTATGACCAAAAATCGCTTTTCCCAATATAACAATAGCAAAACAAAATGCTGAATTGAGTACATAGGTCTCCATCATTGAATATGCTGAAAATGCTATAATTACTATTTTTTCCTCTATTGTCATATATTTGTTTGCCTTGATTATCATATAAACAAATACAGCAAGCGTAGCACAGCCATACAGCACAAAAAACAATACATAAACATTGTCAAATACCATTCCGTCAAGCCAGTAGCCTCTCCAGTATATCTTTTCAAAATAATAGGACAGCTTTTTGCCTACTATAGATATACCTGAAAGGTCATATGCACATGCACCGTACAGAAGTCTTCCGGAAAAGAACTCATTTATAACATTCCAAAGCTCCAAAAGTGCACCTGACAGACTTGTATACATCATGCATGCCGATGCTGAAAAAATACAAAAGAACAGAAACAGATATTTTGACATTAAATCTATGAACCTTTGCGTGGCTTCTTTATAATCTTTTGATATCACCACCATCACCGAGACAAGTGTTACCAGAATAATACTTGAATTGGAATCTGTGTACATCTTAAAAAACAGATTAATCAGCCATAAAAACAGGATATTCTTTTTGGTTATCCTGTCATAATTGACAAATATATATTCCAGAATAGTCCATGCTACCAGCATTGCTGCGATGTTGGCATGTCCAAGCATAAAATTATGTCTTGCCATTCCTGAGGTATCTCCCAGTCGATAGTCAAATTCTATTCTTGAAGGATCCGTTATATAAATCACAAAGTAACATATTGTGTGAAAAAGAAGAAAGACTGCCTTAAACTTATATGTACAACTAATTACCTTCTTTAAATCCACATTTTGCATTGCCACAATAAACAGCGCCGTAAAAACAAGAGTTGCAAATTTGGTGTAGCTAAATGAGATAATTACTGAAAGCATAAAGACTGCTATAAAAACAAGATGATTTCTCGAATACTGCTGCATAAATACAATTTTGTATATAAGCAGCAGTACAAAGACTGCGTAAAATCCATTTAGCACAATATTTGGAATAACAGGATATATAATAGCCGAGTATGTAAACAGAAGCCTCAACAACATTGCCATTACAGCTATCGTATATATTTGGGTATTATATTCAATTCTGTTTTCTTCTATCTTATCCGGTATTTTCAATTCTTACTCCCTACAGTACAGGGAATATCCCTGCCCTTAATCGATATATTGACTTTGCACCAGAAGACTATTGATTTAAGTGAAAAATAAAATGCTAAAATGTCCTCATTGTCCAGCTTAAAAAGCCTGTATTCAAATCTCTTTAATCTGGAATAAATATAGTTAATATCAGCTTTATCCAATATTTCCCGATACAGGTCATTTTCAAAAGCCTGTCTATAAATACCTTTTAATCTTTTACCTCTGCCTAAATTGGCATATTCCAAAAACAATCCTGAAATAACCTTAAGATAATATGTGTTCATTTTTCTCATCAGGTCATCATCATTATATCTTTTTACTTTTTCAAGATTGTAGTCATACAGTATTCTTGCAAAATCCAGTCTTTGCTTGATAGTATAGCTTCTTATCGCACTTCCTGTTCTTTGCAGATAATACAATATCATTGTCTTTGTCATATAAAAGCTTTTGCAGTAGCCAAAGTACTCTGCCACAAACAGATAATCCTCTCCGATAGGCAGCCCTTTTCTAAAAGCCATTTTCTTTTCAAGTATGATTTCTCTTTTATACAGCTTGCCCCAGCACATATTAAACACAGAATTGGCATACATAAGTTCACGTGCTTCTTTTTCATCAGTGACTACATCAGCTGAAACAGGTAATATCTCTGACGCAAGATTACCGTTCTCATATTTTGTGATATAGCTGAATGCAATAAAATCTTCACAACGGTTGTTTATAACATTTTCAATAGACTCCCATGCATTCTCCACAAGGGTATCATCCGCATCAAGAAACATTATATATTTACCACATGCCTTACTTATTCCTGCATTTCTGGTGTCAGATACTCCACCATTTTCCTTGTTGATAAGCTTTACCCTGTTGTCTTTTTTTATATATTCCTCTACTACCCCGGCTGTATTATCTTTACTTCCGTCATTGACCACTATGCATTCCATTTTCACACATTCGTCAGGACAGCAAAGTACACTTTCAAGACAACTGCCAATATATTTCTCCATATTATACGCAGGTATAATTATACTTAAATCCATATTCACCCTCTATTTTTAAAGTATCTTGCTTTGCTAATCCTATACAAGATGTGGCAATATAAGTCCACATGCTTTATATGTATATCCATTCATAAGTTTAATGAACATACCTTTTTTAGTCTTTAATTGTTTCAAATATCTGTTTGTCTTCCACTTTGGAAAATTGTCATTTAAAAACTCCCAGTTTTTTGAAAGTGCCATATTTCTGTCCTTGCGCTCCGGTATATGGCAGATTCGGTTAAATGAACTAAGCAATAATATTTTTGCAAATAGAAATTCGAGTTCGTCTTTGTAAATGTCATATTTACCTGTCTTAATATAATAATCCTTTACATCCTGCAAAACAGGTATTATGTTAAGAGTCTTCAAATCCTGACTTCGATTTATGGAATCTTTTCTCTGAACATAGTAATAAAAAGCCGGCTTTACGTATGCAATACTTCTAATGTTGGCTACAAGCTTTGAGTAAAATGCCAGATCCTCATATATATATCCTACCGGGAATGTGACCCCGGAAGCTAAAAGCCATTCTCTTTTATATATCTTATTCCATACGACATTTCTTCCATTCATGAGCAGTTGCCCAATATCCGTATACTGTTCACATTCCTCGGTATCTATGCTGCCATCAGGAAATTCATGATGAAGATTACATTCAACAACATCATAATCATTCTCTTTTGCCTTGTTATACATACATTCAAACATCTCAGACTCTATATAATCATCAGAATCCATAAAGCCTATATATTCTCCTGTTGCCTGCAGCATACCCATGTTTCTTGACTCGGCTGCTCCACCGTTCTTTTTATTTATACATTTTATATTGTCATACTGTGACATGAACTGGTCTATTATTTTCTGTGAACCATCAGTAGAGCCATCATTAACCAGTATAATCTCTATATCTTTTAAGGTCTGACCAACTAAAGATTCAATACATTTTCTTAGATATTTCTCTACATTATAGACTGAAACTATAACACTGACCTTTGTCATCAATTCCTCCTAAGTTTCCAAAAAATCCTTAATTATTCCAATTATCTGCTTCTGCTGTGAAACATATTCATCAAAATGGTAGCTCTTGCTCTGCTCTATCTTTTCTAAAAGATCATCATTTTCATAACAGCATAATACATACTTTTTCATTTCAAATGCTTTTGCAATATCAAGCTGATGATCGTCTACATGCTCATTGTATTTAGCAAGCCTTGGATATACTATTACCGGCTTTTGTGCATGTATTGCCGTGATAATTGTACCCACACCACTGTGTGCTATTACCACATCAGCTTTTGCTACAGTCTCATCAAACTCTTTTTTATCTACAAAATCCTTGTATTTATAATTTTTAGGCTTATATGTGGAATTTCCTATCTGTGCGAACACCTCATCCTTCAAAAGCCCCTGTTCAACATACTCATCAAGCTTTTGCAGTAATCTGTTAAGCTGAAATTTCTGTGTACCCAATACTACAAAAATCATATTTATCCTCATTTCCAGGTATAATCATAACTATTCAGTATCTTAACTATTCAGTACCCTCATAGTTACGAGCAAAATTTAAAAAATACCACCACCATAAATAGCATTTGGGAAAAATTCCATCATTTCCTCCCACTGTACTATAAAAAGGTCTGCAACATGCTTCATAAGCTTTCCTGTAAGTGATGGCTCGTCCACTCTCGCAAATGATTCGATGTAAATTACTTTTTTACCAAACAGCTTGGCAAGTACGCATATTGGAAAAGTAGCAAGTGCGCCTGTGGAAATAACACAGTCAGGCTTTTCCTGAAGCATTATTATCAATGACTGCACCCACAGGACAATAAATTTGAATAAAAATGTCTTTTCTTTTCTGTTAATCTGCAATACATATCTTGTCCTGTTACAGAACCTTATCTCCTGAAAACCACCCTTTTCAGTGACAAGAAATGAATCAACTTCTCTGGCTATATCCTTCAGACAGGCAATCTCCTCCAAATGCCCACCCATTGATGCTGCAAAACAATATTTTTTCATTTTTCTCGCCTCTCTATATACTCTTTTAATTTACACTCTCTTATAACTCTATCAAATTATGGTTATTTGCAACTGTTTAAGTCTTATAATGAATCGTTACCATTATTTTACAAAAGGAATAATTCCCAACACATCATCCTCTTCTATATCCATGCATTGCTCTACTGTCATAATCTTATTTGAAAATAAGACACTTATCACAATAACAGCCATTGTCAATACCATTCCTGCAAGTCCGAATCCGACAACAGTTTTAACAAGTCCTGTAAAACCATTATTCGATATCCTTACATCTTCTGCTCTGTCAAGCACCTGTATTCTGTCACTGTCTGTTATCATCTGCATCTCTGCCACAAAAGCTTCCGCAACAGCATTAGAAGCCCTTATTGATACTGACGGATTATGTGATGCTGCCGTAACTGTCATTACTGTCGATGATTTATTAAATGAAGTCGAAATCATCTTCTTGATGGACGAAGCACTTATCTTGGAATCTCCTATGATTGCTTCAGCTCTCTCTAACACCTTTCTACTGGTTATAATATCTGAATAACCGGTCATGGCACTTGCTGCCATTGCAGTTTCCTGAGTTGTTGTTCCATAAGCCGTATATATGGTAGTCTTTGCATTATATGTGTTTGTTACTGTCTGCCAGGAAACATACAATACACCTACTAAAAGGAACAACAAAGTAACTGCTGCAATAATAAATTTGTTCTTAAATATGTCCCGCAAAAATATTCTTACATATTCATGTAGCTTTAATTCTTCCTGCACCTTACTTCCTCCTTCTCTCTCTTAGTAATATCAAAATAATTATTATTGTAATTGCTATGGCACCTAACAGTATAAATGTAAATATATTTACACCACCATTTATGACAACAACCTCTGTATCATCTGCTACGGCTTCCTCATTGGAAACATTTACAATATATTCGAGCTTATCAGTCTCAAAGGAAATACCATCTTCATTCTCATAAGTAAATGATAATGTGACAGGAAGTTTGCCTTCCTCCTTACAATCTATGTAAACCTCGGCAGTGGCATTTTTTCCACCCTCAATGCTGTAAAGATTTTTGCTTATCGTACTGTCGTCACCATAATTTACATTCAACTGCACATTGTTTAACTTATTAATACCTGTATTTTCATATTTTACAAAAAGTCTTGCCTTAGCACCCTTCATAACACTCTCAGTCACTGTGCTTGAAACCACATTAAGAGCACCATTTAATTTAACCGGCAGGCTTATCATACTTTCATTCTTTTGTTTTTCAATATAATAGTTATCATTGTAGGTAATAGTGACCAGCATAGGTACTGCGGCAATATCTATATTGCTCTCAGCCTTGAGATGTAATGTAACATCCCACGAGTTTCTTGCATACACCTTTTCTATATATGCCTGATTAGACAAGCCATATGAAGGATGTATCATCGGTATCTTATTGCCTGTATTATCTGTGACTGTAACCACTGCACTATATGTGTCATAAAACAGGCTTGTATTTCTTATTCGCATCGTCAGTGTAAATTCTTCACCCGGTGTTATTTCATCGTCTGACAGCCAGTAATTTTCAACCAAAAGTCTTGGATTTGCTTCACCTGTAGCATATACATCCTTCTCAACACCAAATGCCAGAGCCAAAACCATCACACACATCACTAATAATGTATTAATAAATTTCTTCATCAATTTTATCCTCTAAATCAATTTCTAATCTTTTGGTGTAACTATTCATTACCTTTATAGTTACATATTCTTCATTTTGTGCTTATACAGCTTTCTGAGCTTGTCTGCTCTGAAGTAATCAAAATCTCTCACATAATGTTTATATTCAGAAATTTCAATTTTATTCACGATTACTCCCATATATTTGCCTTCTTTTTTTATTTTTGCCTTGGCATTTACAAGCTGACTGTTTGTAGTCTCATTCATGGCTGCTACAAGTATTACGTCATCTACTACAGGAATAAATATTTCTGCATCAGGTACTACTTCTATTGAAGGAAAATCATATATGACAAAATCATAATTTTCTTTTAATTCTTTATCCAGCTTCTCCATTTCCTTTGTAGCAAGTATTCTTACAGGACTCTGAGTATCATTTCCACAGGGAATATAATCAAGCATTTCAATGTTTGTTTTATATATTGTATCTTTGGTCTTTCCAAACAGATAATCAGAAAGACCTGAACTGATCTGCCGGTTTAGTCTCTTATATTCCATTCCCTTGCGGATATCGCAGTCAACCAGTACGGTTTTCCATCCCGCATTTGCAAGTGCCACTGACATATTTATTGCTGTGTTAGTAGTTCCACATCCTGCACTACATCCTGTAATAAGAAATGACTTGTGATTCTTTTCACGCTTTCTGGTGTATACCTGTATTATTATCCTGTCGATCGCGTCTCTTACTATCTGATTCTCGCTCTGATAGATATTTATTTCCTGCATTTTATAACATACCTTTCTATAATCTGACATTTTCTGTTACAACTTAATATCACATATAAAAGACATCTATAGCAGCTTTGTCAACTGATATAGATGTCCCTTTACACTTCTCTCTCAATTTAATTTATATTATAGTTAAATCTTTTTAACCTAAACTATATAAACACTCTCTCCCCATTTAGCATAATGAGTATATCATTTGTTTACATAATATGTAAACGGTTATTTACCCCAAAAATGCACTCTTTTTTAAGCATTATTTAAACATTTTTGACCAATATTTGTGTAAAATACATATATTTATCTATGATAATTCTATAATTTTGTATGTAGACAAAAGAGATTTACATCAACATAGTGTTTAATTATTTTAAAAATTTAAAAAATTTAAATTTTAGTATTGACACATTCTTATTGTTGTAGTATAGTATGTATTGTTCGTGAGAGACATGAACAAAACTTAATAAATGCGATAGTGGCGTAGTTGGTAACGCGCGACCTTGCCAAGGTCGAGACCGCGGGTTCGAGCCCCGTCTATCGCTCTCAAAAGCTGGTAATTATTTACCAGTTTTTTTGTTTTGCGTCTTAACAATAAATTACCTAAAAAATCCAAGCCGGTTCGGCTTGGATTTTTTGTTCTAAAATTATTCAATTTACCTATTTAATTGTAAATGATTTCTTTACGTATTTATATTTATCTGTAGCTACAACATTGCTTCCCTTAGGACGAACTACTGCTACATACTTGCCCTTATTCTTAGGTGTTACAGCATTTGTTAATTCCTTATCAGATGCCATATAATAAGTAACTGTATAGTTTGAACCTGCTAAAACATTCTTGCCTATCTTAACTGACTTTATTGGATTAATATTTCCACCTGTATATTTTACACTGCTTTGGCATGACACAGAAACCTTATTAATTGTTATAGGTTTAATCTCATATGTTCCGGTCTGTTTTACTGTACCTGTATAATTTCCTCTACCAACTATCTTTATAGTATATTTTCCTTTATTTGTAGCTGAAGTAGCACCATTATAATATACTATATAATCAGATTTAGCTGCATTTGCATTATATTTAAGAGTCTTTTTATTTATCTTTACAGTTGTCTTAGTAAGATTTGCGCCTCCATTATATACACTTGATGCTTTTTTTACCTTTAATTCAGCATCTGTGATATTAACCGGTGTGATCTTAAAGGTTTTCTTAATCTCACCAGTAAACTTTCCTGTACCCTTTATTGTTACAGTAGCTGTTCCTGCATTTTTGTTATTTGTATAAGTTGTCTTATATGTTAATTTTGCAGGCGCTGATGCTGTCTTTGTAAATTTAGGCTTATATGCCTTGCCTGAATATTCTTTGGTAGTATACTCAAGTGCACTAAACCATGAAGACTGAATCTGCTGTTTTACTCCAAGTGAAAGAGTTGCCTTCTTTCCTAAGAAGGATACAGTAATATTAGTTGAACCCATTTCCAATGGACTAACCTTTAAAATAATAGAATTATTGCTGACACTCGCTGTTACACTTGCAACCTTCTTATTTGACACCTTAACTGTAGGACTTGCAGCACCTTGTTTAATAAAATCTGAAGCTTTTATATTTGAACCTTCCGGCTGTTTTACATCAAGCCTAATCTCTTTTGTAAATACATCCTTGCTGTCAAATTTTCCATCTGTGTCACCATATTCAAATTTGTAAGAAGATTTGTCATTATCAACAAATTTAAGTGCATTTGCTTTATAGACTTTTACATTCATCTGTGATGAAATAGCACCTACGGTCACAGTTATTGTAGCTTGTCCAACTCCAACTGCTTTTACAACACCCTTCTTATCAATAGTTGCAACCTTGGTATTACTTGATGAATATTTCTTATTAAAGTGTTTGTAATAACTTCCAACCTTTGCTACCTGTTTAGTCTTTCCCTGCTCTAACAACAGTGTTTTTGCAACAACAAAATCTCCTTCTGAAGCAGTACTGTAATTGCTGGTTGAAAGTGATGGGAATTTAAAGATTTTACCATTATTATATCCTCTACCTGTTGGTCTATGTACCCCATCATTTTTTACTAATAAATATTCTCCGGTTGAGCCCTTCGATGCATCAGAAGGTGAAGAACTTGGATTATCCCAGGTAGTATCTAAAAGATACCATTTACCATCCGGCATCTGCACATAGTTTCATGCATGTCCGCCTCCTGCATCTCCAACTACATAAATATTGGGAATACCTGCTGCATCTAAAAGTCTTGAAGTTGCAAGCGCAAAGCTTTCACATACTCCATATCCCTTTAAAAGAGCACCATAAGCCGAATGACAATAGAAGAATATTGAATTACTGTCAGTCATATCTAAAGAAGGATAATTATAGTAGTTATTTTCGCAAATCCATTTATCAAAATATTTTACTATTCCATAAGTCTGGTTTGAAGGATAATTCTTTTTTGCATATTCAAATGCTTTTTCCTTTATCTCTTTGACTTTTTTTTGAGCACTACTTTCCAATGAAGAATTATAATGCCTTGATTTTACAACGGTGATAGTTGCATCATAATGCCCACTTCTATAATATCCTCTAGCACTCCAGCCACCACTCTTGCTTGTCCAGTCAAATTTGGCAGGATATGTCAGTATAAGTGCAGAAAGTCCATCAGATATTGATGAAGAATTCATCGAACTTAAAGAAACCTTTATACTGTTTGAACCGCCATTGACTATAGAAGAAAGTCCGGCATTATATACTGCTGTTCCTACACTGTCAAGCTGATTCTTAAAATATGTATTTGTAGGCAGAATTGATTCTATCTTTGTAAATTCGTCACCGATATACTCTTCTTCAATTGCGTTAGCCTGTGCAAGACTTACATTCTCAGCAAAAACTGCATTTACAGCATTTGCAACAACAGCCTCAGTCTCTTCTACAGTTGTCTCTTCTTCTGTTGTTTCTTCTTCTGTTGTCTCTTCTACAGTTGTCTCTTCTTCTGTTGTTTCTTCTTCTGTTGTCTCTTCTACAGTACTTTCCTCTTCTGTTGACTCTTCTACAGTACTTTCCTCTTCTGTTGTCTTTTCTTGTGTTGACTCTTCTACAGTACTTTCCTCTTCTGTTGTCTTTTCTTGTGTTGACTCTTCTACAGTACTTTCCTCTTCTGTTGTCTTTTCTTGTGTTGACTCTTCTACAGTACTTTCTTCT
>JAFPAQ010000130.1 GCA_017424235.1 Lachnospiraceae bacterium | reverse complement strand
TCCAAATGCATTTGCAGATGGAATAGAGGGTGTGGTGTTACATCCAATTCGAGTAAATGTTGCATAAACAATATCGACGAATATATATTTTGTTAAAGTATTTATATATAATAATATATTACTTAATAAAATAGTAACATTGAACTATAACGTAGATCCGGATGATACAGACTGCTGTACAACAGGAGAGCTTGTTACGCTATTCCGTGACAAGTGGAATGAAGCAAACGGAACGAATATTATATGGAAAAATGTGTATGATGGTGACCACACGAAGCGTAGACAGCGAGGTAGTAGGGTAAGTATTGAGCACCGAAATCCCCTTAGTTCAGGAAACCGACCTTTTGACATTATTGAATGAAATTCTTAATATTGATTTATGCCTGCTGTAACAGTGCGTCACGCATTTTATCAAATTCCTTCACAGAGCAGTGCAGATTTTTTGCAGCTATTTCTTTTGTCAATTCACCTGCATCAATCATGTCACAAAGCATCCTCACTTTTTCTTCCTTAGCATATTCAATTTTTTCTTCTTCAAAAAGCTGACCTACTTTTGTCATACCTAACAACCTCCTTATTTTGTCTGCATATTCTGGCCTGATCACTTTATCTGTAAAGACAGCGACACCGGATAAAATAAATATCATAATTTCTTCATCTGAAATCTGAGAAGCCATGTCAATGACATCTTTGATAGAATCATTTTTCTGATCATTTCCCTTGTAAGTCAATGGCAAGATGATAAATTCCATCAATTCTTCTTCTGTAAATGGTATCTTATTCCTGACTTTTTCTGCAAGTTTTTCTGCAATTTCTTTAGAGTTTACTTCTGACAGATATGATGACTCCGTTTCAAGCCTCATACATCTGACATCAAATATATCAGAAGTCTGTTCACAAGTAACATCTGCCGTATAAATGACAATCATGCGTATACTGATATCTTTGCCCCATTCATTACCATAATATTCTGCTACATGGTTAATGTATCTTATATATTTATGCTTATTCTGTTTTTTATAGTCGCTCTCATAATCAATGATCACAATGGTATCATCTTCCAGAAGAAATACGTTGTCGATTCTTAGTTCGCTTGCTTGTATCTGTGGAATATTTGTCGGCAGTACCTGCTTTACAGGCGGCAGGTCAAATCCATATGGTTTTAATGATTTGCCTTTGAACTGCTGTGCAAATACCTTTGATGTAATATCCTTGTTTTGGTATGCGATATCGCTCATTGTCTCTTATCCTCTATGTCTGTTTATATGTAAATGATAGCATATTTTATGGGGAATTACAAATGAAAAACTCTTGGGGTCAGACACCCAATGTGGTCAACTTAAGAGTCAACATATAGAAATTATCTGCCGGCAATTAAATTACGGCATTGCCATTTAGCTGTTACTTTACACAGGTTATATCCCACGAGGTGTTTTCACAATGAAAAACCAGGTTTATTTTGTATGATATAGGTATTGACTCTATATTTGGGAGAGTAAAGGCGCGTGCAGTTATAAAACAAGAGCTAAAAGAGAGATTGAGTGAGATTTTTAAAAGCTGATTACGCTAGCGAGACAGATGGTGAAAAGATTTATTTCGATTCCTATCATTGGGTAAAAATGTTACTTAAATAAACTGCTGACTCAGAGTACTTTGGAAATTCGCATTTATCAACGAGCCAAGATCCTTTTGCTTAAATCAGAGGGCGCATCTAATGAAGCAATTGCTGACAAACTGGATATTGGAATCGGTGTAGTA
>JAFPAQ010000002.1 GCA_017424235.1 Lachnospiraceae bacterium | reverse complement strand
TTTCATACTAATCCCGCATAACTCTGCTTTGCAGAGTTACAAATAAATATGAAAAAGCTTTAGCTTTTTCCAGGTATGAAACTTAGAACTTCTTTGCGAAAGAGCCTTTGCTCTAAGCAATTAGAAGTTCTTTTCATACTAGTATCTTTTCCAGTTAATATATATTATGCAGTCTGTCATTCTTACCGGTTCGATCTTAGTCATATCGGTCACAGATTTTACTTCCGTAAAATCATACTCTGGTACCTTTATACCCAAGTCAGTTATTATATATGAGCTATAACCTGTTTCCGAGACAAAGGATGCCCTTATTCCCTTTAGTACAAATAACTTTTCACTAACAGTAGTAATAACTTCACCATCTGTATTAGTAACTGACTCATCTATTTGTGTGATAAAATTTCCATCTTTGTCTCCAATCCATTTAATATCAAATTCTCCCTCTATATTTCCTTCATACGAAGTCTTTATTGTGTCGAATTTCATAAAGCTCTTAAGACCTGCTGTGTATGTATCAGCAGATGGTGCATCTGAAGGTACTCTGCCACCTGATGGACTTTCATGTTTCCACTCACTGCCATTCCAGTAGTTTTTGCCTGTCCAGTCCTTGTTCTTTATCCATATATCTTTAAGAGCTGCCATGTAGGCTTTCTGGAATTCCTCCTGTCTGGAAGCAGCATCCAGAGTGGTATACTGTATCATTACAGCTCTGTAGGATTCCTCAAAAGCTACTGATACATCCTGTGTAAGTTTGCCTTTCAGATCATCAAGTAATGTTTCACACTTATAAAAGCACTGCTTATTTTGATAATCTGCCTGTTTCATCTGATAATTCATGCCTGTTATATACAAAAGTGTAGTAGCAAGTATAGTTATAAATACAGTCACTACCATAACAGTAAGAATTGCAGCTCCTGAATCATCAAGTCGATATTTTTTTTTCATTAAATGATTACTTATTCTCTTAAAAAGCATTTACTTCTCCATACTTTATCACTACTCTATATTAAGCTTTTTCTCACCCATGGTTCCATCAAGCTTAGCTACGAGATTACCGGTTTTTGCATCAAAAAGCTGCATTTCCAGCTTATAAACAAGCATTTTATCTTTTCGGATATACTTTTTACCAATAGCATCTCCACCTTCTCCACTGACAAAGTCATATATATTAGCTCCAAACGAAGATAAAGTCGGCACACCCACTAAGCTGCCATCTCCAAGATTATATCCAAGGTTATGATACAGTTTTATATTTCCGTCACCCTCCACCGATGCAAGAGTGCTGTATCTGTCCTCATAGATTTTAAGCTCTATATCTGTCATATCTACCGAATACGGCTTCTGCTTTATCAGATAACAGTCTATATCCATATTGGACTTAATCTTAATAGTATCCTTTATTCCTTCCGGTGAACTGCCGTTATCAATATTGTCAACATATACAGTATTGCCATTAGCATCTCTATATTCAAGCTCTTTATTATATTTTGGAAAATAGTATATAAATAACCGGTTTCTGACCTTTGTCTTATCCGGACTCACTTTTACATTTGCAAATTCATATTGTCCTGTAGACGCATCTTTTAATGAACAATCCGTAATATAGTCACTCACAGGAATAAACAGCTCTATGTCCGTATCAGGAAAATTAATCTTATTTTCTTCTTTTATCTCAAAATCATCTAAAAAATCTTCCTCATACTCTATCTCATCTGTTGAGGTTTCAGTAGTGCCTTCTTCGCCGGCAACTTCAGTTGAAACTTCCGGAGCTTCTGGTATAGTCTTTTTAGTATAATAAGGATAGTCTTTCATTCCATAAATATACTTAACACTTACATAAACATGCATTTCTGTCTCATTTCCGTCAACAGTATACTGCGTCTGCTTTTCTTTTAATTTAAGACATGAAAAATCAATATCTGTTTCATCAAGAGTTCGCTTTCTTTCATCCTTTTCATTTAATTCTTCAAGGAACTTTTTAATATATTCACCATCATTTCTTGATTTAAAGTCATCAATAGCCTTTTCATGTGCATATTTATCAAGCTCCTTATTTCCCCTGAATATAGCATCATATTCTTTATTGGAGTTTGCCGGTTCCATAATATCATCCTTTTTGTATACAGGAGTTGCCTTTACCTCAACATTGACAAGGTTTATTTTTGAACCGTTTTCAATCTTCATATTATTGATTTTAAAATTAATAGGATCACTTTCAGAAGTAACGGGATTCGGAGTATATGAAAAGCTTCCCCCCTCTGTATTTATTCCGTCTATTGCCCCTGCATCAAATGCTGCTCTCAAAGACTCCATATCATAGCCTTTGAATACCTCCATAACACTCTCTGCAGATACTGTCACACTCTGTCTTATACGTGCTTTCTGATTATATCCCATAGCCATAGTAATCGAATGAAGAGTGGGCACCACTACAAGAGAGAGTATCATTATTGCAACGATAACCTCAACCAACGAAAGCCCTTTATTATCAGTTATTATTTTTGCATTTTTTAAGCCTTCTTTATGTTCTGTATCATTCTTCAACTGCCACTTCGCCTGAATCCTCATTTGAATCACTTCCCTCTTCGTCTGTGTTCTCTGTTTTTGTGACATTTACACTTCCGGATTTGAAGAAATCACTTGTTCCGCTGATATATTCTTTAATATCAGGCACTGTGTACTCTTTTTGTGTACCCTTTGCACAGTAAAATTTCAGATCAATATTTCCCTCAAGCTCACCGGTTTCCTTATTTTTGGTATAAATAATCTGATTTATTGCTATTCTGTTATCTGAATTAAAAATCTGCTCAATGCAGCCCTTAAGATTTCCATAATTGGTAGTGTTTGAATATGTAGCCAGTTTACGTTCAAAAATGATATCTTTGTCAAATTCCTCAATTCCAGCCGGCTGTACAACATCCTTACTTACTGTATAAACATTCTCTGTATCTTCCATCTTGATATTGTTATATGCAATCTCATTATTTTGCTGAATCTGCACTGCAAGCATAATGATATCCTCTTCCCTGACATCCGCAGGATAATTTCCCATTATCTCGTTGATTGCATTTGTATAATCCTCAATATCCTGTTCATACTGTGCCTTATTGGCATCGTATTCTTCAAGCTGCTTTATATTTTCTGCAAGCTTTCTGTTGGATAATTCAAGAGTTTGCGTTTTTTCAGAAAAATCAAGATATACAAACACATAGATTATTACCACCAGAAGAGTACCAACAGCACTCACAATTGCAAAGGTCTGCTTATTAAACATCTTTTTTATTTTGTCATTTCGAATCTTTCGGCTTTCCTTTGAATTTTCTTTATTTTCCTTAGACTTTGTCCTTTTATTCTTCAGTTTTTTATCTTTTACCTGTACCTTTTCATCCTCAGCCAGAGCTTCCTTATTTTCCTCTACAATACTGTAACTTTCCTCCTGAGTCTCCTGCACTTCGTTCTCCTGTGAAGTTTCCTTTTCAAGACTGACTGTCTCAGTGGCTTTAGAAGCCTTATCCTTTTTTAACAAATTAAAACCCATACTAATCCACACTTTCTTCAAAAAAGTTATTTTCCTACTGTATAATCTCCACCGTAGCTTCTTCAGCCAAAGCTGCTGCTGCTCTTTCTGCTGCCGAAGAAGGTTTTTCCAAATCTGCTCCCTGACTGTATACACAGGAAATTTCAAAGGACACCATAGTGTTTGTTACTTCAAGACCTGATATGTCTGAATCATCACTTTCCTCTTTTAATAATGAAACACATACTGTATCAACACTTTCAAATTCTCTAAGTGTATCAATAACCTTTGCTGCCGTGTCCTTATCAGAAACTCTCATTGCCATTACACACTGCTCATCATCTGATGAAAACTGTGTAACCTCTACCTCGGCAGGAAGCTTCTGCTCAAGCTCTGCAAAAAAATCGATTATTGCATCATTGCTGTTTTCTGTAAGCCAGTTTCCATACTCTATATGTCCCCATAAGTCTTTTACACCCATATATTTGTCATATATTGCCTTTGCCTGTGCAAGACTTTCTTCCTTGTGCTTTAATCCCTTTTCTTCCAGCTTGGCAGTTTCGTATGGAATTAATGACATTGACATAATTGCTCCTATTACTACCACAAAGAGTATCACCATCAGCACACAGGCATTAACATAATTGGTCTCATGGCGTTCTTTTTCCTTTTCATTTGCAAATCCCACACTTGCCATACCGGCACCAATTGCAGTAGCAAATACACAAAGCCGGGCATCCTCAGCCCTTCTCTGGATACTGGTACCTCTTACTATAGAAAGTGGCTTGCACTTTATCTGGGTATTTTTCTCTATTATCCTGCTGACTACCTCTTCCGAGCCGCCCTCGCCCATAAGATATATCTTGGATATACTGTTTTTCTCATCATTGTTCAAATAAAAGTCAATAACACGCATAAGTGAATTGACCAGCATGCCAATAACTTCCTTGGGACTTAATGGTTCATCTTCTGCATGTCTGCCATTACTCCTGAAATTAATATTTCTCTGTAACAGCATTGTACCTTCTTTAAGGATAGTGATTATAGCATTATCCTGCTCAAACTTTACTGCCAGTATGGCGTCAGCACCGGCACTGTATCTTACAGACTGATATATACTGTTACCTATATAATCAATGTCCACAAGACGGAGTCCCAAATCCTCTGCAAGCCTGTCATAGCCTGCAAGAAGTGCTTTTTCTGCTGCTATTACCATGACCTTATGCTTGCCTACTCCATCACCGTCACTGATAGAATTAATATGCATGTGGGTTATCTTGTACTCATCGAGTTCAACCGGAAAATATTCACTTACATTTGATTTTACAAGTGCAGCTATCTGATGTGTCTTAACCCCCGGTATTACTACCTCTCTGCTGATTATCTTGCCTGAAAATACGGTAAATAAGACTCTCTTAGTCCTTATTTTGTTCTCTGCAAGACCTGTTTTTATATTCTCTGCAAGCTTATCCATCATACTTACATCAAGATATCCATCCCTTACTGCTCCCTGAGGTGTTGGTACTTCAATACATCTATACACTCTTGGTTTTTTAGTCTGATAATCCATCTCTACGATTCTGGTATTGGACATACCAATCTCAACACTTAGCACTTTAGCCATTTAGCTTCACCGTTTCCTTTCCAAAGTTTATACACACAAAATTATGAAATACTAATTGTAAATTGTTACATATATTTATTAAAGATTTAAAAATATTCTTAAATACCAGTCAATCAAAGCCTCTCCCCACAACGCAGCTATCATTATGCCTGCGGAAAGATAAGGTCCCATTGCAAGTACATGTTCAGCCTTTGATACTCTCATCCGTATCATATGAATCACTGAGCCTAAAATACATCCAAGCACAAATGCCAGTATATTACATTTCCAGCCAATCAAAAACCCGCTTACTGCCATAAGCTTAACGTCACCGCCGCCTATTCCTCTGCCCTTAGTGACTATATATAACAGGTAAAGTGGTACACTCACGCTGAAAAAGCCAATTAAATAATCTGTCCAATGTGACAAATCTGTGGCAACGCGAATAACTCCGAGACAGCCTATAAAAATATTTATTCCAAAAGGAATCTCATAGGTTCTGAAATCAATAACTGCAATAACTGTCAATGCACTTGACAAAAGACAGTACAGAAGAGTATTAATACTAAGCCCTGTAAACATGAAAATCAGCACATACATAACTCCATTAAAGGCTTCTATTATCGGATACTGTATGGAAATCTTTTCACCGCATTTCCTGCATCTGCCTCTTAGAAACAAATAGCTGAAAAGTGGGATAAGGTCATACCATTTGAGCTGATATCCGCACTTCATACAGTGTGAGCGCACTACTACCACACTTTCCTTTTTGGGTATCCTGTATATACATACATTCAAAAAGCTGCCTATCGTAATACCATATAAAAACACAATAACTGTTATCAAAACACAGGAAAGAATATAAATCCCTCCTTTTATCAGTAAATTTAGTATATTCATATAAATTATACCCTTAAATAGTGTCTATTGCAATAATTATACAGTTATTTTAATAAATTTATTGACTTTTATGTCAACTTCATTTTATAATATTGTTTTATGAATTTATGACAATTTAAAAAAATTGGATGCCAGCGCATCCAATTACAATAAGCTGCGTTTTTTGATTAAATGATTTACACTGTTGCAATTTCCTATAACGAAAAAAAATCGGATGCAAACGCATCCGAAAAAATAATTTTTATTCAATTAATCTCTACCTTTTCATCTGTTATATCAATAATTCTTCTAAACCAGGATAATCATTTATATGCTTTCTTACATAGCTTCTCTTAAATGCTGCAAAAGCACTCTTTCTGCTTAATGCACTTTTTAAACTATTCATATAACGCTTTGAATCTGGATTCTTTTTATAGTTGTCCAATGTCTTATATAAAATACTCATAGCTTTTGCTAAACCATCTACTCTATGTTGACAGGCAGCTTCTCTAATTCCTGTATTACACTTTTCAAAACAATCCTGTATAAGCTCTGCTGTAATGGCAGCACATTCATCATCAACCATATTATATACATTAACATGTCTATTTTTATATGTTTGATCTAACATTTCTTCTGGGTCA
>JAFPAQ010000129.1 GCA_017424235.1 Lachnospiraceae bacterium | reverse complement strand
TTTCTGATTGCCTTTTTGTTAGCTTTTCAATATACTATAAATATAATTACTAATCTAACAATTACTAATTATACAATTAGCAAATTAATGAGGTGTTATATGTTTGTAGGACGAGAGCGTGAATTAAAAAAATTAAATCTGATGTATCAAAGCAATCAGTTTGAGTTTGCAGTTTTGTACGGCAGGAGACGTGTAGGAAAAACCACTCTGATTCGAGAATTTATGAAAGAAAAACCAGGTGTTTATTACATTTCAGTTGAAGGTACAAAAAGAGAAAATATTAGTGGATTGTCAAAAGCGTTATTATCAAATGGAGACTTGAAACATGGAATAGCAGAGTTTCACGATTTTGAAGCATTATTGTCATATATTGATTCAATTGCATTATCAGGTGAGAGGATGGTTATTGCAATTGATGAGTATCCATATCTGGCAGTATCTTATCCTGCAATTTCCTCGTTGATTCAAAGCCATATTGATCGCTGCTGGAAGGACAGCAGGCTTTTTCTGATTTTGTGCGGTTCTTCCATGAGCTTTATGGAGGAGCAGGTTTTAGGGTATAAAAGTCCTTTGTATGGACGACGGACAGCACAGTTCAAAATTCATCCTTTTACATTTTTTGAAGCAAGGAGAATGCTGGCAAATTTTGAGCCTGAACAACAGGCTGTTTTGTATGGAGTGACCGGTGGTATACCGGAATATTTGTCACGTATCAATCAGCAACTTGATATGGATGAAAATATCGTGCAGCTCTTTTTTGATGAGTCGGGGCGTTTGTTTGAAGAACCAATCAATTTGATGAAACAGGAACTTAGAGAGCCTATGACTTATCATTCGATTATTTCTGCTATTGCATCCGGAGCAAGTAAGCTCAATGAGATTGCGACCAAAACAGGATTGGAGACAAGTGGATGCAGCAACCAGTTATCTTCCCTGATTGCTTTGGAGATTGTATGTAGGGAAACACCAATTACAGAGCCTGATAAAAGCAGGAAAACTTTATATAAACTGACAGACAGCATGTATCTTTTCTGGTATAGATTTGTAAGACCAAATTCCAGCAGCATCATTCGTGGTGTCGGACAGCAGATTTATGATACTGTGGTTCGTCCACAGCTAAGTGATTTTATGGGGGCAGTTTTTGAAGAGATTTGTAAACAGTATTTATTTTTGCCACAGGTTTATTCAAAGCTGCCATTTCCAATCGGAGAGATTGGACGCTGGTGGGGAAATAATCCCAAATTAAGATGTCAGGAAGAAATTGATATTATGTCAGTTATGGGCAAAAAAGCATTATTTTGTGAGTGTAAGTGGAGAAATGAGAAGGTTGACTTATCGGTAGTGGATACGTTACAGGAACGAAGCGAATTGTTTTCTTATCATGACAAGTATTACTGCATTTTTTCAAAGTCAGGCTTTTCAAATGAAGCATTATCTGCTACAGAGGATGATGATAATCTTGCGCTGATTGATTTTGATTCTATGCTTAAGGTGGAATAAACCGGAGAAATGCCATAAATAAGAACGGAAAGTGTCAGCCCCCAAGTTACAGTTCAGACAGGACTTAGCATTTACTGCTAAGTCCGTGAGAAAACGTATAGCAGTCAGGTAAAAATCCATCACCGAAGGTGATTTTGCATGGATTTTTACTTGTTACTGGAACGGAGTGAACAGTAACGACCCCAAAATTCCGTGAGATGTAGTTCAACAATAGAATTGTATTTCCGTCATAAAACCGTTATACTGATAATATTAGTATAGCGGTTTTATGATGCTCTGAGAGGTATGGTGAGTTGATGGCAAGGACAATAGGAATCGGGATTCAGAATTTTGAAGATCTTATTCGAAATGATTATTTTTATATTGATAAAACAGATTTCATTAAGGAATGGTGGGAGAGCGGAGACAGTGTAACACTGATCACGCGTCCACGCCGCTTCGGCAAAACACTGAACATCAATATGCTGGAACGTTTTTTTTCTTTAAAATATGCAAAAGGTGGAGAGATATTTTCCGGCCTTTCCATATGGAAAGATGAGAAATACCACAAATTGCAGGGAACATTTCCTGTGCTTAGTCTCTCCTTTGCCCCGATCAAAGAAAAAAACTTTGATCTTGCGCGGAAAAAGATTTGCCAGCTCATAACGGATTTGTATAACGAATTTTATTTTATCAGAGACAGTGACAGGCTCACAACCTTGGACGTTCAGAAATTTGATAAGATTTCGACAGATATGGGAGATACGGAAGCAACGCTTGCTCTGTATCACCTGTCGGATATGCTTTACAGGTATTATGGCAAAAAGGTCATCATTCTTTTGGATGAGTATGATACGCCGATGCAGGAGGCTTACGTGGATGGATATTGGGAGGAGCTTGTTGCCTTTACGCGGAGCCTTTTTAATGCGACCTTCAAGACAAATCCGTGGCTGGAGCGCGGTATGATGACAGGAATCACAAGAGTCAGCAAAGAGAGTATTTTTTCGGATTTGAATAATCTGAAGGTCGTTACCACTACATCTGACGAATATGCAGAAGCATTTGGATTTACACAGGGCGAAGTGTATGAATCATTAGATGAATATGGTTTGGGAGGACAGAAGGAAGAAGTAAAGCACTGGTATGATGGTTTTATCTTTGGAGATACTAAAGATATCTATAATCCTTGGTCTATATTGAATTATCTTGATACAGGAAAACTTAGAACATATTGGGCAAACACGAGTTCCAATAGTCTTGTGGGTAAACTCATCCGTGAAGGAAACCGAGAGATCAAGAAAGAGTTTGAAAATCTGATGAATGGAGGCAAACTTATAACTACGATTGATGAACAGATCGTATATAGTCAGTTGGATGACAATCAGGATGCGATATGGAGTCTGATGCTTGCGAGCGGCTACCTCAAAGTGACGGATGTCAAAGATAAAATATCCCGCTATGAGCTTGTGATCACAAACTATGAAGTTCACAGAATGTTTGAAGGAATGATTAGCGGGTGGTTTGGCGGCAAGTCAAAGGCAGATTATAATGACTTTATAAAGGCTCTTCTTATGGATGATATTGATGCAATGAATGAGTATATGAATCGTGTGTCAGCATATACATTCAGCTCCTTTGATGTGGATAATAAACCTTCAGGAAAGGAACCTGAGCGTTTCTATCATGGCTTCGTGCTTGGGCTCATGGTAGATCTGGATGGGCGATATGTGATAAAGTCAAATCGTGAGAGTGGCTTTGGCAGATATGATGTGATGCTGAAACCAAAAGATCAAACGCAGGATGATGCGATATTGCTGGAATTTAAGGTTTACAATCCGCGCCGTGAAAAATGTCTGGAGGATACGGTAAAGGCGGCTCTTGCCCAGATTGATGAGAAGAAGTATGTGGACGAACTGATTGCAGAGGGAATATCGCCTGAGCATATCCGTAAGTATGGTTTTGCATTCAAGGGAAAAGAAGTGCTGATTGGGTGAAGAATTCTTTGCTGTTCTTTAATGAATTCCAGAATGGTCTTATTATAAAAATTTGCCCGATATGTAACTTATAATGGAATTTTGAAAAAATATGGTTTATAATGATATTTATTTAGTGATCGAGGAGGAAACAAATGAAGAAGATATTTATTGATGGTAGCGAAGGTACAACCGGCTTACGTATTTTTGAGCGTTTTGAGGGCAGAGATGATATTGAGATTTTAAAGATTCCAAGTGAACTTAGAAAAGATCCTGATGAAATCAAAAAATATATAAATGCATCGGATATTACTTTCTTGTGTCTTCCTGATGCTGCTGCAAGAGAAGCTGTTGCGATGGTAGAGAATGAAAATGTAGTTATCATAGATACTTCTACAGCTCACAGAACAGAGGAAGGCTGGGCATACGGATATCCTGAGCTTTCTAAGGAGCATAGGGACAAGATTAAGAAGGGCAAGAGAATTGCAGTGCCGGGCTGCTATGCAACAGGATTTATCACAAGTGCATATCCATTAGTTGCAGGTGGTATCCTTCCTAAGGATTATCCGGTTTCTGTATTTGCAGTATCCGGTTACAGCGGAGGAGGCAAGAAGCTTATCGCTGAGTATGAAAATCCTGAGCGTGACAAGAAGTATGGTGCAGCCAGAATGTATGCATGGGGACAGACTCATAAGCACCTTAAGGAAATGCAGAAGATAACCGGTCTTGACAGAATGCCTTTGTTTGCACCTATGACAACTGATTATTACAGTGGTATGGTAGTAGAGCTTCCATTATATACAGATATGCTTGCAAAGAAGATGACTCCTGAAGAAATCAGAGATTTCTTTGCAGAATATTATAAGGGGGAACAGTTTATCAAGGTTATGCCTTTTGGCGCTGATGTAGAGGCTGGCGGAGTTATTTTCTCTGACGGATGTTCAGGCTGGGATGGCATTGAGATATATGTAACCGGTAATGAGGACAGAGTTGTTGTTGCCACTCGTTTTGACAATCTTGGAAAGGGTGCATCAGGAGCAGCAGTTCAGTGTCTCAATATCGTTATGGGATGTGATGAAAATAAAGGTTTAGTATTGTAAAAAAAGAGGACTTTTATGATAAAATTACCACAGGAATTTGAAATCAGAATGCAGGATATGCTTAAGGAAGCGTATCCTGCTTTCCTACATAGTTACGAAAAAGAAAATTTCCGTTCACTAAGGGTAAATGAGCTAAAGGGCAGCACTGAGCAGTTTTTGGAATATGGCTTGTTTTCTTTAAAGCCGGTTGCCTGGGAAAAAAACGGATTTTATTACTCAGAAGAGGATCAGCCGGGCAGGCATCCTATGCATGAGGCGGGATTGTATTATATACAGGAACCCAGTGCAATGGCACCGGCAGCTTATATAGGAGCAGAGCCCGGTGAAAAGATACTGGACCTTTGTGCAGCACCCGGTGGAAAAACTACACAGATTGCTTCTTATCTACAGAATAAGGGTATCCTGGTATGTAATGAGATTCATCCGCAGCGGGCAAAGATTCTTTCTGAAAATGTTGAGAGAATGGGTATCACAAATGCTGTTGTAACTAATGAAACACCAAAACATCTGGCAGAGCTTTTTGAGGGCTATTTTGACAGGATACTGGTGGATGCGCCCTGCTCCGGTGAAGGGATGTTCAGAAAGAATGAGGAGGCGGTTGAGGAGTGGAGTCCTGAGAATGTACGGCTCTGTGCGGACAGACAGGATGAGATTCTTGACTGCGCAGATATAATGCTCAGGGAAGGTGGCAGGCTCGTCTATTCGACCTGTACCTTTGCCCCTGATGAAAATGAAGGCAGTATTGCCAGATTTATCAAAAGACACCCCGACTATGAGATTGAGAAGATACCTTTATATGATGGAATGTCAACAGGGGTTGCCGATTGGTGCAAGGATGTTGAGGCTCCTGAGAATATTGAGTCTACAATAAGGCTTTTTCCACATAGGCTTGATGGAGAAGGACATTATCTTGCAGTACTTCGCAAAAAGGGTGAGGTTATAGAAGGATATCAGGGCTTTGTAAAGAATGGTCTTGAACAGGGCTTGTCAGCAAAGGAGCAGAAAAATTTGTCTGATTTTGATGAATTTGTTAAAGCTACCTTAAATGACGATGTGCTCTGTGGTATCAGGGACAGACTTTTAAAGTTTGGGGATCAGCTGTATCTGATGCCGGCGGGTATGCCTTCCGTAAAGGGCATGAAGGTGCTTAGACCCGGACTGCATCTGGGTACACTCAAGAAGAATCGTTTTGAGCCGTCGCATGCACTTGCACTTGCACTGAAGCCTGATCAGGTCAAACATACGATGGAGTTGTACACTGAGGATAATGACAATATGGCCAATGCATATCTTAATGGTATGACTCTTAATCATGAGGGTGAAAAAGGATGGTATCTCATGACCTACAGAGGATACAGTATTGGCTGGGGCAAGCTTGCCGGACAGATAATGAAGAATCATTATCCCAAGGGGCTTAGAAAGTAGATTTGAAGACTGATTTGCAGAATTTGAAGAAAATAGGGTGATTAAAATGAATAAAGTAGAGCGAAAATCGCATAAGGTGGATATGTGCAATGGCTCTGTTTTTAGGAAGATGCTTATTTTTGCAATACCACTTATGTGTTCAAGTATGCTGCAGCTTTTGTTCAATGCAGCAGATGTAGTAGTTGTTGGACGTTATGCCGGTGATAATGCACTGGCAGCAGTCGGGTCAAATGGTCCTATTATCAATCTGATAACAAATTTATTTATCGGTATGTCTATTGGAACCAATGTTTTGACAGCACAGTATTTTGGTGGAAAAAAATATAAAGATCTTGAGGAAACCATACATACATCGGTAATGCTCAGTATTATAAGTGGTATTTTTCTGACAATATTAGGCATAGTGGTTGCAAAGCCTATACTTCAGCTTATGCAGGCACCAAAGGAGGTACTTGACCTGGCTGTACTGTATCTCAGGGTGTATTTTTTGGGTATGACTTCAACAATGGTTTACAACTTTGGAAGTGCTATATTAAGGGCAGTAGGAGATACGCAACGACCACTTTATTACCTTATGTTTGCCGGTTTTATAAATGTATGCCTCAACCTGGTATTTGTAATAGTTTTTAACATGGGAGTTGCAGGTGTAGGTGCCGCTACCGCAATTTCTCAGACGGTATCGGCAGTTATGATAATAAACTGTCTTTTGCATGAGGATGGTGGAATCAGACTTGACATTAAAAAGCTTGTGATTACCAAAGCTAAGCTTCTTAAGATATTGAGGATTGGTTTGCCGGCAGGACTTCAGGGAACTGTTTTTTCATTGTCAAATGTAGTCATTCAGTCTTCAATCAATGGTTTTGGTGCAGTAGAAGTAGCAGGCAATTCGGCAGGTGCCAATATTGAAGGCTTTGTATATATGGCAATGAATTCGTTTTATCAGGCAACTATATCCTTTACAAGCCAGAATTATGGTGCAAGACAGTATAAACGTATTTACAAAATACTTTTTGCAGGTCAGCTTTTTGTAATAATGACCGGTCTGATAATGGGAAATACCATCGTATTTTTTGGAAGACAGCTTTTGGGCTTTTATTCCTCAAACCCTGAGGTTATAGATGCAGGAATGGGGCGTTTGAGAGTTATATGTTCAATATATTGTCTCTGTGGAATAATGGAGGTATTTGTAGGCGCATTAAGAGGAATAGGCTATGCGATAATGCCTATGATTGTTTCACTTATAGGTGCCTGTGGACTCAGGCTTTTGTGGCTTTCCACAGTATTTCAGATACCTGAATATCATACCTTGAATACAGTATATCTGTCATATCCTATTTCCTGGATAATCACTTTGTCTGTTCATGCTGTATGTTTTGCCATAGTTGCACATAAAAGATTAAAAGAGAATTAACACTATTTAATGTGAATTCAATTTAAATAACTGAAAATATTGAAAAAATCGCAAATCTATTGTATAATTTGTATTATATAAATTTTTTGTATATGGAGGGACGAAATGGACAATAAAGAGCAGGTATTTGAAAAAATTGAACAGAAGGTTGAAAAATACAAAAAGAAATCTGTCATAGTGAATCTTGTTATTTTTATGTTTATCGTTTTATTGATTGCATTTACCGGACCGAGTGCTTTTGCATGCAGAGTATGGGAAAAAGATATAGCAAGGGTAGCAGGCATTACTTTGGCAGAGGTAAGACCCCATGTGGCGGGTACAGTTATTAAAATTTCCATACTAAATGTGATTTCGGGTGTCGTAACATTGGTAATTGTTACAAGTGTAATCTATAAAATGGTTATCAATCCACTTAAGATTTGCGCAAGGGAAATCCATCGAGTTGCACGATATGATCTTACTGAGGGTGAGATTGAACAGGTAAGAGCAATGAATAAGAGAATTGATGAGGTCGGAAGTATCTGCCGAAACATTACTCTTATGCATGATAATCTTAAGCTTATTGTAGAAAAGATAGATCAGTCTTCCGTAACACTTAATGCTGATGTTTCAGAGCTCTCAAATAAACTTATGTCTGTTAAGCAGTCATCGGATGAGATTGCAAGAACCATGGAGGAAGTGAACAAGGGTGCATTTTCTCAGGCAGAGGAAACCACTAGGGGTGCAATGGAGGTTTCAAATCTGGATAATCTCATTGTGCGTAATCTTAGTGATGTTAACAACCTGCACGACAATGCGGATCGAATGGACAAGGTTAAAAATGATGGACTTGTAGCGATTAAGGATCTTATTGCAAAGACGGAGAGAAGTAAACAGAGTATTGCCAGTGTTAAGGAGGCAATGGAGCAGAATAATGTTCAGGCACAAAAGATTGACATTACAAGTAAGAAGATCAATGATATAGCTGACCAGACTAACCTGCTGTCATTAAATGCAGCAATTGAGGCTGCAAGGGCGGGAGAGCTTGGAAAAGGATTTGCAGTTGTTGCCGAAGAGATTCGCAGTCTTGCCGAGGAGACTAATGCACTTACCAATGAGATAGGTGAAATAATAAAAGAACTTCTGGATAAGACCTCAGAGGCTACTGACAATATGATAGATATGGAGAAGATATTTGAGCAGCAGGCACAGAGTGTTGAGGACACCCAGTCCAAATTTATTGAGATTGAGAACTGTCTTGAAAGCGTGCAGGCAAGTGTAAGTACTATTTTTGACTCAAGTAACAATATGATGGAGAGCAAGAATACTATCGTAAATATGATAGAAGGTCTTTCATCAATATCAGAAGAAAATGCAGCCTGCTGTAATGAAGCAATGGCATCAGTTGATACTCAGGCGGGAGCTATTTCAGATATTACAGGTATGGGTCAGAATCTGCTTGCAGTTGCAGAGATGCTTAACACTGAGTCTAAAAAGTTTGTCTATTAGGATTAGGGTGTCAAAAGCCATTTTGTAAAAAGTTTAATAATAAATTTACACAAAAAAGATGTCCGATAAAGTACGGACATCTTTTTTGATACTATATTATATTATATTATTTTATTCTATTTTGACTGTATATAGGTCTCCATAAATTCATTAAATGGACAGGGTCTTCCAAAATAGTATCCCTGACAGTAATCAGGTGAAATATTTTTTATCTTATCAAGCTCTTCAAGATTTTCAATTCCTTCGATACACACCTTAAGCTCCATGTTGTGAGCCATGTTTGCAATAAGTGATAAAAGGTTAAATTCGTAAGGATTCTCTATCGCTTTCATCGTAAAGGAACGGTCAATTTTGATTATATCAGGCTTAAGATCCTTGAGATAGTTGAAGTTTGAATAGCCTGTACCAAAATCATCAAGAGCAAGTCTTATGCCTTCCTCCTTCATTCGTGACCACAATTTGTCTATACGTGAGTCAGCAGTTACAAGTCCGCTCTCGGTTAACTCAATTATGACTGTTGATGGAGAGATGGAATGTTCATCCACTGCCGATAATATATCACTGATGATGCTGCTTTTTAGCACCTGTATATATGATATGTTTATACTGATTCTAAAGTTAGGTATGTATTTATGGATTGTATTACACAATTCAAGAGATTTGTGTAGCATCCATTTTCCCACAGGCATTATCAGACCTGTTTCCTCCAACACCGGAATAAATTCTGCAGGAGATACCATTCCGTACTCATCAGTTCTAAATCGCATAAGTGCTTCGGCTCCATACAGTTCATTTGACGAAGTTGCGAACAGTGGCTGAAGATATGCCTCAAAGCCTTCAAAATCTCGTGTGACTGAACGTCTTAAAAGCTGTGTGAGATGACGTTTCCTCAAAAATTTATCATAATCCTTATGAGTGAAGATATAACAACAGTTCTTGCCACGACGCTTTGCTTCGTTCAATGCGAATTCGGAGAATTTCATAATATCTGTAAAATTATTTGCTATACAGTCTTCAGCTTCAAGTATTCCTCCCGATATGGTAAATACTGCTTCATAGTGATTGGCTTCTACAAATGAGTCTATTGCATGGCGTATGGATTTATATTCTTCAACGGCTTGTTCAGTAGAGTTTCCGTCAAAATCTATTATAATAAATTCATCAGATACAGCACGGTATAGCTTCTGATTTTCCAGGAGACAGTCTCCAATATATTTGGCTGTTTCTCTAAGGAGCATATCCCCATAGTCTGAACCAAGCTTTTCATTAATTTCCTTGAAATCATCAAGTCCTAAGCGTATAACAAAACCCTTTGGCAGTGCATCTTTGTAAGTTTCCAAAAACTGCTGCAGACTTGCAAGTCCGAGTAAGCCGCTTATATTATCAGCCTTTTGGGTTTTTCCGATTTCATTTATGCATCCGACCATAAATGCAGGTCTGTCTCCTTCATATGAAACAGTTCCGCGACAGTTTATCCATATTGGTTTATGGTCTTTGGACATCCATCTGTACTGCAGATTATGGCTTTTGCATTCACCTGACACAATTTTGTCAAGATCCTTTTGTAATACAGGCATATCATCAGGGAAAACAAAACGATGATGAGCTTCCAAAACATTATTAAAATTATTTGAAGGCATATCAAAGCGTTCAGCAGCATTTGGTGATATGTAATAGAAATCATTTATGATATCGTATACATAGAGATAATCATCCATACAATGATACATTTCATCAATAATTGCGCAAATTTGTTCGACGCTTATTTTGTCAGTCTTTATTGTCAAAAAACTCCCCCCCTAACATTAATATTATCAATGATATTATAGTGCATAATTTCTGACAAATCAAGAAAAAGCAATATATTATGACATTAATTTTGTAAATTTAATATAGAAATTATTGTTAAAAGATACTATATTGAGGTATACTATTAAAAAGATATATGTGCTCTTGAAATATTAGACAGATTTGGAGTACATATATAAAAATATGGAGGTTTATATACAATGGGTAGAGAGAATGTCTGGCTAAAGTTAGAAGAAGCAGAAAAGAAATCTTTGGAGGAAATATGTGAGCGTTATAAAAAATGTCTTGATGAGGGAAAAACTGAGAGAGAATGTGTGACACTTGCTGTAAGAATGGCAAAAGAGCATGGCTATAAGGAATTATACAGCAGTCTTGAATCAGGTATCAAACCACAGCCTGGTGATAAATTTTATGTTATTCAGATGAATAAGAGTATTGCACTTTTTCAGATTGGTAAAAAACCTATATCAGAGGGAATGAATATTCTTGGAGCACATATAGATTCGCCACGTATAGATGTAAAACCAAATCCATTATCTGAAAAAGACGGATTTGCGTATTTGGATACACATTATTATGGTGGAATCAAGAAGTACCAGTGGACTGCTGTACCACTTGCACTTCATGGGGTTGTAGCAAAGAAAGATGGCGCAGTCATAAATGTAAATATTGGTGAGAAGGATGAAGACCCGGTATTTGTTATCACTGATTTGCTTATTCATCTTGCAGGAAATCAGATGAGTAAAAAGGCAACAGAAGTAGTTACAGGAGAAAATCTTGACCTTCTTATTGGCAATCGTCCTTTAGAAGCAAATGAAGAACTTGATAATGAAGAAAAAGAGGCTGTTAAAGCAAATGTATTGAAGCTTCTTGCTGACAAGTACGGTATGGAAGAAGATGATTTCCTTTCAGCAGAGCTTGAGATCGTGCCGGCAGGAAAGGCAAGAGATTTAGGCTTTGACAGAAGCATGGTGCTTGCTTATGGTCAGGATGACAGGATATGTGCATTTACTTCTCTGTTTGCAATGCTTGATTATGATATAACGACACAGATAACTGAGAATACCCTTTGCTGTCTTTTAGTGGACAAGGAAGAGATAGGCAGTGTGGGAGCAACCGGTATGCAGTCAAGATTCTTTGAAAATGCTGTTGCTGAGCTTGTAGCTGCTACGGAAAAGGATTCAAATATACTTGTAAGACGTGCGCTTGCCAATTCAAGAATGCTTTCTTCAGATGTAAGTGCCGGTTTTGATCCTTTATATGCAAGTGCATTTGAAAAGAGCAATGCAGCTTTTCTTTCTAAGGGAATTTCATTTAACAAGTATACCGGAAGCCGTGGAAAGAGTGGCTCTAATGATGCGTCAGCTGAATATATTGCAGCACTTAGAAAAGTAATGGATGATGCAGGTGTATTCTATCAGTTCTCCGAGCTTGGAAAAGTAGATGAGGGCGGCGGCGGAACAATTGCATACATCATGGGAAATCTTGGCATGAATGTAATTGACAGTGGTGTTGCAGTTCTCAATATGCATGCACCTTTTGAGGTGAGCAGCAAAGCTGATATATATGAGGCTGTCAAAGGATATAAGGCATTTCTTGCTATGAAATAATGGAGAATGATTAAAGATGGAACGTGTTGATATTGCGATAATTGGAACAGGACCTGCAGGTGTGTCTGCTGCAATAACAGCAAAGGTAAGAAACAAAAAGATTCTTTTATTTGGAAGTAAAAATCTTAGTGATAAGATTGTAAAAGCACATGAGATATTAAATTATCCCGGATTTCCAAGTATTTCCGGCACTGAACTGGCAGACAGATATAACAGGCATCTTAAGGAAATGGATATAGATATTCTTAACAAAAAGGTAACAGCAGTATATTCGATGGGCGATTACTTTGCACTTCAGACAGATAATGAGATGTATGAGGCATCAAGTGTGATTCTGGCAACAGGTGTGGTGTCTGGCAAACCTTTTCCGGGTGAAGAAGAGCTGCTTGGAAGTGGTGTGAGTTATTGTGCTACCTGTGATGCCATGTTTTACAGAGGTAAAGACGTAGCTGTTATTGGATATAACAGTGAGGCAGCTGCAGAAGCAAAATATTTGTCGGAGATTGTAGATAAAGTTTATTATATTCCCATGCAAAAAGATATTCCTGAGTTTGATGAAAAGATTGAGATTATAAATGAAAGACCGCTGGAAATAACAGGAGAATCAAAAGTAGAGGGTATTAAGACAAATGAAGGATTTCATAAGGTTGACGGGGTTTTTATCCTTCGTGATGCAGTTTCTCCTGCTCAGCTGGTACCGGGACTTGAACTTGTGGACAATCATGTTAAGGCTGATATGCAAATGGCAACAGATATGGAAGGACTTTTTGCATGCGGTGATATTGTCGGAAGGCCGTATCAGTACATTAAAGCTGCAGGTCAGGGAAATATAGCTGCTCTCTCAGCAGTAACCTATTTGGCTAAAAAAGCTAAAGGGTAAAATTCATTCAGAAAACACCTCGCGGGATATAGCCTGTGTACAGTAACCAAAATGTTTATTTAAATTAAAATGTTTATTAGGAGGGATTTACAATGGTTGAAAAGATTACAAACAATGATATGAGTAAGGCTTTAAATGCAAAGGTCGCAGTAGTAGATTTTTCAGCTACATGGTGTGGACCATGTCAGATGCTGGCACCGCTTCTTGAAGAATTATCACAGGAGCTTACGGATGTAAAGTTTTTTAATGCTGATACTGATGAGAATACAGAGCTTGCAATAAGAAATGGAATATCAAACATACCTGCGTTACTTCTTTTAAAAGACGGACAGGTAGTTGACAGACATATAGGGTTTGCGCCAAAACAGCAGTTAAAAGATTGGATAAATAAATAGATGTGGTTTTGAAAATAAAAAATAACTGACATTAATGTCAGTTATTTTTTTGCTATTTATATTTTTATTTATTTTTCAATAATATATTTTCGTATTCTTCAACAGGTAATGGTCTTGCATATAAATAGCCTTGAACCATGTCACAGTTGAGTTCCTTTAAGAATCTGGCCTGTTCATCAGTCTCTACGCCCTCGCATATTATCTGCATACCAAGCTCGTGAGCCATATTTATTATTGTCTTTATAACAATCTCAGTTGACTTATGCTTTTTGTCGCTTTTATGAACACTGGGATAATCACTTGTCTGTATAAAGGATTTATCCAGTTTTATTATATCTACATCCAAATCACTTAAGAGATTAAGCGATGAGTAACCTGTGCCAAAATCATCAATAGAAGTATGAATTCCGTAGTTCTTCATTGATTTTACAAAATCATAAAGAGCATCAAAATCTTCATATCCACAGGTTTCAGTAATTTCAACTTCAATATATTTAGAATCGACATCATATTTTTTGAGAACTGCGATTATATCCTCTGCCAGCTTTTTGTTATGCAAATGTATTTTAGAAAAATTAGCAGACACTCTTACAGGTTCAATACCCTGTTGTAACCATGAACGAATCTGGCTGCATACACATTCCAGTACATAAAAATCCATAACACATATAGTGCCTTCTCTTTCAAGTACAGGAATGAATTCTGTTGGAGGAACTATTGTATTGTCCTTTTTCCAACGTACAAGAGCTTCGCTTCCGCAAAGGCTGCCATCTCTAAGATCAATCTTTGGCTGATAGTATACAACAAATTCGTTGTTATCGATTGCACTTGAAAATTTATTTGAAATCTCCTTGTCATGTAATGAACGCTCTATCATGTCAGGGCGGAACCATATATAGTCATGATGTGGAGAACTTTTTGCAATACATAAGGCGATGGATGCATTATTCATAATCTCGCTTGAAGAATCTGTTGACAACACTTCATATATTCCCATACGTACTGATAGATAGAAGGTATTAATGGTTTCACCAAGATTTATATGAAGCTTAACGCAGGTCATAAAATCCTGAAAAGATTCCCGTCTTTCAGACTTTACAATGGCAACAAAATTATCTCCGCCCAGTCTTGCAAATTTTTCATCAGGAAGCATGTAATCATTTACACGTTGTGAAAAGCGTCTTAGTATTGCATCACCATTTCTTGAACCAAATCTCTGATTGTAGTATCTGAAATTCTTTATATTCATAAAGAAAGCTGTGTATTGCGCCTGAGTATGCTGTTTACAGATAATTTCAAGAAATATATGCAGTCCGGCAGTATTGGCAATACCTGTAATAGAATCTGTAATGGTAGCATAACGGATCAGTCTGGTAAGAGTTGCTTTGCTAAATATCATATTTATAGCATGACAAAGGAAATTTATCTGTGGTTTATCGTCCAAATCCCATGACACATCCTTACGAGGATAAGCGTATACAACCAGTGATCCACCTGAATGAGTTTCAAAATTCTGTGAGATGCTTGTCTGATTATCATAACCATCTTTGTAATAATAAAGCAAAATGAAACTGTTCTTTATCTGAGGTTCATAGGCAGAGGCAGGAACATTGAGTTTTATTTCCAATTTTCCAAGACCTATCTTATCTGCAACAGGAGTGATTGCTTTTGCAATGTAGCCTGTAAGTTCTTCTGTAGATGATATACCATCCGGAACTGAATCAAAGAACTGTAGAAATTCATTACTGCATAATTTCATAACGATATTAGTCTCACTTTCAATAGTACTAATGATTTATTGTTATCATATCAATAATACCATTAAAAACAAATGCCGACAATAAGCATTTGATAAATTGGATGTAGAATAAAAATAAGAGAGAAATATTATTTTTCTACAATATATACAAAAGAAAAACATACTCTTTGTGTATAAATATAGAATAAATATTCATGCGAATATCTTAAATGCACATTTTGCACTGCGTTTTGACAATAAATGCATCCAATAAATTGTAAAATATTAATATGAACTAATTTATATACAAAAATGATAATTTATTTTGTTATAAATGTGTTTGAAAAATAATAAAATTGGAGAAATAAATCTGAAAATATATCATACTAAGAAATAATAACTGTAAAAATTCGTAGACATTATAGTTAGGGGCTCTTGACCCTGACATCATATCATGAGAAAATAAGAGAGATATATATGTGGGAAACACTATATGTCGTTGTGAATATGCTGGCAATGTTTGTCAGTTTTGCATGTTGTGCAGATATGGTTATGGAGAAACCCTCTGTTAATCAAAAATATCTTATGCTTATATGTATTTGTGGTTTTATTACCACAGTTGGAAATGCAATGGAGGTTTTTGCTTATACAGAGGAAGTAGCTATAGCTGCAATAAAAGTAGCATATATTGGAAAATGTTATATTATGCTTTTCAGTTTGCTGTTTGTGGGAAATTATTGTCGTGTAAGACTGCCAAAGCTGCTTATAGGTTTTCACGGAATAGCCAAGTGATGAAAGACAGAATGAAAATGTATTGGAGATTAATGGCAGGCATTATGAAACCGGAATTTCTGAAATAAAACAGTCTTTCAAAGCTGGTCAATGAAATTCGTTATATGATGGAAGCACAGGCTGGAAAGGTAGAGGATACGGGTATAGGTATAAAAGAAGAAAACTTTTCGAAAGTCTTTGGTAAATTTGAGCAGTTCGATAAGAAGGAAAATTACAATATAGAAGGTACGGGACTTGGACTTGCCATTGTAAAGAGCTTTGTTGAGATGATGGGAGGAGATATTTCCTTTGTAAGTGAGTATGGTAAAGGCACTAAATTCATGGTTAATCTTTGGCAGGAAATAGGAGAAAAGGAGAAAACCGAGTCTGCTGTATATGAAGAAAATTCAGCAAATGGAGTACCTGAAATAAATCCGGGCAGGATACTGGTGGTTGATGATAACAAACTTAACTGTGATGTTACACAGGGTATACTTGAACTTCTTGGAATGGATACACAGATTACATATTCAGGTGCAGATTGTATTAAAAAGCTTGAAGATGGGGAAAACTATGATCTTATTTTTATGGATCATATGATGCCTGAAATGGACGGAGTTGAGACTCTTGACAGGATAAGAAATATGGGAGAAGAGTTTAAGACACTACCGGTTGTGTTATTGACAGCGAATGCAGTTTCTGGTATAAAAGAGCAAATGATAGATAGAGGTTTTGATGATTATCTGTCAAAACCAATTGATGTGGATGAACTGCAGCATGTGCTTGTCCGTTTTCTTGGCTGCAAGGGATAAATACTTTATGCATTTTTTTTAGAGAAATGGGCAAACTAGATTTGGAAGTAATACTTAATGTTTTGATATGGAAAGGAAAGAATATTATGAAAAAGAAAATATTGATAACTATGCTTACAGTATCGCTTTTAATGCCTGTTATGACAGGTTGTGGCGCTGACAATAGAAACTCTGACGAGGTTCAAAAGGAAACAGTAAAGGATGTATCCGAGATGGTTCACATGGAAAATGCAGCTGCAGTTAAGGAACTTATGGATGCAGCTTATGCAAAGGTAACTCAGGATATGCTTCCTGCCGCACTTGACACGAATGAGATGGATACAGCAGATATGGATGCCGTGACGTATAACACAGGTCTTAATGACCTGACCGGCATCGATAATATAATATTATCTGAATCAATGATGAATGCAGTAGCCTATAGTGCTGTTTATCTTATCACAAATGATGAAGCAGATGCATCAGCAACCAGAGATAAGCTTATGGACAGTGTTGACCCTGCCAAGTGGATATGTACATCTGCTGAGAAACAGGCAGCAGTTCTTATTGGCAAGGATGTGTTTTTTGTAATGGGGCGTTCTGATACTGTTGACGCTGTTATGTCAGCAGTGATAGAGGAAGCCAAAAGTAGAAATTTTAGTGTTTCAGAAACTGTTGAAAGGGTTAATGAAATATAATGCTTTTTTCAAGTATAACATTTTTGTATATATTTTTACCTGTTGTTATTCTGTTTTGTACATTTTCACCCAAGGTAGCTTTAATAAGAAATATATTACTGCTTTTGCTGTCTTTGTTCTTTTATGCATGGGGAGAACCGGTTTACGTTTTTCTCATGCTGGCTGAGATAGCAGCAGAATATATACTGACATATTTTATTGACAGATATAGAACAAAATGGCAGGGGAAATTATGTTTTACTTTATCTGTTATAATTCCGTTTATTATACTGTTCTATTACAAATATTTTGGATTCTTTGTAAATAATCTTGTGAAATTGGTGACTTACTCAGGGGTTGAAATAGTTTCAAAAGATATTCTTGATAATTTCCATAAAATGAATATTATTATGCCTATTGGCATATCGTTTTATACTTTTCAGCTGGTAAGCTATTGTGTAGATGTTTATCGAAAAAGTGTAGAAAGGCAAAAAAATATTATCACCTTTGCAACCTATGTAGTCCTGTTTCCACAGCTTGTGGCCGGACCTATTGTCCGGTATCATGATGTGGAGGCAGGGCTTACAAGGGATGCCTTAAAACCGGAATTGGCTTTAGCACTCATAAATCCTCTTGAAAAGCTGTTAAAAATGCAACCGGGAATTGTAAGATTCACTACAGGACTTGCTAAAAAGGTATTGATAGCAAATGTACTTGGTGAGCTTGTAAATGAGGCCGGATTGATTCCGGACAGAGGAATAGTTCTTTCGTGGATTTATGCGTTTGCTGTGTCTTTGCAGATATATTTTGATTTTTCGGGCTATTCAGATATGGCTATAGGACTTGGCACTATGTTAGGCTTTGATTTTCCTGAAAATTTCAGATATCCCTTTACATCAAAAAGTATTTCAGAGTTTTGGAGAAGATGGCATATAACTCTGGGGGCATGGTTCAGGGACTATGTATATATTCCGCTTGGTGGAAACCGGGTAAATTTTGGCAGATGGATTTTTAATGTACTTATGGTATGGTTTTTTACCGGTTTGTGGCATGGTGCAGCCTGGAATTTCATTATCTGGGGATTGTATTTTGCTGTTTTTTTAGTTCTGGAAAAATTATTTTGGCTCTTTAAGAAAAATGTAAATGAACTTACAGTTAAAACTGCTTCCAAAAAAAATGAAGGAGCAGGAAAGCTGTTGTGCAATATCTTATGCCATGCATATGTTGTTTTTGTTATAATGATAAGCTTTCTGATATTTCATAATACAGATATGAGTGTATTTATGAAGGATTTTGCAAGTCTTTTTGACTTTTCTGCCAATGAAGCAAGCAAGCCCCTGACTGATTTTATCATAAGAAACAGGATAGGAATATTGATTATAGCGATTATCGGAGCAACTCCACTGCCATTAAAAGTTACAAAATATATTATGGATAAATTGTTTTATAAGGGAAATAATAATGATAATGTCAATGTGGCTGCACAGGTAATAAAAGCAGTTTATGTTATAGTTCTTCTTGTAATCTGCACAGCTTATATTATTGATGGTTCGTTTAATCCGTTTTTATATTTCAGATTTTGATGAAAGAGGAATGTTAGCTGATGAAAAGAATAGTAGCGTATAGTTTTCTTGCATACACAATTACGATGTTAGTAGTGTTCGCCATATTGCCTACCAGAGTTATATCAGAGTCAGAACGCCGAAAACTTGCTAAAAAACCAAAACTGACTTTTTCGGCTGTTGTTGATAAGTCATATACAGATAATTTTGAAAAATATATTACAGATCATTTTCCGTTTCGTGATACCTTCAGGCGCATAAAAGCAATATGGTCATATAATATTATTAACCAGATTGAAAACAATAATATTTATGTGACTGACGGATATGCTTCAAAGCTGGAATATCCTTTAAATGAAAACAGTGTGCTTAAGTTTGCTGATAAGATAAATTCTCTTAAAGAAGAATATTTTGATGACCATAATGTTTATTATTCAGTTGTGCCTGACAAAAATTATTTTCTTGCATATAAACGGGGATATCCGTCAATAGATTATGAAAAAATGCTAAAAATGTTAAATGAACATATAGCTGATGATATTTATTATATTGATATTTTTCCCACTTTGACTATAGAAGATTATTACAGGACTGACACTCACTGGAAACAGGAGGGTATTTTTGATACTGCGGCGCTGCTGCTTGACGGGCTGGACAGCTCAAAGGTGCATAAAATACTGACAGACAGTGACCACAATGTAGAAAAAAATGCGATTGAAGACTTCTTTGGTGTATATTGTGGACAATCAGCGTTAAGTCTTAAACCGGATGTGATAAATTATTATACAGACAGTGTAATTGCTTCAGCACAGGTGTGGACTCTTGATACAGGAGAGAAAAGAGAAATATATAGAATAGATAAACTGGATGAGGGTGTTGAGTTTTCAGAAGGTGCTGATTTAAAAAACATAAGCCTTGATAAGTATGATGTATTTCTTGGAGGGTCAGCTACCATACAAAAAATAACAAATCCGGTAAGTGATACCGGTAAGAGACTTATAATATTCAGGGATTCCTTTGGAAGCAGTATTGCTCCTTTGCTTGTGCATGAATACAATGAAATAATACTTGTAGATATAAGGTATATTTCATCAAAGCTTTTGGGTGATTATGTGGATTTTAAGGATGCGGATGTTCTGTTTTTGTACAGCACACCGGTTATCAACAGTTCAAGTATGCTTAAGTGATTTATATTAACAATAACATTATATTGACTGATGATAACACGAAATTGAGCGTTATATTGCAATTATTTGTAAAAAAATGTAAAATGTTAGTAATTAGTAACCGCTAAATTGTTGGTTTATGTAAAAGGGGGAGATAGTATGTTGCATTATAATACTGAAAAAACGGAATTGCGATATGCACCAACAGATGTAGTGAATGGATTCAGAATCAGACCGGGTAAGTATCTGAGAAATGGAGCAACTATTGTGGATGGCGGAGTAAGCTTTACTATTCATTCCAATGGAGCAACCGCCTGCAATTTATGCCTGTTCCATATCAATGAAGATGAACCGTATGCAGTAATACCTTTTCCGGATAGCTACAGAATTGGAAATACCTATTCTATGGTAGTATTTGATATAAATCCAAGAGAATTTGAATATGCTTATCAGTTTGATGGTGAGTATGACGAGAAAAAGGGATTAAGATTTGATAAGAATAATTACATCCTTGATCCTTATGCCAGGGTTGTGGCTGACCAGCATAGATGGTGTGAGAGAACCAGTATGAAAAATACTCTTTATAAAGCACGAGTAGTTGAAAGCAATTTTGAGTGGGGAAATTTTAAACAGCCAAATCTTGAGCCCAAAGACATGATCATTTATGAGATGCATGTAAGAGGCTTTACAATGCATCCTTCTTCAGGAGTTGAGAAGAAACACAGAGGAACCTTTGAGGGTATCCGGGAGAAAATTCCATATCTTCTTGAGCTGGGAGTGAACGCGGTCGAACTCATGCCTATTTTTGAATTTGATGAGCTTGAGGCAGTAAGGGAATATGAAGGCAAAAAGCTTATAAATTATTGGGGATACAGCCCTGTATGCTTTTTTGCACCTAATACAAGTTATGCTTCAGAAGAAGAGGATTTAAGTGTTGGAAATGAATTTCGCGAGCTGGTACATGAACTCAACAGTAACGGAATAGAAGTAATCCTTGATGTTGTATTTAATCATACAGCCGAAGGTAATGAAATGGGTCCCAGTTTTTCGTTTAAAGGAATGGATAACAATATATATTATATGCTTACTCCGGATGGAAAGTATTATAACTTCAGTGGCTGTGGCAATGTTATGAACTGTAATCATCCTATAGTGCAGCAGTTTATTCTTGAATGTCTGCGTTACTGGGTAGTTTCTTACAGAGTTGACGGCTTCAGATTTGACCTTGCAGCTATTATGGGACGCAATGAGGATGGTTCTCCAATGAGTAAGCCGCCATTGTTGCAAAGTCTTGCTTTTGACCCTATTCTTGGCAGAGTTAAGCTTATTGCAGAGGCGTGGGATGCCGGTGGACTCTATCAGGTAGGAAGCTTCCCTTCATGGAACAGATGGGCTGAATGGAATGGAAGATATAGAGATGATATGCGATGTTTTTTAAAGGGCGATTATGGAATGGCACAGGCTGCAATAAACCGTATCACAGGCTCTCTTGACCTTTATGGAACAGAGAACAGAGCAGAAAATGCTACAGTTAATTTCCTTAACTGCCATGATGGTTTCACTCTATATGATATGTATGCTTACAACAATAAGCATAATGAAAAAAATGGCTGGTATAATACTGATGGAGATAACTGTAATAATAGCTGGAACTGTGGTGTAGAGGGAGAGACAGATGATCCGGAAGTATTGGAGCTTAGAAACCGCATGAGAAAAAATGCATTCGCTATTCTCATGTGCAGCCGAGGCTCTGCAATGTTCTATGCGGGAGATGAATTCTGCAATACACAGTTTGGTAATAATAATGCATATTGTCAGGATAATGAGATTTCATGGCTTGACTGGACCAGAAAAGATAAATATAACGAGATGTTTGAATTTTGCAAATTTATGATTCATCTGCGTAGAAAACATCCAATACTAAGAGGGCGTTCAGGTCCAAGCGGATGTGGTTTCCCGGAGGTTTCTATTCATAATAAAGAAGCCTGGAACAGTAATTGTGGTCCTGACACTAGAACATTAGGCATTATGTTCGCAGGAAGAACTGCCGGAAATATTGAAGATGATATTATTTATATTGGAATCAATTCTTTCTGGGAGCGACAAAATATTCAATTGCCCAATCTTCCATTAGGACGAAAATGGCGTGTTATTATGAATACGGAATTTACTCATACCAAAGATACAGATTATCATGCACTTACAAGCTGGGTTGGAAATGATAAGATTTCTATGTGTCCAAGATCGGTTGTGATTGCAGTGGTAGAAAAATATTAAGGCTGGAAATTCTTGAACAAAAACTGAAATTGAATAGATATTTCGTACATGTTTCTAAATTGTTACAATAAAATTAAAATGAACACTAATGTGTACAAAAATATGTTGACGGTTAGCATAAAGAGTTATTGATTATTAACAAAGTTAATTTTTTTTAACCAATATTCTTATGTTAACCGTTTTGCTATGCTATAATAGTTCACATGTAATTAAGTAGTAAGGGATTAATATACAAAAGAGTTTGAGAATCTTATTAATTTATTGTGAAGGAGAGTAAAAATGAGCGGTAGGCGAGACAAACTCAGATTTTGGGGAAGAGTAACAGCAGTAGTGATTTCGGCATCAATGGTTTTTTCTGGTATTTCCGACTATTCATTTAGCACTAAAGCGGCAGAAAATGAAGTTGTTGAATTTCCAATTGAAAATGATACTTCAGGTTCTGAGCAGAACATTGAGGCTGAGACAGAATATCCGGAAGAAAACACGGCATCAGGGGGAACAGTTGAAGAAGCAGAAGAGCAGGAGGGCGGTTTTGAGACTCAAAGCCAGACTGAAGAACAAAGCACTGATAATCAGGAAGTGACATCAACAGGCAGTGAGACCGGTACTTGTGAGTCTTCAGTTGCAGAAAGCACTACAACGGAGACAAGTACTGTTGTAGAAGAAAGTGAAGATATTGCAACAACTGATGAGATAACAGAAGAAAATACTACAGAAGAAACAACAACAGAAGAGGATACCACAGAGACTCTTATCACAGATAATAATAATGACTCATACTTTACAGTAACTTATATGTATGATGGCAGGATAATAAAAGAGGTAAAGGTTGAAAAAAAATATGATGACCAGGGAAATGTAATACCGGTTGATGTGGAGACTCCAAGCGAAGAAGAGATAAATGCAGTAATCGGTGATAACTGGGTATTTGTTGCATGGGATTTGGAAGCTTATCATCAGGCTGACAGGGACATTATTGTATATGCCGTATGTACAGAGAAGATTACTATCAGATTTCATGCTAATGGCGGTAAGCTTGAATCAGGTAGTCTGACAGAGATGGCAGTTGCAAACAAATCCGGGGATGTAAAACTGCCAGAGCCTTCCGAGGATACATATATTTTGAGTAAAGATGGAATGGAGATGGTAGGCTGGTGTAAGACAAAAAATCCTTATGATTCAGCAAACTATTCGAATAATCCAATTTACAGATTTGATACACCGTACAAATTTGTACCTACCTTGGATAAGACGGTTGTAGAAAACGGAAAATATTATATAGATTTATATGCTACCTGGGCAAGAGCAGTATCTGAAGAAACAGAGTATTTTGATGTATGGTATTACATCAAATATGTTGGTGGGGAAGCTATTGAACCACAGCAGCAGAGCAAGTCAATGTTTACAAGAGGTATTTATAAAAAGGGTGGATTAAAGAGAACCGACTATCATTACAATGCCGGTAATTATATTATAGATGATAAATGGATAGATATCTCAAAGCTTCCTACTGATGAGGAAATAACAGCTGCATTGGCAGAGAAGAATGTTAAATATGACCCGAATACGCAGTATATCAGATGGTATGTTATCAAGCATGAAATAGATGACAAAGAACCATATCATGTAGATGGTATTTTGGAATCAAAGGCAAATCAGAAGCTGGTTGGCCTGACATATCTTCCTAATTGGCCTGCTGAATCAGCTGTTCCAACCGACTGGCCTGGAAAGAGTACCACATCACCTTATAATAAGGTTGTGGTAAAGGGGTATAAAAATGTAAGAGAAGGCAAATACAATTGTGATTTTCTTGGATGGACAGAAATTCCTGAATATACAGATTCTTCGAAGCTTATACAGGCAGGGGATGAGTTCAAATTAAAAGATTCTGACAGAGTTGTATATGCACAGTGGCGTGCAACACTTTCATTTGAGGCAAATTATCCGGAGGAAGGATATACTAAAGATTACGAACCTGTCAGTAAAGTATTTGCACCGGGCAGCCAATATGTAAAAATGACAGTTCATTCAGTTGATGACACAGATAAATACATATTTAAAGGCTGGAATACAAATCCTGATGGAACAGGCAAAATGTATGATGCAAAAAATCCGGATATTTTAATAAGGGAGCATACTACTTTGTATGGTCAGTGGGAAAAGATTAAAGAGTCTGAAACAGAAACAGAGACTGAATCAAGTACAGAGTCTGAAACAGAAACAGAGACTGAATCAAGTACAGAACCGGAGTCAAGCAGTGAGCCTGAATCAAGCAGTGAACCGGAATCAAGCAGTGAACCGGAATCAAGCAGTGAGCCTGAATCAAGCAGTGAGCCTGAATCAAGCAGTGAACCAGAGTCAAGCAGCGAACCGGAGTCAAGCAGCGAGCCAGACAGACCGAATCCACAGCCAGAACCGGAACCAGACAGACCAGAACCGGAGCCTGATGAACCAGCACCGAGTGGTCCGGTTCAGTTTGCAGTTGTGCCGGCTTTGATTCAAACGCCATTGATTGCTCCACGATTAGACGCAGAAGTTCCTCTTGTGGATATTGAAGATGAGGATGTTCCTCTTGCGGAGGATCTTGTAGATATTGAAGATGAGGATGTTCCTCTTGCAGATATGCCGGATACAGGAGATAAAAGCACAAGTCCAATACCATTTGCAATAGCTATGGGAGCTGCATTTGCAGGTGGCTGCATGTACAGATATAAACGTCGCAGAAAAGGATAAACTTTAATACAAGAAAATTGAGTATTGGTTACAGAAAATGCATGTCGTCAGACATGCATTTTCTGTAATATAAAAGGAGTAAGATGTTTATTAAGAAAATAAAGTGGGACATAGTCCTTTTTGCTGTTGCAGGGATATTTTTCCTTATGACATTATATACATATTATGAAAACAGAGAACTTAAGCAGTCAGCTGAAAATGTAAGGCTGCGTGTTGAGAAGCTTTTTGATGGACAGACAAATATAAAAGCACAGGATAATGAAGAATATACATCTCCTTATAAGGAATTGTTTGATGCAAATAAAGATATGATTGCATGGATATCCATACCTGAAACTAATATAGATTATCCTGTGATGCACACCCCATCTGATGAACAGTTTTATCTGCACAGAAATTTTTTTGGAGAAGAAGACAAAAACGGTACATTGTTTTTGGACAGACGATGTAATATTAATGATAATGAAGATAATCTGATAATACATGGACATCATATGAAATCGGGAGCAATGTTTGGAAGTCTGCCGGAGTTTCTTGATGAAGAATATAAAAATAAACATTCACAGATTTATTTATATACCAGGGATGAAGAAAGAGTGTACGAAATTATAGCATGCTTTACTTCAAAGTTGTACAGGCAGGATTCAGAAGGCTTTAAATACTATGAATATATTGATTTGAATTCTGCAGAGCAGTTAGAAGCCTTTAATGAAGGAATAAAACAGTTAAATAAATATAGTACGATGCCTGATTTTAAGCAAGGAGATGAATTTATAACCTTGTCTACGTGTTCGTATCATACCAAAAATGGAAGACTTGCGGTGGTTGCAAGAATAAAAAACAAAAAATTCAAATAAGATATTCCATTTATTTTGAAAAAGTGATATAATAAACTAAATATTTGTTTAAAACATCGAAAATTATATTATTATATATTAATAAATGAAAATTATTTGAAAGGTGGATAAGCAATATGGCAAATGTGTTGGTTGTAGATGATGCTGCATTTATGCGAATGACAATTAAGAAAATGCTTGAAGCACATGGACATACTGTCGTTGGAGAAGCTGGAAATGGTTTGGAGGCAATAAAAAAGTATAGTGAATTAAATCCTGATGTTGTTATGCTTGATATAACAATGCCTGAGATGAATGGGGTTGATGCCTTAAAGAATATTAAACAGCTCAATCCGGCAGCGAGAGTTATCATATGCTCTGCTATGGGACAGCAGGCAATGGTTGCACATGCTATACAATATGGGGCAAAAGACTTTATAGTTAAACCTTTTGAAGAGGACAGGCTTATAGCGTCAGTTGAAAAAATTATGAGCAGATAGGTCAGAATATATATTCATTATAGAATATGTTTATGCCGTAAAGGCTTGAAAATAGTAGACTCGAAGGTATATCAAATATTTTTTTGAAAAAAATGAAAATAACGGCTAGACAAACCGTTATTTTTATTGTATGATATAGAAAACGTTTTCTAGAAAACGTTTTCTTAAACAGCAGGATGTAGCAATTTTAAGGTAGGTAATTTAATGGTATCGATAAGAGATGTGGCAAAAGAGGCAGGTGTAGCTATTTCCACAGTCTCAAAGGTGCTTAACCATTACCCTAATGTCAGCGAGAACACCAGACAAAAGGTTAATTCGGCAATCGAAAAGCTTGGATTTGTTCCCAATAGTATTGCATCTGCCTTATCTTCCAAAAAAACCGGAAGAATGGCACTGTTGCTTGATGTGAACAGACATGTACAGAAGGTTGACGAAATACCTATGCAGTACATAGTAGGAGCCATTAATCGTGCTAAGGAAATAAATGTTGATATAATAACTGTATTTTTTACCATGATTCAGGAAATGAATATGGAAGAGATAATACGTTATTTTCAATCGCAGAGTATAGAAGGACTAATCATATGTGGTCTTTCCAAGCAGGATACAATCCTACATAAGCTGATAAAAAGTGGTAAATTCAAGGTGGTGCTTATCGATGCTCCGGTTATGTCAGAAAATACTTCAAGTATTCATGTGGATAATATGCTGGCTCAGTATGAAGTGGCAAAGAACTTTATTACAGAAACCAAGTCAAAAAAGATATTGTATATTTCCGGAAAAAAGAATGGATATGTCTCAGATCAGAGGTTGCAGGGAATGAAAAAACTTGCACAGGAATCAGGTCTGTCTCTTTTTACAAGAGTGGGTAATTTCAGTGAACTGGAAGCTAGAAAGATCACAATGCAGTATGCCAAAAAGAAAGATGCCATAATATGTGCTTCTGACCTTATGGCCATAGGAGCCATGAAGGCATTGATTGACATGGATATATTCAGACCGGTATGCGGCTTTGATGGTATAGGACTGATGGGATATGCAGGAAAGCAGATGCACACAGTCAGGCAGGATTTTCAAAAAATCGCTGCTACGGCAGTTGAGGAGCTGTCAAGATTAATGGACGGAGAGTGTGGCAGAGATATAATCATGCCACATGAACTGATAAGAATACAGTATTTAGATGTAATTTCATAATGTTTCAATATTATTTTTAATTATTTTTAGGAGGGCTAAAATGAGCGTAAAAACAAATTTAGAAGCAGTAACTCAGAAAATGTATGGTAAGAGCATCAAAGAGCTTGACAACAGCCAGCTTTACTTCGCAATCCTTAATATGACAAAGGATATGATGAATGGTAAAGGACAGATTAAGGGAACAAAGAAGGTATACTACATTTCAGCAGAGTTCCTTATCGGAAAGCTTTTATCAAACAATCTTATTAATCTTGGTATTTATGATGAGTTAGAGGCAGCTCTTAAAGAGGAAGGAAAAGAACTCAGTGTTATCGAAGAGGTTGAGCCGGAACCATCACTTGGTAATGGTGGACTTGGTCGTTTAGCTGCTTGTTTCCTTGATTCAATTGCAAGCCTTGGATTACCTGGAGATGGTATCGGACTTAATTATCACTTTGGTCTTTTTAAACAGGTATTCAAAGACAGACAGCAGACAGCTGAAAAGAATGACTGGATCGAAGCTCAGTCATGGCTTACAAAGACAGATATTACTTTCCCTGTATATTTCGGAAAGAAGAAGGTAATGTCAAGATTATATGATATCGACGTTATCGGATATGAGCAGGGAGTAAACAAATTACATTTATTTGATATAGAAACCATCGATGAGAGCATTGTTGAAGATGGTATCGATTTTGATAAGAGCGATATTGACAAAAACCTTACATTATTCCTTTATCCGGATGATTCTGATGAAGCAGGACAGCAGCTTCGTATTTACCAGCAGTACTTCATGGTATGTAATGGAGCACAGCTTATCTTAAAGGAAATGAAGGATAACGGATATGACCTTCACAAGATGTATGATCATGCTGTAATCCAGATTAATGATACACATCCTACAATGGTTATTCCTGAGCTTATCAGAATCCTTACAGAAGAAGAGGGCTTTGATATTGATGAGGCAATTGACGTAGTAAGCAAGACTTGTGCGTATACAAACCATACAATTCTTGCAGAAGCATTAGAGAAATGGCCGGTTAAGTATCTCCAGAAGGTTGTTCCACAGCTTATGCCAATCATCTGGGAGTTAGATAAGAGAGCATCTATCAAATATGATGATCCAAAGGTACAGATTATCGATAAGGAAATGAGAGTACACATGGCTCATATCGATATTCATTACGGATTCTCAGTAAACGGTGTTGCAGCTATCCATACAGAAATCTTAAAGGATACAGAATTGAATCATTTCTATAAGATTTATCCTGAGAAGTTCAATAATAAGACAAATGGTATTACTTTCAGAAGATGGTTATTATCATGTAACAGAGAACTTGCTGCATGCATCAGCAATGCTATTGGTGATGGATACAAGAAGAACGCAGATGAATTAGAGAAATTATTAGAGTTCATCGATGATGATAAGCTCCTTTCTCAGATCAAAGATATCAAGAAGAGCAAAAAAGCAGCTCTTGCAGAATATATCAAAGAGAACGAAGGACAGGATATCAATCCGGAGTCTATCTATGATATTCAGATCAAGAGACTTCATGAGTACAAACGTCAGCAGATGAATGCTTTATATATCATTCATAAATACCTTGAGATCAAAGCAGGTAAGAAGCCTTCTACACCTATCACATTTATCTTTGGCGCAAAGGCAGCACCAGCTTATATAATTGCACAGGATATTATCCATTTACTCCTTGTATTACAGGAAATCGTTAACAATGATCCTGACGTTAAGGATTACATGAAGGTTGTAATGGTAGAGAACTACAATGTAAGCTATGCTGAGAAGCTTATCCCTGCATGTGATATCTCTGAGCAGATTTCTCTTGCATCTAAGGAGGCTTCTGGTACAGGTAACATGAAGTTCATGTTAAACGGTGCAGTAACTCTTGGTACAAGTGACGGTGCTAACGTTGAGATTAATGATCTTGTAGGTGATGAGAATATCTATGTATTTGGTGAGAAGTCAGAGCAGGTTATCGAGCATTATGCTAAAGCTGACTATGTTTCAAAAGACTTCTACAAGAAGAGCAGTGTAATTAAAGAAGCTATAGATTTTATCACCAGCAAGGAAGCACTTGCAGTAGGTAATGAAGAGCGTCTTGTAAGACTTCAGAAAGAACTTATCAACAAAGACTGGTTCATGACATTGCTTGATCTTGAAGATTACATCAAGACAAAGGATAAGATGTTTGAAGATTACAAGGATGAGGCTAAGTGGAAGAAGATGATGCTTGTTAACATTGCAAAAGCAGGCTTCTTCTCATCAGACCGTACTATCGCTGAATACAATAGAGATATCTGGAAACTTAAATAATTATGATAAAAAAAGTAGTGTATGCGTAGCATGCGCTACTTTTTTTATATGATGAAAGACCATCTAGGGCACTCTCTTGCATCAGCCTGGAAACTTGAAACTTTACGAAAATTTCTGTAAAAAAATTAGTGTTTAAGAATAAGCGCTAATAGGCAACTTTTATAGTTTGTAAGTCGTGTTAAAGGAACCAGATTTTTGAATGGAGAAAAATATTGTAATATATGCATAAAAAAGTGAATGTGCAATAGTCTATAAATGACAATTTTACATTTAATAGTAAAAAACGCTTGAAATAAATTGTATAAGATGATATTATAGCCTCATCAGTTGGAAACGTTACCGATACCGATACCGAAAACGGTGCCGACAACGATACCATAAAGGTATGGCTTTAGGAGTTTTGACAGTATCAGTTAAAGGAAATGTCAAAGACTGGTAAGGGTTACAGTAAACAATAAAAGGGAGTGGCTTTCTTGGAAAGCTACAAAGAAAGAGGTATTAATTTATGAAGAAGAAATTATTAAGCGCAGTATTAAGTGCAGCTATGGTTGCATCAGTTATTACAGGATGTGGAGCTAAGGACACAGCTACAACTACTCCTGCAGCAGATAACACAGAGACAAAGACAGAGCAGGCTGCTGATAACACAGATACAGCAACAGCTGACAAAGCAGATGAGACTGCAACAGGAAATGGTAAAGTTTATTACTTAAACTTCAAACCGGAGCAGGCACAGGCTTGGGAAGCATTAGCAGCTAAATATACAGAACAGACAGGCGTTGAAGTAGCAGTTCAGACAGCAGCTTCAGGAACATATGAGTCAACACTTAAGTCAGAAATCGCTAAGACAGAAGCTCCTACACTTTTCCAGGTTAACGGACCGGTTGGATTAAGCACATGGAAAGATTACTGCTATGATCTTTCTTCATCAGATATCTACAGCCAGGTTAAGAGTGATGACTTCGTATTAAAAGAAGGCGATGAAGTTAAGGGTATTGCTTATGTTGTAGAGACATATGGTATCATCTACAATGCAGATATCTTAAATGATTACTTTGGAAAAGACTACGCAGTAGTAAAGAGCGTTGATGAAATCAACAGCTTTGATAAATTAAAAGCAGTTGCAGACAGCATTCAGGAAAACAAAGATGATCTTGGAGTAAAGGGTGCATTCACATCAGCTGGTATGGATTCAAGCTCTGACTGGAGATTTAAGACACATCTTGCAAACCTTCCAATCTACTATGAATACAAGGCAGACGGAATTGGATCAACAGATGCTATCAAGGGTACATACTTAGATAACTACAAGAACATTTGGGATTTATACATTACAGATGCAACATGTGCTCCAACAGTATTATCAAGCAAAACAGGTGAGGATGCTACAGCAGAGTTCGCACTTGGTGAAGCAGTATTTTATCAGAATGGTACATGGGCTTATGGTGATTTAAGTTCAAATGGTATGGCTGATGAGTCACTTGGAATGCTTCCTATCTACATCGGAGCAGAAGGTGAAGAAAATCAGGGACTTTGTACAGGTAGTGAGAACTACTGGTGTGTAAACAAGAATGCATCAGAAGATGATATTAAAGCAACACTTGACTTCCTTAACTGGGTTGTAACAAGTGATGAAGGATGCTCAGCACTTTCAGGCGAAATGGGATTTGTTTCTCCATTCAAGGCATTTGATAACTATCCGGCAAGCAATCCACTTATCAACATTGCTAATGATTATGTATCAGCTGGCAAGACATCAGTTTCTTGGACATTTACAACAATGCCTTCTGAGAACTGGAAGAACGGTGTTGGTAGTGCACTCTTAGAGTATGCACAGGGAACAGGTGACTGGGATACAGTTGTTACTAAGTTCGTTGACGGATGGGCAGAAGAAATCGCAGCTACAAAGGCTGAATAATAATATAGACCATCAAACTTTATTTTCATAAAACATAAGACTTAATTTGTAGGAGGGTGGTAATCTTGCCGCCCTCTTATAATGAAAAAAGAAACAGAAAATTCCATGTGTGTGAGGCTATTTTAGAAGGAGAAAATTATGGAGAAAGCGATTAAGAGATATTTTCCAATATTCGCATTACCTACATTTGCAGCATTTGTTATTGGTTTTATTATCCCGTTTATAATGGGTGTTTATCTTTCATTTTGTGAGTTTACAACAGTTACAGACTCCAAATTCGTTGGTTTGAAAAACTATATCAGAATATGGGGTGATGAGACATTTATTCATTCACTCTGGTATACAGCTTTATTTACGATAGTATCAGTTTTATTTATTAATATACTTGCTTTTGCAGTAGCTATGTTACTGACAAAAGGTATCAAAGGAACAAATATATTCAGAACAGTATTCTTCATGCCTAACCTTATCGGTGGTATCATCCTTGGTTATATATGGCAGCTTATATTAAACGGTGTGCTTGCCAATTTTGACAGAACTCTTACATTTAGTTCTTCTTACGGTTTCTGGGGCTTGATCATACTTATGTGCTGGCAGCAGGTAGGTTACATGATGATTATTTATATAGCAGGTATTCAGAATATACCTGGAGAACTTATTGAAGCAGCTAAGATTGATGGAGCAAACAATATTCAGTTACTTAAGAATGTAACACTTCCAATGGTTATGCCATCAATCACAATCTGTTCATTCCTGACACTTACAAACGGCTTCAAATTATTTGACCAGAACCTTGCTCTTACAGCCGGTGAGCCTTCTAACAAATCAGAAATGCTTGCTCTTAACATTTACAATACATTCTATACCAGACAAGGCTGGGAAGGTGTAGGTCAGGCAAAGGCAGTTATATTCTTTATTCTGGTAGCTGTTATTGCAATTGTACAGCTTAAAGCTACAACCAGTAAGGAGGTGCAGGCATAATGGAAAGCGTAAGAAAAGCAAAACATGGTGGTATATTAACAGCATTCTTTACAATACTTTCAGTTGTGTATGTAATGCCTATCATCATAGTTCTTTACAACTCATTTAAGAAAAAAATATTTATTAGTAACAGACCTTTTGAACTTCCAAATGCAAAGTCATTTGTTGGTATTGAAAACTATATAGAAGGTATCAGAAAGATTGAGCTTCCAAGAGCTTTTGGATATTCATTATTCATCACAGTATGTTCGGTATTTTTGATTGTATTATGTACATCAATGTGTGCATGGTATATCACAAGAGTAAAAAATGCAGTTACTTCAGGAATGTATTACCTGTTTGCATTCTCTATGATTGTTCCTTTCCAGATGGTAATGTTCACACTTTCTAAGATTGCTGATATGTTACATCTTGGAAATCCGGTTGGTATTGTTATAGTATATCTTGGCTTTGGTGCAGGTCTTGCGGTGTTTATGTTCTGTGGATTTGTTAAGTCTATTCCCCTTGAAATTGAGGAGTCTGCAATGATCGATGGATGTACACCAATTCAGACATACTTCAACATTGTATTCCCGGTTATGAAGCCAACTGCTATTTCAGTAGCAATTCTTGAGGCTATGTGGGTATGGAATGACTACCTTCTTCCTTACCTTGTACTTGATATTAAGAAATATAAGACTATTCCAATTGCGATCCAGTACCTTAAGGGTGGATATGGTGCAATCGATATGGGTGCTATGATGGCTATGATCATCTTGGCAATTGTTCCAATTATTATTTTCTACATTGCATGTCAGAAATATATTATTGAGGGTGTAGTAGCAGGAGCTGTTAAAGGATAAAAAATTTATTTGTGTATAAGATTAATATAGTACTAATTTATTGTGTATAGAAAGGCATGGTTGTTTTATGAGAAAATGTGGTGTTTTAATGCCAATATCTAGTTTACCATCTAGATTTGGAATTGGTGGTTTTTCAAAGGAAGCTTATGATTTTGTAGATTTCCTTGCTGAGGCAGGTCAGTCATTATGGCAGATATTGCCACTTGGACCAACAGGATATGGTGATTCTCCATACCAGTCATTCTCTACTTTCGCAGGAAGCCCATATTATATAAGCCTTGATAAGCTTATTGATCAGGGACTGCTTACCGAAGAAGAGTGTGAATCAGTTGATTATGGAAACGATCCTGTTAAGGTCAATTACGAAAAGATATACTATACAAGATTTAATTTATTAAGAATGGCGTTTGAGAGAGCGAACGTTAATGAAAATCAGGAATATATTGATTTTGTAGAAGAGAACAAAGAGTGGCTTAAAGACTATGCCATGTATATGGCAATCAAGGATTCTTTGGGTGGAATCTCATGGATTGAATGGGATGAGGATATCAGACTTCGCAAACCTCAGGCAATGGCAGAATATGAGCAGAAATTTGCTCAGGATATCGCATTTTACAGCTACCAGCAGTATTTATTTGCTACACAGTGGGCAGAATTAAAGAACTATGCTAATAAAAAGGGAATTCAGATAGTAGGAGATATTCCAATCTATGTTGCATTTGACAGTGCAGATACTTGGGCAAATCCTGAACTTTTCCAGCTTGATGAAGAAAATATTCCTACAGCAGTTGCCGGATGTCCTCCGGATGCTTTTTCTGCAACAGGTCAGTTATGGGGAAATCCATTGTACAAGTGGGAGTATCATGAAGAAACAGGATTTGCATGGTGGATGAGAAGACTTGCTTTCTGTTTCAAGATTTATGATGTAGTAAGAATTGATCATTTCAGAGGCTTTGATGAGTACTGGGCAATTCCATATGGTGACCAAACAGCAGAGTTTGGTGAGTGGAGACAGGGACCTGGATATAAGTTATTTGAAACTATGAAGAAGACATTAGGAAACCGTCCTGTTATAGCAGAAGACTTGGGATTTCTTACTCCAAGCGTAATCAAGCTTGTTAAGAAGACAGGATATCCGGGAATGAAGATTCTTCAGTTCGCATTTGACTCAAGAGAGGAAAGCGATTATCTTCCACATAACTATACTAACAACTGTGTTGTTTATACCGGTACACATGATAATGATACAGTTAATGGCTGGATTCCATATATGAGCAAAAAGGATATTGGATTTGCCAAGAAATATCTCAATGTAAAACGTACATCGGACATTTGTGACAGTCTTATTCGTACAGCTTTGGGATGTGTAGCAGACACAGCTATCATTCCTATGCAGGATTATCTTGGACTTGGCAGCGAAGCTCGTATCAATACGCCTTCAACTCTCGGTGGAAACTGGGAATGGCGAATGAATGATGAAGCCTGCACAGAAGAACTTTGCAAGTATATGAAAGAATTAGCTACTATTTACTGCAGAGCACCAAAAGCACCTGTAAAAAAAGCTAAAAAGATTTCAAAAAAGAATTAATATAAAAAGGTTGCATTTTTTGTAAATAAGTTGCAAAATAATACAGGCATTTGTAAGGTTACTTTGCAAATGCCTGTATTTATTAAAAAATTATGTAAGATGGGAGGAGGATGCAAGTGTTTGAGCCAACAATAAAGGATATAGCTAAAATATGTGGTGTAGGTGTGAGCACTGTATCCAGAGCAATAAATAATCATCCGGATATTAATGCAGAAACAAAGGAAAAGATAATGAATACTATTAAGGAATATGGATATATTCCTAATAATAGTGCCAGAAATTTGAAAAGGGTAGATGCAAAAGCAATAGCAGTTCTTGTAAAAGGAATCTCAAATCCTTTCTTCACAGATATGTTGAAAGTAATAGAAGCAGAATGTAATAAGAAGCATTATTCTTTAGAGCTTTTACATATTGAATCAGATGAAGACGAGGTTGATGTTGCCCAGAAGGTAATAAAAGAAAAGAGATTGCGTGGTATTATTTTTCTTGGAGGTCTTTTTTCGCATTCTGATGAAAAATTAAAAAAGCTTACTGTACCATTTGTGTTTAGTACTGTTGGTTCTGTGCCTGAGAATATGAATAAAAAAATGTTTTCAAATATAGGTGTAGATGATAGAAAAGAAAGTGAAAAGATGGTAGAATATCTTATAAGCTTAGGGCACAAAGATATAGCTATAATAGTTGCAGAGCAGGAAGAAAAAAGTATTGGTATGCTTCGTCTTGAGGGATATCAGGATGCACTCAGAAAGCATAATATAGAAATAAATCCGGCACTTATTTTCCCAACAGAAGATGGTATAGGTCATTTCTCAATGGAAAATGGATATAGAACAGCAAAAAAACTGATTGAAAGCGGACAAAGGTTTACAGCAGTGTATGCTGTTGCAGATGCATTGGCAATAGGAGCCTCAAGGGCACTTACTGAAGCAGGATATCGTATACCTTCGGATGTTTCGCTGGCAGGATATGATGGTATAGATGTTTCGAATTATATAATACCATCACTCACTACCATAAGACAGCCAATCGAGGAAATGGCAAAGGATACTACCAAGCTTTTATTTGATATTATTTCAGGGAAAAGAGAGCATCAGCATATAATCTTTGAAGCCGAACTCTTAGTGCAGGAATCGACCTGTCAAGTGTGCTGTCAGACAGCGATTAATTAATTTACCAAAGGAAAGATGGGGTGTTGCTATGGAATTTAAAGAACGAAAGAGAATATTATTTTTTGGATTACCATTATCATTTACTGTTTATACAGTTAAAGAGGATGTGATTACCATTGATAAGGGATTCTTTAATAAGCTTGAAAATGATTGTTTTATGTACAAGGTTCAGGATGTGACTTTAAAAAGAACACTTATTGAGAGAATATTTGGACTTGGTACAGTGATATGCTACACTTCAGATGTTACCAGTAAAGAGCTTGTAATGAAGCACATAAAAAATTCTTCACAGATTAAGCAGTTTATATTGCAAAATTCAGAAGAACAGAGACTGAAACGTAAAGTACTCAATACCATGAATATTGGAGTGGATGATTCAGATATAGAATCAGAGGATTTTACATAATACAAAAAACCGGATGCCAGCGCATCCGGTTTTTTATTTCAATTATTATCTTCGTTTTCTCTTGCTGCAAGAAGAGCTGTATCAAATGTAGTTACACTTATTGGCCCTTCAGCCGGTGTTTTGTATACAGGTATTTCTGATGAAAAACCTACAAAATATACATATTTTGAGGTTACGTGGATTGAATTGTATACTCCGCTTGCAACTATTTCCATATTCGTTCCATCTTTAAGAACTCGTTTTAATGCCGGAAGTGATGAAGAGGTCTGATAATATATGTAATTGTCGGTAACATTCAGCATATCAACTCTGGCACTGTTATCAAGAACTGTTTTTGTACCGGTTGAAGCATCAATTTTTATCAGTGAATAATTATCATGAATATCAATGCCATAAATGTTATTGCCTTCAATTATTGGCATATAGATATCTTCAGCAAGTACCTGGCGTGTAGCTCCGGTTTTTATATCCATTGCCATCAGATGAAGATCCTTCTGATTGTTGATATAATAGAAAGTAGAATCCTGTATACTTGCAGGTAAAATATCTGACTCAAGCATTACTGTCTTGGTTTTTCCGTCAATACTTGATTTTTTTAGTGATACCTTGTCCTCACTGCTGGTGTAGAAGAGATCATTATCAGCAAGTATTAAATATTTTCCAAGCACTCTGTCCAGACAGGTAATGGTATTTGAATCTTTTTTATTAAATTTGTAGATACCGGTCTGGCTTATCAAAAAGCCGAGACCTGCACCACCATTTGAACGTCCCTGATAGAAGTACACATTGTTCGCATCAGCATTTATGGACTCACAGGAAGTGTGTGTAAGCTTTTTGGCACCTGTCTCATCAGGATGCATTCGATACATGGTTTTGTTGTCATATAAGTTTGAAAAATATACATATCCATCACTGCTTTCACAAAAAAGACCGCCATTATATAGATTTCCTGCTGTATTACCAATAGTGCCAGGTGGATTAGTTGTGTCCTTTTTCAGCACTGTATTAAACAATATAAGTAATGCAATGAGAAAAACTGCCACAATAGAAGATATAATAATTATCAGTTTCTTTTTCATAACTTTTCCCCCACGATATTTGATGTACTTTCAATAACGTAAAAAACATATTGAAAATACATTCTGTATAACTATTTATTAATATTATAGAAAATTTTCTGAAAAATTTCAAGGCGACATTTATAAAGAATTAATAAGAATCTATCTAAAAAAACATAATTTTTTGCCAAAACTCTCAAAAGGTGTGGTATACTAAAAAGGATTTATAAAATAAACGTATATATCAATACCCGGGAGGAAATATATAATGGACTTAATGGAAATAAGGGGAAAGCTTGATACGATTGATCGACAGATAGTTGAACTTTATGAACAGAGAATGGATTTATGTGCAGATGTTGCTGCATATAAAATAGAAACAGGAAAAAGAGTATTTGACAAGGAAAGAGAGCAGCAAAAGCTTAAGGCAGTAAGTGAGTTTACAAGCAATGACTTTAATGCACAGGGAGTTAAAGAGCTTTTTGAGCAGATAATGTCAATAAGCAGAAAACTGCAGTATCAGCTTATTGCAGAAAATGCAAAATCAGGAAAGCTCGCATTTATTGAGATGGACAAGATAGAAAAGAAAAAATGCAGAGTCGTATTTCAGGGAGCAGAAGGTGCTTATTCTCAGGCAGCAATGGTAAAATATTTTGGTGAAGATGTTCAGAGCTTTCATGTTGATACATTTAGAGATGCCATGCTTGCAATTGATGAGGGAAGTGCAGATTTTGCAGTACTTCCTATTGAAAATTCATCAGCAGGAATTGTGAGTGAAATATATGATTTGTTAGTTGAGTTTGAGAATTTTATTGTTGGTGAACAGATTATCAAGATTGAGCACTGCCTTCTTGCAAAGCCCGGAACCAAAATAGAAGATATAAAGACTGTATATTCGCATCCACAGTCATTTATGCAGAGTTCAAGATATCTCAATGAAAAAGGCTGGCAGCAGATAAGTATGAAAAACAATGCGTTTGCAGCACAGAAGGTTGCAAATGAAGATGATAGAACACAGGCAGCAATCGCAAGTGAATACGCAGCCAAGGTCAATGGTCTTGAGGTACTTTACAGAGGTGTTAATGATCTTAAGGATAATTCTACAAGATTTATCATTGTTACAAACCAGAAGGTATTTTTTAAGGATGCTTCAAAAATAAGTCTTTGCTTTGAGTTAAGTCATGAGAGTGGTGCATTATATCATGTGCTTTCACATCTTATGTATAACAATCTTAATATGACCAAGGTAGAATCAAGACCATTAGAGGGAAGAAATTGGGAATATAGGTTTTTCCTTGATTTTGAAGGAAATTTAAAGGATAGTGCTGTCAGAAATGCGCTTAGGGGACTTCGTGAAGAAACACGCAATATGAAGATTTTAGGTAATTATTAACAATTGAGGTTATTTGTGGAAAGGGGAGCGAATATGGGATATAAGACGTTTGCTGCAATTGATGTTGGTTCATATGAGCTTGCAATGAAGATATATGAAGTGTCATCAAAATACGGTATTAAGGAAATAGACCATATAAGACATAGGATTGAACTTGGAACAGATTCATATTTTACAGGAAAAATAAGCAGTGAGAGGGTAGAGGAGCTTTGCAGAATATTAAAGGAATTTACCCAGATAATGAAAAACTACAAGGTTGATGCTTATAAGGCCTATGGTACCAGTGCGATTCGAGAGGTTGAAAACTCGATGATACTGTTAGACCAGATTCAGATGAAGACAGGAATTAGAATTGAGATACTTAGTAATTCGGAGCAGAGATTTTTGGATTATAAGTCCGTTGCTTCAGAGGGTAAAGTATTTCAGGAAATAATAGAAAAAGGAACTGCTTTTATAGATATAGGAGGCGGTAGCACTCAGATTTCCCTGTTTGACCAGGAGTCACTTGTGACGTCACAAAATATCAGACCCGGTGTTCTAAGAATGAGAGAGGAACTTGCAAAGATTTCATATAAAAGTTATCAGCTGGAGGAGCTTGTCGAGGAGATGATTTATGACAGGATTGAGAGTTTTCGTGAAATGTATGTAAGAGACAAGAAGATACAAAATATTATTCTGGTGGATGATTATGTATCGCGCATCCTGACTAAAGATTTCTTTGGAACTGATAAGCGTGGACAGGTTCAGTGCGAAATGTTTCTTGAGTTTGTAGAAGCATTGACAAAGAAAAATACAAAAGAAATGGCATTTATGCTTGGCATAGCCGAGGAAAATATGCCATTGCTATATCTTTCGGCTTTGATGATCAAGTATATGGTAAAGGTGTTTGGCGCTGATATAATATGGGCTCCCGGTGTATGCTTGTGTGATGGTATGGCATATGAATTTGCGGAAAAGAATAAGCTTTTAAATACCAATGCAGATAATGGACCGTCTATTCATGATTTTGAAAAAGACATTCTTGCATGTGCAAGAGATACAAGCAGGCGCTATCTTAGTATTGAACACAGAACCCGGGAACGTGAGGAAATAGCTCTGACTATTTTTGACAATATGAAGAAAATCCATTGTCTGGGCAAGAGACAGCGACTTTTGCTACAGCTTGCGGCTATTTTAAGTGAGTGTGGAAGATATATAAGTATGTCCAATATAGGACAAAGTTCATACAATATCATTATGGCAACAGAGATAATAGGATTGTCACATCTTGAACGTGAGATAGTTGCTAATATTGTTAAATATTCAACTCAGGAATTTGATTATTATGAAACGCTTGGACGTACTACTACCCTTGACAGGGATTCTTATCTGGCAATTGCAAAGCTGACGGCAATAATCAGACTTGCAGAGGGGCTTGATATAAGCCATAAGGGAAAATGTGATAAAATTCGTTTTGCAAACAAAGATGACGAACTTGTCATAACTGTTGAGACAAATTCGAATATGACACTCGAGTCAGGATATTTTAAAGAATATGCGGCTTTTTTTGAAGAAGTCTACAATATAAAACCTGTAATGAAACAGAAAAGAAGAGACAGATAGTTAATGGGGGATATTTATGGGAGAAAAAGAGAAAACATTAGATTATAGCAAACCAAAATATTATTACAACAGAGAGCTTAGCTGGGTTGCATTTAATAACAGAGTACTTGGAGAGGCCAGAGATAAAACAATACCATTGTTTGAACGATTAAAGTTTCTTTCAATTACAGCTTCTAATCTTGATGAATTTTTTATGGTAAGGGTCGCTTCTCTTAAGGACATGGTAAATGCAGGATATACAAAAACTGATATAGCGGGCCTGACTCCACAGCAACAGCTTGAGCAGGTAAGCAAAGCAACACATGAGCTTGTCAACACTCAGTATTCTACCTACAACAGATCACTTCTTCCATTGTTGTCACAGAATGGACTAAGAGTGATAGAGAGACATGAGGAGCTTACTCAGAGTGATTGTGATTTTGTGGACAGATACTTTCAAGATGAGGTTTATCCGGTGCTTACTCCAATGGCGGTAGACTCCTCAAGACCTTTTCCGCTTATAAGAAATAAATCCTTAAATCTTGGTGCACTTGTTTCAAGAAAAGACGAAAAGGGTCCCATAAAGAAGCGACTGTTTCAGAAGAAATCAGGTGTATCGGGTAAAGAACTTGAATTTGTTACGGTACAGGTTCCAAGTGTCATACCAAGAATAGTTCAGCTTCCGGAGGAAGAAGACGGAATAAAGAGAGTAATTCTGTTAGAGCAGATAATTGAACGTAACATGGGAAAACTGTTTTTGAAATATAATATAGAATGTGTATTCCCATTTAGAATAATGCGAAATGCTGATTTGTCAATCGAAGAGGAGGAAGCAGAGGATCTTCTTAAAGAAATTGAAAAGCAGTTAAAGAAAAGACAATGGGGACAGGTAATAAGACTTGAAGTAGAAGAAGGAATCAATGATAAGCTTTTGGATATCATTAAGAAAGAATTAGAGATTGATGATAGTGATATTTATACTATTCCAGGACCGCTCGATCTTACATTCCTAATGAAAATGTATGGCTTGCCAGGGTTCGAAAAGTTAAAAAATAAGCCCTACATTCCTCAGCAGTGTTCAATGATATCACCTGATGCAAATATTTTTGATGAGATAAGAGATCATGATATATTGCTTCATCATCCATATGAGTCATTTACACCGGTTGTTGATTTTATCAAGCAGGCATCTAAGGATCCTGATGTTCTTGCAATTAAGCAGACTCTTTACAGGGTAAGTGGCAATTCTCCTATTATTGCTGCACTTGCACAGGCAGCAGAAAATGGCAAGCAGGTGTCAGTACTTGTTGAGTTAAAGGCACGTTTTGATGAAGAAAATAATATTGTATGGGCTAAAAAGCTTGAAAAAGCCGGGTGTCATGTAATATATGGTCTGGTTGGATTAAAAACACACTGCAAGATAACTTTGGTCGTAAGACGAGAAGAAGAGGGAATCCGCCGATATGTTCATTTGGGAACCGGTAACTATAATGATGCAACCGCAAAGCTTTATACAGATCTTGGATTGCTCACATGTAATGAAGCGATAGGTGAAGATGCAACAGCAGTATTTAATATGCTTTCAGGATATTCCGAACCGCTTGGCTGGAATCATTTGGCACTTGCTCCGTTATGGCTTAAGGATAAATTTTTATATCTTATTTCAAGAGAAAAGGAAAATGCCTTAAATGGAAGACCGGCAAGGATTGTTGCAAAGATGAACTCGCTGTGTGATCAGGATATTATTCAGGCTTTATATGAAGCTGCGGCAGCAGGAGTAAAGATTCAACTTATTGTAAGAGGTATATGTTGTCTTAGAACCGGTGTTGAGGGAACGAATGATAATATAGAGGTTCGCTCAATTGTAGGTAATTTTCTTGAACATGCACGAATTTTCTATTTTGAAAATGCCGGGGATGATGATATATATATGGCAAGTGCAGACTGGATGCCAAGAAATCTTGAAAGACGTGTTGAAATACTGTTTCCGGTATTAAATCCGGAATTAAAGAAAAATGTATGGCATATTATAGAAGTACAACTTATGGATACCCAGAAGGCACAGCTGCTACAGCCTGACGGAACTTATGAAAAGATCGATAAAAGAGGTAAGGCTATTGTAAATGCACAGGAGCAGTTCTGTAATGAATATACCAAAGAGGCATCAAAGAAAGCAGTTGATGTGCAGCAGATGAGGACATTTAAGCCTGAATACAAGCAGACAGAGTAGTAAATGGAGGTATGATAACAGTTGATTAGGTACATTTTAGCATCGGGGTCTCCGAGGAGAAAAGAACTGTTAGGACAGATAGGACTTCAATTTGAGATATCTGTTGCAACAGGCGAAGAAATCATTACCAAGGAAAAGCCCTGTGAGATAGTTGAGGAGCTTTCAAGGCAGAAAGCTCTGGAGGTAGCAGAAAGATATATAGGACAGCAAAGAGGTGACACTGATGTCATAATTGGAGCGGATACAATAGTAGCATTTGAAAATGGAAGTAAGACAGAAATAATGGGCAAGCCTAAAGATGCTGCAGATGCAAAAAGAATGTTAAAGCTCATACAGAATAATACACATCAGGTTTATACAGGTGTTACACTTGTGGTACTTAAAGAGAATGAAGAAAAGAAAATAATCACTTTTCATGAAAAGACGGAGGTAAATATGTATCCTATGTCTGATGAACAGATAGATGCATATATTGCAACCGGTGAGTGTGATGATAAAGCAGGAGCATACGCTATTCAGGGCAGATGTGGAGCTTATATCAAGGGAATATCAGGAGACTATAATAATGTAGTTGGACTTCCGATTGGCAGACTTTATCAGGAGCTTATAAAATTATAGCCTGTAATCGCTATTGATTTGTTAATTGGTGTTTGTTATTATTATCGAAAAAATGATTTATAAGGAGGAGCTTTTATGCACGAATATGATGACGCAGTATTAAAGTGTTTTTTGGAGAATCAGCTTCAGCTTTTACCGGAAAGAGTTGCTGAGAGTATTGATGAAGCAGAAGCATTTTTAGAGGAATGTGTAGCTGTTGTAGTTGATTCTGTTGACGAGGTATGGGAATACTTTGATGAAGAAGGAATTGATTTAGAAGGACAGTCTAAGGAGGAAATAGTTGAAGCTCCGGAGGTGTTCGATATAGGTGACGGAAGATATCTCATAGTAGAGAGTTAAAAATTACGAAAATATATTAGAAAAGAGAAGGAAATAGAAGTGGAAAGAAAATCAAATATATCAGTATGGCAGTTAAAACTGTTTGAAGGGCTTGACAAAGATGTAATGGTTATGCAAAGAGACGAGGAGGAAGTCTTTGATGATGCCATACATGTATTTTTTGAAAGGGAATATTATGATGCATATGTTTCAAAGGCAACAAAATATGGTTCTCACAGATATGCATATCATGATGACAAATTAGGTGAAGTAATCTATCAGATGTTTGATGAGAAAATACCGGGAATTGTATTTCATATGAATACAAATGAAAATGGTGCGAAAAATATTTTGTGTGATGAAAAGTATCTTTCAGCTATAGATCTCATCGGAATGAAAGATGTTACAGACAGTTATCACTACATGTATACAAATACAATAGAAAGATGCAGTCTGGAAGAGACCGTTGCAAGACTCTGGACAAAGTACGTTTATATTATTGGACAGCTTCCTGATCTGAGAAAAGTTTCAGAGGGAGAAAAACCGGTTTTTGAGCTTATGACAATGAAGCGCAAGAAAGATGGAAATGTAGCAACAGCAGAGGATTTTGACTATGAATCACTTAAGGTATTTCTGACTCCTGACAGTGCTATGCGTTTTAATCGTGATAAAAAGCCTGTAAGCAAATATAAGCTTTCATTACTTTCACAGATTGTAAAAGGCAAGCTTCAGGTAGTAGTTGAGCCACATAGAAATTATTGGACAGAATTTGATCCGGCAAACCTTGATATAAGACCGTACTTAGATATTCCTCAGTTCAATGATGATATTGTAAAAGAAAAAGTAAAGAAATTTTTTGATATGGATAAGAT
>JAFPAQ010000013.1 GCA_017424235.1 Lachnospiraceae bacterium | reverse complement strand
GTAATACAGATTTGTTTAATATGCTTCTGGCAGTATATTTAATGGGATTTTTTGGCTTTGGTGTCAAGGCTGCGGTATTCCCGCTTCATAGCTGGCTTCCCTCAGCATATGTGGCACCTACGCCGGTAACTGCACTTTTACATGCAGTTGCAGTAGTAAAAGCAGGAGCTTTTGCTGTTATAAGGCTTACTTATTATTGCTATGGTATTGATTTTCTGAAGGGGACATGGGCACAGAATGTAGCAATGGCAGCAGCAATAATCACGATAGTTTATGCTTCATCTATGGCGGTAAGGCAGCAGCACATAAAGAAAAGACTTGCATATTCTACTGTAAGTAACCTTTCGTATATTTTATTTGGTGTAACAATGATGTCGCCATTAGGATTTATGGCTGCACTTACACATATGGTATTTCATGCGATAATGAAGATATGTTCATTTTTCTGTGCAGGTGCAGTAATGCACTGTTCAGGAAAAAGCTATGTAAGTGAATTGGAAGGAATGGGAAGAAAGATGCCAAAGACCTTTATATGTTTTACGATTGCTTCATTTGCACTTGTTGGAACACCGCCGCTTTGTGGATTTATGAGTAAATGGAATCTTGCAAGGGCTGCCATTGATATGGGAGGTATGGCATATGTTGGCCTGGGTGCACTGTTTTTGTCAGCTTTGCTGGTAGCGATATATATGCTTTCTATTGTGGTCAGGGCATTTTTCCCAAGAGAAGGTGCAATACAATATGAATCAAAAGACCCGGGAGTATGTATGCTTCTGCCCTTATATGTTTTTGTGATAATGATTGTGGGATTTGGAGTGTATTCATCACCATTAATGTGCTTTTTTGAACAGGTGACAGGTATTAGATAGTATGGAAGGTGTTTGGTTTGGATAGTAGAGTTGATGTTAGATTAAATAATAAATGGAATACCTTAGTAACCTTGATTATGGGGATAATGCTGGCTTTAACCTTTATAATATATATTTTTGTATATAAAAATGGTACATTTTATCTTCATATAAAAGAATTCTGTGTTACCGGTCTGTCAATAGGAATAGACAGATTCAGAGGAATGTATGGGTTTATTTGTACACTTATATGGTTCGTTGCACTGGTTTTTGCCAGAGGTCATATGATGGATATTGAACATCCTGTAAGGTTTTATACAGGTACGCTGATTACATATATTGCGACACTTGGAATCTTTTATTCCAATAATCTTGGTGTTGTATATATTCTGTTTGAGGTAATGTCAATATGCTCATATATATGGGTGGCAAATGATCAGAATGATGAGAGTAAAAAAGCAGCTTCCACGTATCTTATTGTTTCAGTGTTTAGTGGACTTGTGATGCTTATGGGTGCAGTAGTTTTGTATTGCAGCCTTGGAACACTTGAATATGGTGAGATGAGAAATGCAGTGCTGAATATGAGTGAAAGAAAACCGCTCTATATAGGGGCAGGATGTCTTTTATTTGGTTTTTGCGCAAAGGCGGGAGCATTTCCAATGCAGTTTTATCTGCATAGTGCATATCCCGCGACCCCTGCACCCGCAGTAGCGATATTGTCAGCAGCACTCACAAAAGCAGGTATATTTGGAATAATCATTCTTACCTTGGAACTGTTCACAGAAGATTCTAACTGGGCGGTTGTTCTTATCGTATTGGGAACTGTTACAATGTTTATTAACGCATTACTTGGTATTTTTCAGATTGATATTATGAAGATACTGGCATGTTCTTCAGTGTCACAGCTTGGATTTATCATATTGGGCTGTGGACTTATGGGAATACTGAATATACCGGGGGTAGAAGAATATGAAGAAGCATTTTCGCTGGCACTTCAGGGAACAGTGTTATACATGGTAAATCATTCATTGTTTAAGCTTATATTATTTATAGCATGTGGATATTTATGCAGGCAGGCAGGTAGCAGAATATTGAATGATTTGAGAGGAACAGGTAAAAATAACAAGAGATTGCTATTGCCAATTCTGACGGGATGTGCAGGACTGGCAGGAATACCATTATTTTCCGGATATATTTCAAAGACACTTCTGCATGAAAGTATTGTGGAACTTATTCATATTTTAAATGGTAATATAACAGTCAGAATCTTAGAATGGATATTTTTAATAACAGGCGGACTTACTTTTGCGTATGCATCAAAAATATTTGTTATTCTATTTGTTGATAAAAATAATAACACAGAGTATACAAATAAAGACAGAGAACCGCTGATAATTTGGATACCAACTGTTATATCGCTGGCATGCGGCATACTTCCTTATGTTTTAACAAATAAACTTGCAGATATAAAAGAATTGTTTGATATAGAATATCATATGCATTTGATAAAATATTTTTCTCTGGTCAATCTTAAGAGTTCAATAATCAGTATTACGTTTGGTGTGCTATTTTATCTCGTGCTAGTTAGGCCTTATTTGTGCCGGAAAAATATTCTTCCCGAATTTATTGATTCGGAAAGATTTATATGGAAACCGTTATTTAAAAAAGTATTAGTGCCGGCAGGGGGAATATTGGCAGTTGGGCTGGATTCAATAACCCCTGTGTTGCAGAAACTTGTGATTGTTTTTATGAGTATTTTGGCATTTGTTATGGACAGTATTGTTCCTTATATATATAATGTTGGAATGGCTGTGTTAGGCAAAGCAGCAGAGTTTTATAATGCATTGGCAGATTTTGCTATTGCTGTCATTCAGGGTACGATTTTTAATCCCTCAAAGCATGTACAATTAAAAAGAAATGAAAAACTGGAGATATCTTTGCATCATATGTCTATGACAGGCAGAGTTATACAGGCAAGTCTGTCATTTGGATTTCTTATGTTGTGTATGGGATTGTGTATAACCCTTTTGTATTTGCTGCTTGGACACTAAAAGATTTTAAAATACATTTATATAAGGAAGGAATAAGAATAGAAATGATAAAGAATATTATTTTTGATATGGGAAACGTTCTGTTAGATTATAACCCTCAGATTCCACTGGATGAATTTTGTAGTTCTGATGAAGAGAAGGACATAATTCGTAGGGAACTTTTTGAAGGACCTGAATGGATAGAAGGAGACCTTGGCAATATTTCTGATAAGGACAGATATGATCTGATAAAAGACAGGGTTGACATGAAGTATCATGAGGCATTAAAGAAATGTGCATATCAGTGGGATATCTGTATGCAGCCGGTTGAAGGTGCAGCAGAGTTTTGCGAGTATGTAAGAGAAAAAGGCTACAATATCTATGTGCTCTCAAATGCAAGTGATCTGTTTTATGAATATTTTCCACGATTTAAGCCATTAGATTATTTTGATGGAGTAGTGGTTTCGTGCGACCTTCATATGGTAAAGCCGGATAGAAGGATATATAAGTATATATTAGATAAATATTCTCTTAAACCAGAGGAATGTTTATTTATTGATGACAGAGAGGATAATGTAGAGGGAGCAAAGACTCAGGGAATAAATGCAGTAGTATTTAGAAACAATTACGAGGAGATAAAAGAAAACCTTCTTAATGGCACTTATTAAGGAGTTTTAATAATAATAACCATTCTTTCTTCATCTTTACAAAATAAGGATAATTTATTACAATAATGTAGGTATAAAAGGCAAAAACGCAGGGTGTTTATTAAGACCTGTTTGCTGATGCAGTACCATACAAATATAAACCGAAAGGAAAGTTTACCACAATGAGTGAATTAGAAAAGAACACAACAAATGTTTCTGAAGAAGACGCTAATGAAGTTGTATCCAGAAACTTTATTGAGCAGATTATAGATAAGGATCTCGCAGAAGGCGTATATGATACAGTACATACACGTTTTCCACCGGAGCCTAACGGATATCTGCATATAGGTCATGCAAAGTCAATACTTGTAAACTATGGACTTGCAAAACAATATGGTGGAAAATTCAATATGCGTTTTGATGATACTAATCCTACCAAAGAGGATATAGAGTTCGTTGAAGCGATTAAGGAAGACGTACAATGGCTTGGTGCTGACTATGAAGACAGATTATTCTTTGCATCAAACTATTTTGACCAGATGTATGAATGTGCTGTTAAGCTCATAAAGAAAGGAAAGGCTTATGTCTCAGACCTTTCAGCAGAGCAGATAAAGGAATACAGAGGTTCATTTACTGAGCCTGGTAAGGAAGATCCTTCAAGCCAGCGTTCAGTTGAAGAAAATCTTCAGTTATTCGAAGATATGAAGAATGGTAAATTTGCAGATGGAGAGAAGGTTCTTCGCGCACGTATCGATATTACTTCTCCTAATATAAATATGAGAGACCCGGTTATTTACAGAGTTGCGCATATGAAGCATCATAATACAGGCGATAAGTGGTGTATTTATCCTATGTACGATTTTGCACATCCAATCGAGGATGCAATTGAGGGTATTACACATTCTATATGTACTCTTGAATTTGAAGATCACAGACCTCTTTATGACTGGGTTGTAAGAGAACTTGAATATCCAAATCCACCAAAGCAGATTGAGCAGGCAAAGATGTATCTCACTAATGTAGTGACAGGTAAGAGATATATCAAAAAGCTTGTTCAGGATGGCATAGTAGATGGCTGGGATGATCCAAGACTTGTTTCAATTGCAGCACTTAGAAGACGTGGCTTTACACCTGAATCAATCAGACGTTTTGTTGAGCTTTGTGGTGTCAGCAAGGCTAACTCTTCTACAGATTATGCAATGCTTGAGTATTGTATCAGAGAGGATCTTAAGCTTAAAAAGCCAAGAATGATGGCGGCACTTGATCCTATTAAATTAGTTATTGATAACTATCCTGAAGGTCAGGTTGAGTATCTTGATGTACCAAATAACCTTGAGAATGAGTCATTAGGTTCCAGACAGGTTCCATTCTGTCGTGAGTTATATATTGACAGAGATGACTTTATGGAAGAACCACCAAAGAAGTATTTCAGACTTTTCCCGGGCAATGAAGTACGCCTTATGAGTGCATACTTTGTAACATGTGTTGGATTTGAGAAGGATGAGACAGGAAAAGTAACAGTTGTACACTGTACTTATGATCCTGAGACAAAACAGGGAAGCGGATTTAATGCAAGAAAGGTAAAAGGTACAATTCACTGGGTACCTGCACCATATGCAGTAAAAGCAGAAGTAAGATTATATGAAAATCTCATTGATGAGGAAAAGGGAGTTTATAATGAAGACGGTTCGTTAAATCTCAATCCAAATTCACTTACTGTATTAAAGGAATGTTATCTTGAGCCGGCACTCAAGGATGCAAAGGCATATGACAGCTTCCAGTTTGTAAGACAGGGCTTCTTCAATGTAGATTGCAGAGATTCAAAGCCTGATGCACTTGTATTTAACAGAATAGTATCACTTAAGAGTTCATTTGTTTTACCTAAATAAATAATATAATAAAAAAGGTAGGATTTTTATGAAATATAAATGTCTCATACTTGATCATGATGATACGGTGGTTGATTCAACAGCCACAATACACTATCCTGCATTTCTTGAAGCATTGAGAATAATGCGTCCGGGCAAGACAGTAAGTCTTGAGGATTATTTTAGATTTAACTTTGATCCGGGATTTATAGATTACTGCAAAGGTGAACTTCAAATGACTGAGCAGGATCTTGAGGTGGAAGTCAATATCTGGAAGGATTATGTGTCAAATCATACAGCCAGAGCCTATGATGGTATGAAGGAAATAATAGAACGTCAGAAGGCGGAAGGCGGTTATGTGGTGGTTATTTCACATTCCTATGATTTTAATATTAAGAGAGACTATGAGGCGAATGGGTTGCCTATGCCTGATATGATATTTGGTTGGGAGTGTCCACCACCGCAGAGAAAACCCAATACCTATGCACTTGAAATTATAGCGAATAAGTATGGACTTCAAAAATCAGATATGGTAATGGTAGATGACTTAAAGCCGGGATATGATATGTGCAGAAGCTATGGTATTACCTTTGTTGGAGCAGGTTGGGCAAATGACATACCGCAGATTCGTGATTTTATGCAGAAAAACAGTGATGTATATTTTACAAAAGTTGAACAGTTAAAAGAGTTTCTGTTTTAATAAAAAAATGAGAGCTGATGGAACATCAGCTCTCATTTTTTTATAAGTCTTCGTTTGAATCATCAAAAAATTCTTCAGTCATATCAGAAGATGCATTTGAGTAAGCATCGGATATGATTTCAGAATCAATTTTGCCAGTAGCTGTATCATCTGTAGCAGCATCAGAAACATTAGTATCTGTATTTTCTGTACTGTCAGCTTTGGCACTGCTCATATCCACCTGTGTATATGCTGGTTCAGAATTGTTTGTATAAGTGATTTCTTCAATAAATTCTTTTGCCTTATCAAGTTTTTCGTTTACTAATTCAGTTACATTGAGATTTTCGATTTTTTCTTTGGTTTTATCAATTGTCTCAATAACCTTTTCCCCTATTATTTCTTTAGCATTGTCTAAATCCAGGGATACATAAGAACGGTTTTTGATATTTGAGTTAGTACCGTTAATATCTGATTCAAAATCTAAATCGTCATCAAAGTCATAAAGATCGTCATCTAAATCATCCATGTAATCATCTTCTTCAAAAGCTTTGATTCTCTTGTTCTGAAGATAGTAGTATGTTCCCGCTGCAGCAGCACCTGCAAGTGCGCTGAATAACATTAACTTGCCGAATTTTTTAGCCATACGAGTTCTCCTTTCACTAATAGGCACGATTTTTATATACACATTTTAATACTATTTTGTTAAAATGAAAAGAGAATATGCAACATTTAATGGATATTTAATGGAAATTTTATTAAATATCGCAGGCTTTTTTGTGGTTGATGATTTTTTGATTATATGTTAATATGAAATTGACTCAAATGGTTAAGTGTAAACTGTAAAAACAAAAGTAAAACATAAGTTTAGGAGAAATTGTTTATGAATGACAAATTTTTTGATTTGCCGCGAGTGAAGCAGGACCGAATGATAAATGGAGCACTTGAAGTATTTGCAAAAAATGGTTATAAGCATGCAAGTACGGATGATATGGTAAAGGCAGTAGGAGTTAGTAAGGGACTCTGGTTTCACTATTTTGGCTCAAAACCGGGTATATATACTTTTGTTTATGGATACAGTGTTAAATATATGCTTTTGGAGTTGTCAACAATAGTCGATGAAAATGAGAGAGACTTTCTTGAACTTACAAGACAGATTGAATTGGCAAAATCAAGAGTAGGCAGGAATTATCCATATATGGTACTGTTTCTTAACGAGGCTGTCAAGGAGACTGATGAAAATATCATTTTCACGGTAGAGGAAGAAAAAAAAGTACTTGAGGACAAGCTTACGGATATGCTCAAAAATTCAGAAATTAAAGGCATAGAAGATAAAAACCGGCGTGAGAAGGTCAAAAGGATGGTTACGTATATGGTTACCGGCATAACAAGAGAAAAAACATATGAAGGTGTAGAATCAGATGCGATATATCGTGAGATAAGAGGATATCTTGATCTGATCGGACAGATGAGTGTAAGTCTTGGCAAGGCACATGACAGTGAATTTGAAAACATGCTGGAAGGTCTGATGTAATAAAAAAATCGGATGCCAGCGCATCCGATTACAAAAAGCTACGCTTTTTGATTAAATGGTTTACACTGTCGCAATTTTCTATAACATAAAAAAGATGGTAATTAAATACCATCTTTTTTTGTTTTTATGCGCTGGTATGCACTATTTTTTCTGCTGGTAAGCCGGTGCAGCAGGGTAGCCGCCCTTTAGCTTTTGCATACCACGTTGTATTGCATCTTTTGAATTTTTCCAGTCGGCATCCTGATTGCGATAATCAAATTTTTCAACCAT
>JAFPAQ010000128.1 GCA_017424235.1 Lachnospiraceae bacterium | reverse complement strand
TTATATGCAGGATGTTCAAAGGCTATATTAAATTTCAAAAAAGATAATAATATTGCTCTTGCAGAAGAAGTGTCTAAACGTTTTGGAAAAGACAAAATAGCTGCTTCATATTCGGACAAAACAGAAATAGTTGATAATATCGAATTAATCAATAATTACATTTCTGAATTAATATGCGTAAACGAAGAAATAATAGAAGAGTGCAGTACTCTAAGTAGTGTTCCTTCAATATGCTGCATAAAAAATGATAACGACAATAAATTCATTGAGTTAATCAAATCTGATGGTATCAGTGGTATTACGGGAAGCTATATAAATGATAATATTGAACGCATTTTTAGCATAAAACTGGATTTAGCAGAACAGAAACTGCCAGTTAGCATTTGTGAAGCAAAATACAAATGGTCAGACTTAAAATTGAATTCTGACGGAATGCTTCCGGTAGTAGTACAGGATTATCGTACAAACGAAGTTCTTCAGGTAGCTTATATGAATGAAGCTGCATATCTCAAGACACTTGAACTTGGTAAAATGACTTATTGGAGCAGAAGTCGAAATGAATTATGGACTAAGGGTGAAACAAGTGGTCACTTCCAGTATGTAAAATCTTTAACTGTAGATTGCGACTATGACACAATGCTTGCTAAAGTAGCGCAGGTTGGTGCTGCATGTCATACAGGCCGGTATTCATGCTTTTTTAATACAGTTTTAGAAAAAGAGTATAATGATACAAATCCATTAAAGGTATTTGAAAATGTCTATAATGTAATTTCTGACAGAAAACAAAATCCAAAAGAAGGTTCATACACCAACTACCTTTTTGATAAAGGATTAGATAAAATATTGAAAAAACTGGGCGAAGAAGCAACTGAAATAGTTATTGCTGCTAAAAATCCAAATACCAATGAGATTAAATATGAAATATCTGATTTCTTATATCATATGATGGTTCTTATGGTTGAAAAAAATATTAGCTGGAATGAAATAATGACTGAACTTTCTAACCGATAAACTACTATCAATTTTTTGTAAAAAAGCTTAATAATAGTTACAAACAATTTTGTATTTTAAATAAGGAAAAATAGTATTTTATGAGAAATTTAGCCCTTAGCGATGATATTTTATTAAAAATAGAAAAACCTGCTCGTTACATTGGAAATGAAGTAAACAGTGTAATGAAGGATAAGAACAAAGTAGATATAAGATTTGCCATGTGCTTTCCTGATGTATATGAAATAGGTATGTCTCATTTAGGTATACAGATTTTATATGATATGTTCAACCATTTTGAAGATACCTGGTGTGAACGAGTATATTCTCCATGGCCGGATCTTGATGCAATAATGCGAGAAAGAAAAATCCCTTTATTTGCACTTGAATCACAGGATAAAATAAAAGATTTCGATTTTTTAGGAATAACCATTCAATATGAAATGTGTTATACAAATATTTTGCAGGTAATTGATTTGTCAGGAATACCTTTGCTTGCATCAGAACGAACCTGGAATGATCCAATTGTAATTGGTGGTGGTCCATGTACATATAATCCGGAGCCCATTGCTGATTTTTTTGATATGTTTTATATAGGCGAAGGCGAAACTCAGTACCGCGCTCTTCTTGACCTTTATAAAGAATACCGCAGTAAAAATTTTTCAAGAATAGAATTTCTTGAAAAAGCAGCTATGTTACCTGGTATATATGTGCCGCAGCTATATAATGTAGAATACAATGAAGATGGTACAATAATGTCTTTTAAACCAGTTAAAGAAGGTATTCCACGTATTGTAACAAAGGAATTAGTAACTGATTTAACTGATACTTATTATCCTGAAAAACCTGTCGTTCCTTTTATAAAATGCACTCAGGACAGAGTAGTTCTTGAAATACAAAGAGGCTGTATTCGTGGATGTAGATTTTGTCAGGCAGGACAATTATATCGACCGGTACGTGAACGAAATGTTGATATGCTAAAGGAATATGCAATAAAAATGCTGAATAATACAGGCTATGAAGAAATATCCTTAAGTTCACTTAGTTCGAGTGATTATTCACAGCTTGAAGAGCTTGTAAATTTCCTTATTGATAATTGTAAAGAAAAAAAGGTTAATATTTCTCTTCCTTCATTACGTATTGATGCTTTTTCACTTGATGTAATGTCAAAGGTTCAAGATATAAAAAAGAGCAGTCTTACCTTTGCTCCAGAGGCAGGTAGTCAGAGATTAAGAAATGTTATAAACAAAGGATTAACTGAAGAAGTAATTCTTAAAGGAGCTACTCTTGCTTTTGAAGGTGGTTGGAATAGAGTAAAGCTTTATTTTATGCTTGGGCTTCCAACAGAAACAGATGAAGACATAAGAGGAATAGCTGAATTATCAAATAAAATTGCTGCAACCTATTATGAAACAATCCCAAAGGAAAAAAGAAATGGAAAAGTACAGATTGTAGCAAGTACTTCGTTTTTCATTCCTAAGCCATTCACTCCATTCCAATGGGCTTCACAATGCACTAAAGAACAGTTTATAGAAAAAGCATATACAACAAAGCGTGCTATTATGGAGCAGCTTAATCAAAAAAGTATTAAGTATAATTGGCATGAAGCAGATGCCAGTGTTATGGAGGGAATTCTTGCACGTGGTGACAGAAAATTGTGCGAACCAATCTTAAAGGCATATAAGAAAGGTTGCATATTTGATGCGTGGGGAGAATATTACAAGCATGATATATGGCTTGAAACATTTGATGAATGCAATATAGATACAAGCTTTTATACAATCCGCGAAAGAAATCTTGATGAGATATTCCCTTGGGATTTTATTGATTGTGGTGTTACAAAGGACTTCCTGAAACGTGAATGGCAAAATGCAATTAATGAAAGTGTTACCGGAAACTGTCGCACAAAATGTAATGCATGTGGTGCAGCTCGTTTCAAATGTGGTATATGTACAGAACCACACACTGAGTCATAGTCATATAATAATACAAGAAAATATATGACATGTATGTCATATATTTTCAGATTGGAGAATCAGTTGAAATTAAGGGTAAAATTTTCAAAACATGGTGTACTCAAATTTATTGGTCACCTTGATGTAATGAGATATTTTCAAAAAGCTATCAGACGTGCCGAAATAGATATTTCATACTCCACAGGCTTTAGTCCTCACCAGATAATGTCATTTGCTGCACCACTTGGAGTAGGCTTGGAAAGTAATGGTGAATACATGGATATCGAGGTAAATTCTATATCCACTGCAAAAGAATTTATTACATCACTTAATTCACAAATGGTTGATGGAATTGAGATATTAGAGGTAAAGCTTTTACCGGATAATGCCGGTAATGCTATGGCAAGTGTATCAGCTGCTAAATATTCTGTAAAATTTAGAGATGAATTATTTCCGCAATTTTTAAATAGGACTTCATTTAACAATTTTATTAATCAAGAAGAAATAATTGTGACAAAAAAAACTAAGAAAAGTGAATCTACATTTGATATAAAACCGTATATATTTGAATGTACTTACGACGAAACAGCAAAAACAATTATTATGACAGTTGATGCAAGCAGTTCCGGTAATATTAAACCATCTCTTGTATTAAAAGCCTTTTATGAAACGTATGACACTCAACTTGACGAATATGCTTTACTAATTACAAGAGAAGAAACATATACAAATGTAGGTAATGACGAAAACAGAAATTTGAAACCATTAAACTACGTTGGTAAAGACTATTAGCCTATGTCACATTTTTTATCCAACAACAAAGTGTGAGGAAAAATGAAAGAAGCACGTTATGTAATAACACGATACAAAAACAGAATAATGTACTATACTCTAAATAATGCAACAAACAAATTTGATTCCTTAGGTTTTTCAAATGAAGATGCAGAATTAAACTGCATTGGAAATATTTATGTTGCAAAGGTAATAAATGTTAATAAAAATCTTAGTGCAGCATTTATTGAATATCTCCCCAATGGAATCAAAGGTTTTCTTCCCTTTAACCCTCATAACAATGTAGTACTGTTAAACAGAGAATACGATGGAAGACTGATTGCCGGAGACGAACTGTTAGTACAGCTTGAAAAAGAAGCTGTTCGTACAAAAGAACCTGTCTTTACGACCAACTTATCACTTGCTGGAAAATATTGTGTTGTTACATCCGGTAATAAAATTAAATCTGTTTCAAAAAAATGCAGTAAAGAACAACGTGAAGTATTACGTTGTGCAATTCCCAAAGATAGTGATTACGGAATAATAATACGAACAAATGCAGTAGAACAGATTAATAATATTGAAATAATAAAAGAAGAGTGTTCAAACCTTGTTGCTGAGATAAATAAAATAATTCAATACGGAAAACATAGAACATGTTTTAGTTGTATATGGCAAGCTCCACCGGCTTACTTTACCTTTTTACGTGATTCAAGTGATTTCTGTTTTACCAAAATCATAACAGATGATTCGGATATATATTCCAAATTGAAAAATTATCTGCAAATGTATCATTCAGACTTAGTTAATATTCTTGAACTATATAATGATCCTTCTTATACCTTAGATAAATTGCACTCTATTCAAACCAAGATTGACGAGCTTATGGGAGAGATAGTATGGTTAAAATCAGGAGCATATCTTATAATTGAAAAAACTGAAGCTCTTTATGTTATAGATGTTAATTCAGGAAAAAATATACAAAAAAATATAAAAGGGGATTATATTTATTCCATTAATCTTGAATCTGCACATGAAATAATGAGACAAATAAGATTAAGAAATATGTCTGGAATAATTCTTATTGATTTTATAAATATGCCTGATTCTGAATCAGAAGAAAAACTATTATACGAATTAAAAACACTCGCAAAGAAAGACAAAATAGCAACTACTGTTGTAGATATCACTCCTTTAGGATTGGTAGAAATAACAAGGAAAAAAGTACAGAAATCCCTTCAAGAGCAATTAAGTTAAATATTTCAAAATATTTCAAAATATTTTTTATATGCTATTGACATTTTATAATATGAATGCTATTATCTATGAGTATGCCGCATAACGAGGTATAAGAATATGATTTTTCATATCACCAAAGTTAGCGAGTAAATTATTAGGAGGTGCAATATGTACGCAATTATTGCAACAGGTGGAAAGCAGTATAAAGTTTCCGAAGGAGATATCATTAAGGTTGAAAAGCTTGATGTTGAGGCTGGAAATACTGTAATTTTTGACAAAGTTATTGCTGTTAGCAATGATTCTCTTAAGGTAGGCGATGCAGTAGCTAATGCAACTGTAACAGCAACTGTTATGGAACAGGGCAGAGGAAAGAAAGTTATCGTTTACAAGTACAAGAGAAAGACTGGCTATCACAAGAAGAACGGTCATAGACAAGCATACACACAGGTTAAGATTGATAAAATCAACGCTTAATAGATGTTGTTGGTTCAGTAAATATGACTACAATTACCATTTATAAATCCAAGTCAGGTAGGTTCAAAAGATTTACTTGTAGTGGACATTCTGGTTATGCAGAGTTTGGAAATGATATCGTATGTGCTTCTATTTCTATTTTAGTTATTAATTGTATTAATTCTCTTGAAGAATTAGCAAATGAAGAAATGAGTATAACTGAAAATGAAGAAGATGGATATATAGATTGTATCTTTACAAATGATATTAATGATAAATCGAAGCTTTTATTAGAATCCATGATATTGGGTTTAAACAGCATTGCTGAGCAATGTGGCAAGAAATATTTAAGACTAAAAATCAAGGAGGTGTAACAACCATGATGAAATTAAACCTTCAGTTCTTTGCTCATAAGAAGGGTGTTGGTTCTACTAAGAACGGTAGAGATTCAGAATCTAAGAGATTAGGTGCAAAGAGAGCAGACGGACAGTTCGTAAAAGCAGGCAACATTTTATATAGACAGCGTGGAACAAAGATTCATCCAGGCGTAAATGTTGGAATCGGTGGAGATGATACATTATTTGCATTAGTTGATGGTGTACTCAGATTCGAGAGAAAAGGAAGAGATAAGAAACAGGCTTCCGTTTATCCTGTAGAAGAGAAATAAGTTTTAAACTTGCGAATAACTTAAGGCTTCAGGCTCACCTGAAGCCTTTTAATTATTATCGCAGAGCCTCAGAGATGAAATTTGTCCTTACGGACATGAGGCTCGCGGGCGAGTAGGAGGAAATAAATCCCCTCCTACTCGATTAAATTGGAAATTTTGACATTGTAATTCTTTGTTTATAATTCAGAAAGGAAGATGATAAATGTTTGCAGATAGAGCTAAAATTTATATCCGCAGTGGAAAAGGCGGAGATGGCCATGTATCTTTCAGACGCGAAAAATATGTTCCCAATGGTGGACCAGATGGTGGAGACGGTGGTCATGGTGGAAGTGTTATTTTTGAAGTAGATGAAGGACTTAATACACTTACTGATTTTCGCCATATCAGAAAGTATTGTGCACAAGACGGAGAACAAGGTGGCAAGAAAAATTGTCGTGGTAAAAACGGTGAAGATATCATCATTAAAGTACCGGAAGGAACTGTAATCAAAGAATTAGAATCAGGCAAAATAATAGCAGACATGTCTAATGGCAATCGCAGACAGGTTATATTAAGTGGCGGAAAAGGTGGAAATGGAAACCAGCACTATGCAACATCTACAATGCAGGCACCAAAATATGCTCAGCCAGGACAACCAGCTAAAGAGCTTAATTTATTTTTGGAGTTAAAAGTAATTGCTGATGTAGGTCTGGTTGGCTTCCCAAATGTTGGTAAATCTACTCTTTTATCCAGAGTAACAAATGCAAAACCTAAAATAGCAAACTATCATTTCACAACACTTAATCCCAATTTGGGAGTAGTTGATTTAGATGGAAGCAAAGGATTTGTTATTGCAGATATACCAGGATTAATTGAAGGTGCTTCAGAAGGTGTAGGTTTAGGACATGAATTTTTACGTCACATCGAAAGAACCAAAGTTCTCATACATTTGGTTGATGCTGCTTCAACAGAGGGCAGAGACCCTATACAAGATATATATACTATCAACAAGGAATTAGAAGCCTACAACATAGATATAGCTAACAGACCACAGGTTATTGCCGCAAATAAGATTGATGCAATAAATATAGAAGATGGTTTAGACCCAATCCAGAAAATTCGAGATGAATTTGAGCCAAAGGGAATAAAAGTATTTCCAATTTCAGCAGTTTCAGGACAGGGATTGAAAGAAGTTCTTTATTATGTAAGTAATTTATTATCACAGATAAACGAACCACCTACTGTTTTTGAACCTGAATTTAATCCTGATACAGAACTAATAACAGGCAACGAACCATATACAGTTGAATATGATCCAAAAGAAAATGCATATGTTGTTGAAGGTCCAAGAATTGAAAAAATGCTTGGTTATACAAATCTTGAATCCGAACGCGGATTTAAATTCTTCCAGGATTTCTTAAAGGATAATGGAATATTGGAAGAACTTGAAGCTTTAGGTATTCAAGAAGGTGATACGGTACGTATGTATGGATTAGCATTTAATTATTATAAATAAATGTATTCTCGGAATCTTTTGTTTAAAAGAATTCGAGCGTACATATATGAAAAAGGAGGATACACACTATGACAAGTAAACAGAGAGCTTTTTTAAAGGGTTTAGCAATGAATCTTGATCCTGTTTTTCAAATTGGTAAATCATCTGTCACACCAGAAAATATAGAAGCAATAGCAGAAGTTTTCAATACTCATGAACTTGTTAAAATAGCAGTATTGAAAAACTGTCTTGATGATCCAAAAGAAATAGCAAACGTCACAGCTGAACGTACACATTCTCAAGTAGTTCAGGTTATTGGCAGAAAATTTGTACTTTATAAGCCTTTTAAAAACAATCCTAAAATTGTTCTTCCAAAATAACATATTTATTCTTTTCAAATTATTTACAGATTAATTAAACAGTAATTTTTGCAAAATATAAAGAAAGTATGGTTATTTATATGACTAAAAATGTTGGTATCATGGGTGGAACATTTAATCCGATTCATAATGGACATTTGGCACTTGCCCAAGCTGCTTATGAACAGATTTGCCTTGACAAAATCCTGTTTATGCCTAGTGGAATATCATATTTAAAAAACGGTGTACTTGATGTTAGACACAGAATTAATATGACAAGCCTGGCAATAAAACCGTATCCATATTTTGAATTATCATTAGTTGAAGCAGAAAGAGAAGGTAATACATATACTTCAGATACTCTGCAACTATTGAATAATCATAACCCAACTATAAATTACTATTTCATTATGGGTGCTGATTCTCTATTTCAAATTGAATCATGGCATGAACCACAAATAATATATTCTCTATGCACCTTGATTTGCGCCATACGTGATGATTACGATAAAAGAGCCATTTACGAAAAAGGAAAACAGCTTAAATCATTAGGAGCAAAAATTGTATATTTAGATATGCCCAAAATAGATATATCATCAACAAATATACGACAATCTGTTACCAATATGATCCCAATTTCAAATGAAGTTCCATATGAAGTAGAACAATATATACTAAAGGAGAAGCTTTATTATGAAAAAAATATATAAATACTTAAAAAAGCATCTCACAAAAGAGAGATATCTGCATACAATCGGCGTCGCATATACAGCAACATCACTTGCCATGAAATATAATCCGGATACTACTAACTCACAATTTATTAAAAAAGCTGAAATAGCTGGCTTATTACACGACTGTGCAAAGTGTATGGATAATAATAAGAAAATAAAATTGTGCAACAAAAATAATATTAAATATACTTCATTTGAAGCTGAACAGCCATATTTATTACATGGAAAAGTAGGTGCCTTTATTGCACAGAGCAAATTTGATATAAATGATGAAGATATATTGAATGCAATAAAATGGCATACAACCGGACATCCCGATATGTCTCTTTTAGAAAAAATAATATATATTGCAGATTATATTGAGCCTTCAAGAAGACCAATACAAGAACTTGATGAAATTCGTAAGCTTGCTTTTGAAGATATAGATAAGGCTATGCAGATAATTTTATTAAATACATTAAATTATTTAAATAAAAAAGGAAATCCTATTGATACAATGACTCAAAAAACCTATGATAGTTATTGTCTAAACATTTCAAAACAGGAGAAACAAATTTATGAATGATACAAAATCAAATGTAAAAATAATAATTGATGCTCTTGAGGATAAGAAAGCTGAAAACATACAAATTATTGATATAAGTGAAATATCATCTATTGCTGATTATTTTATTATCACAAATGGTACAAATAAAAGTCAGGTTCAGGCACTTTCAGATAATGTAACTGAAAAACTTGGCATAGCAGGAATACATCCGCAAAATATAGAAGGTTACAATAATGCAAATTGGATTCTTCTTGATTACAATGATATTCTTATCCATATATTTGATAAGGAAAGTCGTGGTTTTTATGACTTAGAAAGAATTTGGCGCGACGGACAATCAATTGCCTTATCAGATTTTAAATAAGAGTTCACGTTTTTATTAATCAATTCACACTACATGTCACAAGCATTCTCACGGAGTCTTTTTGCTTTATAGGAAATTTTCCTATAAAGCAAAAAGAGCGGCTTTGAGCCGCTCTGATTAATTATACAGTCTAAACACACCGTAAACTTTTCCCAAAATTTCTACATCATCTAATATTATAGGATCCATAGTATCATTCTCAGGCTGCAATCTAAAATGTCCATTCTCTTTATAATATGTCTTAACAGTAGCAGAGTCGTCCACTAACGCAACAACTGTATCTCCATTTTCTGCAGTATTACATACATTTACAAAAATGCGGTCACCATTAAAAATACCTGCATTTATCATACTATCACCTTTTACATTTAATATAAAAGATTCACCACTTGGTACCATATCAGTTGGAATAGGAAAATATCCTTCAATATTTTGTTCTGCAAGTATTGGTATTCCGGCAGCTACAGTTCCGATAATAGGAATGCTGGCCATTTCATGTCTTACTAATTGAAAACTATCATCCATAATCTCAATAGCTCTTGGCTTAGTCGGGTCTCTCCTGATATATCCATTCTTTTCCAAAGTCTCAAGATGAGAGTGTACAGAAGAGGTTGACTTCAAATTTACAGCTTCACATATTTCACGAACAGCAGGTGGATAACCCTTATCTAAAATACGTGCCTTAATAAATTCTAATATTTCTTTTTGTTTTGCAGTAATTTTTCCATATGCCATTATATATAGCCTCCTTAAAAATATGTAAGAATACGATTCTATAAAAACAATTATGCTTTATACCAAATATACACATCCTACAATTAATTGAAATAAATAATACATTTTATAAAACCAATTATATCATAACACATTATTCAAATTTATGCAAACGTATATTCCAAAAATTAGTTCGAATTTTTTAAATAAACTAGTTGACAAACAAACGGATGTTTACTATAATAAAAACAACTGTTCGGTATGTACGTTCGAAAAGTTTGTTCTATTTTAAAATAAGGAGAAAACGAAATGAAATCAAAATCAAAAACAGCAATACCTTATTCATCAAAAAAATCTTTAATAAAAATCAAATATATAAGAAAAAATCAGCTCAAAATTAGATTAACAATCGCTTTTACAATAATTCTTATATTTATGTTGTCCATTAAAGTTTTTGCTTCAAAAATTGACACAGTTAATGAATCTGCGACTTCAACAAAATATTTTAAGAGTGTTCAAATCGAAAAAGGTGATACTTTATGGTCAATTGCTACAAAAAACATGGACTATAACCATTACAAAAATATCAATTCATATTTAAGAGAAATAAAAAATATGAATTCTTTAAAGTCAGATAATATTATTTCAGGAACATATATTATCATACCATATTATTCAACAGAGAGTTCACCATCAATTAATGAAGATTTGTAATATAATATAAACCCCTATATTTATTCAATATTCTCGCGAAGTGAGATCTTATTAGCCGCTTTACGACGTCTATATTCTTCAATAGCTGCATAATGCTTTCGAGTAGTATTTACATCTGTATGGCCTAATACATCTGCAACAAGATATATGTCACCTGTCTCTCTATATAGAGCAGTACCATATGTACTACGTAATTTGTGTGGTGTTATATTTTTAATGTTAGTAATCAGAGATGCATATTTCTTTACTAAGTTTTCAACCGCTCGTACAGATATTCTTTTTTTCTGCATTGATAAGAAGAGAGCGTTTTCACTACCAGAGCATGGAATAATCATATGACGCAATTCTAAATAATCCAGTAATGCTGTTTCAACTTCACTGCCAAAATATATAACTGATTCATTTCCACCCTTACGTCTGATTTTTATTCCATTATTACGAAAATCAATGTCATTTAAATCAATTCCAACACATTCTGACACTCTAATACCTGTTCCAAGAAGGAGAGTAAGAAGTGCAACATCTCTTGTTTTAGTTTTTTCATGATAATATAATTGCTTTTTAGTCAGTCTTTCCCCACTTTCAACTGTATCTAAAAGAATAGCTACCTCATCAGGATCCAGTCTGACTATTTCTTTACTATGAAGTTTAGGAATTGGTACGAGCACAGCGGGATTGTTATCAATCAACTCACTTCTATAGAAATAGTTATAAAAACTTCTTAATGATGACAATTTTCTTTTTTTACCTTTTTCATCATTCATCAAAGCTTTTCCGTTTTTCTCATAAAGAGTACAGTATTCTAAATATTCTTCTATATCCAATTTAGTAATCTGATTTAATATATCAATTGTGTATTCCGTTATTGGCTGTTTACCATATATTGGATTATTATCATGCAAATATTCAAAAAATACTCTTATATCATAGGCGTATGCGATTCTGGTTCGTGTTGAAATATATTCCTGCATACCTCTAAAATATTGTGCGCAAAAAGGGGGCATACTATTAAGTAACTCACGTAAATGAATGATATTTTTCATATTTATTTTGTCATGGTAAGAATCGTCACTGATCTGTTTTGTATCCATTATGTATTAACTCCTAAATATATTCACATAATTATTTTATCACAAAATATTAAAAAAGTATAATTTTAATTATAATATTGTTGAAATATTTTATATATGTTAAAATGTAAGAACAATAGTTGTACAATATATTGTCTGTTTAAATACAGAATAAAGAAAGGCTTGATTGTATATGAAAAAAAATAAAAGATACATTAAAATGGGAATCACTGCATTTATTGTAATTTTATTATCTCTTTTGAGTTATTATGTTATATTCAATTTAGAAGTAGTTACAGCAGTAGTAGGTAAAATTTTAGTTATTTTAATGCCTATAATTTATGGATTGGTTACAGCCTACCTGCTTATACCTCTCGTAAATTCAATTGAAAAAAAGTTGTTAGCTCCTATTTTTTTTACAATCAATATTCATCCAAAGAAAAAGAATATTAGATTAATATCAATATTAATAACTATAGGTATTGTTATTGGGACAGTGTATGGATTCTTCTCATTTGTTATTCCTCAAATAAGTAGTAGTATAACTACGATTATTGATCAGTTTCCAACTTATGTCGATTCTCTTACTTTATTTATTACAAAAGTGCTTGATGATTATCCATCAATTACATCGCAAATCAATATGGTAATAAATAATTATTCTGTGGATATAGAAGAAATATTTAATAAAGAAATATTGCCAAGAATGGATAATATATTAAATTTCCTATTGACTGTATCAATAACTCTTTCTTCTATAGTTAAAGCGATTTTAAATTTACTCATTGGTTTTATAATCTCTATATACATTATTTCGAGTAAAGAGTTATTTGCAGCGCAAGCCAAAAAGATTGTTTACGCTTTTTTTTCTGTTGATACTTCAAATAGATTTATTAATAATTTAAGATTTGCAAATAAAACTTTTGGAGGCTTTTTTGTTGGTAAGATAGTAGATTCAATAATTATTGGAATAATTTGCTATATAGGAACTTCTATAATTGGAACCCCATTTAATGTGTTAATAAGTGTAATAATTGGAGTTACAAACATTGTACCATTCTTTGGACCATTTTTAGGAGCAATACCTTCATTAATATTAATATTGTTAATTAATCCTTTACAGGCATTATATTTCTTAGCTTTTGTTATTGTATTACAGCAATTAGACGGAAATATAATTGGGCCAAAAATTTTAGGTAATTCAACAGGGTTATCAAGTTTCTGGGTTATTTTTGCAATTACCTTGTTTGGTGGATTATGGGGAATAATGGGTATGTTATTAGGTGTTCCATTATTTGCAGTTGTTTTTGCATTTTTTAAGTCATTAGTAGAGACAAAACTTATAGAAAATGAGCTTCCAAATGAGACTAAGAAATATCTACGGTTATTGTATATTGATACTGAAACCAAAGAACTTGTAGAATTTGAAGAAAATGCCTATAAACCATTTAATCACATTACGTCAATAATTGTAAAAAGTAAAAAGAAATTTAACCAGCAGAAAAACTCAGTAGAAAAAGAGAATCTTGAACATGAATCAACTATAAAAGATGATTCAAATAAATAAAAAAATAATATTATACTAAAAAACACATCAATTAATTATTTTGATGTGTTTTTTAATGAAATAGTGTTACATACAACTATTCGCAAAACCCTTGTTTAACGCAGAGTTGTATGATAAAAATTAAAAGACAAGGTTTATTGCCTTGCCTTTTAACAGTTATTTTATATTATTTCTTGTTTCAAAATCTTCTATATACTGAATAATCAATTTAACTGTTCCATCAATTCCTAACACACTACTGTTAATTGACAAATCATAACTGTTAACATTTCCCCATTTTTTTGTTGTATAATAATTGTAATAGCTTTGACGCTGCTTATCACGTTTAATAATCATTTCACGAGCTTTATCTGATGAAAGACTATATTTTTCCATTATTCTTTTAATCTTTGTATCTTCATTACCATGAATAAATAAACGAATAACATTCTTATAATCCTGAAGTGCATAATCAGCACAACGTCCAACAATAACACAGGCTCCTTCATCTGCAATTTTTTTAATAGTATCAAACTGAGCCATAAATACCTTATGACTAATTGGCATATCAACAAATGATGATGAATTAAAACCAAAACTATATGTATCCATTACCAAATTGTAAAGAAATGAATTTGTAGGACGCTCATCATGATTTATTAACATTTCCTCACAAAAACCGCTTTCTTTGGCAGCTCTTGTCAAAAGCTCCTTATCATAACATTTTATTCCATAATGTGCAGCCAGCTTTTCTCCAATCTCACGTCCTGCGGAACCAAACTGACGACCAATAGTAATAATTGTATTCATAAAAAAACCACCTTCCATTATATTCATAATATTTTAATATACTAACATAAATTATATTATTATTATATAAAAATATTATATTTTGTACAAGTATTATTAAATAGTTTGAATAAAAATAGTGTAGGATATCGCTATGCGATTTCCTACACTATTTTTATCTCAATTTCTTCAATAACTCTTCAAAATATTCGGGCAATGGTGCTTCAAATTCAACATATTCTTTTGTTGATGGATGAACAAAGCCGATTGTCATGGCATGCAATGTCTGACCTTCAAGTTTATATGGACATTTACCATTATAATACACTTCATCACCCAAAAGTGGATGACCAATACTAGACATGTGCACACGTATTTGATGTGTTCTTCCTGTTTCAAGCTCACATTCAATATAGGTAAACTTATTTAAACGCTCAATTACCCTATAATGAGTAATTGCTCGTTTACCATTTTTCTCATTGATTGCCATTTTTTTGCGATCTGTTGGATGCCTTCCTATAGGTGCATTTACAGTTCCTTCCTCTTCACTTATATTGCCATGTACAATAGCTCTATATTTTCGTGTTATATCATGCTTTTTAAGCAAATCAGCAATAAAATTATGAGCTTCATCATTTTTGCATATTATAAGTGAGCCTGTAGTATCTTTATCAATTCTATGAACTATTCCTGGTCTCATTACCCCATTAATACCTGAAAGCTCATCTTTACAATGATACATAATAGCATTTACAAGAGTACCTTCATAATGTCCCGGCGCAGGGTGTACCACCATATTTTTAGGTTTATTTACAATCAAAATGTCTTTATCTTCGTATATAATATCTAAAGGAATATCTTGCGCAGGAATATCCGGCTCAACTGAATCAGGAATAATAAATCTAATACTATCATCTATCTTCACTTTATAATTAGCCTTCACAGGCTTTTCATTAACAAAAACATTTCCTTCTTTTATTATTTTTTGAATATAGCTTCGAGATAAATCCTCAAGATAATTGCTAATACACTTATCTATTCGTTCCTCATCCATTTGTGGCGTTACATCAAATAATATTTCATTCACCGGCAAAATACCTCATTTTAGTTAACCATTACAAATCTCAAAACATTTATTTTGATCTTATTGATAAAAATTCTAAGTCTTCTTCTTTATATACAAAAAGCAATAATATTACTAATAAAACAGAAGCCACTGTAACATATATATCTGCAACATTAAATATTGGAAAATTAATAAGACTAAAATAGAAGAAATCAACTACATAATTTAATCGGATTCTATCAATTAAATTTCCAATTGCTCCGCTTGCTATCAAAACCAGACAAGCATGCAATTTTATATATTTTTTGTGATATGGCATTCTAAATAATATATACACAATCGCTGCCAGAATAATACTTGCAACTAATACAAAAAATACTTTCTGATCCTGAAGCATGCCAAATGCAGCTCCTCTGTTTTCTAAATAATGCAATTCAAAAATACCGTCTGCCAAAATATACGAATCTTTATCTTTAAGATTTGTAACTGCAAAATACTTTGTCAACTGATCCAAAAAAATCAAGATAATCAAAGTAAAAAAATCAATAATCAATAAATTTCTCTTCTTATCTCTATGCATCCCAATCCTCTTCTGTAAAATAAATCTCATTGATTCCTGCTAATATTTCATCTTTAGTAACAGAAGTATCTATATATGCTTTTCCAACTTTCTTAAGAAGAATAAATTTAATCTGATCACCCTCCATTTTTTTATCAGACGCTGTCAGTCTCAGAATTTCTTCCGGGTCAATATTTTCAATTGAAATAGGAAGATTAAACGGAACAAACATATCTCTTATTTCATAATAATCATCCATCGCAATAAGATCTCTTTTCCATGACATATATGCAGCAGCAACACATCCTAAAGCAACACATTCTCCATGCATGAGTTCAAAATTCTTATATTTTTCTACTGCGTGACCGATTGTATGTCCAAAGTTCAATAAAGCTCTTTCACCCTTTTCCGTAGGATCTTTATCTACAATGAGTTTTTTGAACGTGCAGCTCTTATATACCATTTCTTCAAGAGTCTCAAGATTTCTTTCGTGAATTTCATACATATTCTCAATAAGCCATTCATAAAAGCTTGCACTCTTAATCAAACCATATTTCATTACTTCAGCCATTCCTGAATAGTACTGTCTGTCATCAAGTGTTTTCAATGTTGAAAGATTCATATATACAAGCTTAGGCATATAGAACGCACCCACCATATTCTTGTATTGATCAAAGTCTACACCTGTTTTACCACCAACACTGCTATCAACCTGAGCTAATAATGAAGTAGGGATTTGCACAAAGTCTACGCCTCGTAAATAAGTAGCTGCAACAAATCCTGTTGTATCACCTACAACACCTCCACCCAGTGCTAAAAGCATATCCTTTCTTTCAAACTTGTTTTGAATAAGGAACTCATAGATATTTTTAACTGTATCTAAGTTTTTGCTTCTTTCACCATCTGGAAAATCAAAAACCAATATCTTTTTGCATTTATCCTTCAATAACTCACATATCTCATCAGCATAAAAGCCTTTTACCCTTGAATCAGTGATAACACAAAGCTTCTTATTAGCAATATCAAACTTCTCTAATTCTTCTGCCAGTTTGTTAAAATCATTCTCATATACTATATCATATATTGGTTTTGTTCCTTGATTAATTGTTAATCTCTGTGACATTTTAATAAACATTCCTTTCTCATAACATGCAAAATTAATACTGCAGGCATAAATTTGTATGTGAAAACCTTCCTATGTATATGTTTTTTACACATTCACATATTAATCATTATAATATCAAAAAAATTCCCACTTATCTTAAGTGGGAATTTTTATTCAAATATCTATCCCGATAATTCGCTAATAATTCTTATCTATACATTGCAGGGAGCTCAAATGTACCTGATACTGCATCCTGCAAATCACCTGAAATCTCAACACTCTTTGGAGTAATAATATAAATATAATTAGAAATTCTCTGGAGATTTCCATCGATAGCATATGTAGTTCCTGATGTAAAGTCTAAAATCTTTTGAGCTATCTCAACATCTATACCTTCAAGATTAAGTACAACTGCACGATTTGCTAATAATGTGTCTGCAACCTCTCTTGATTCATCAAAGCTGGTTGGTTTAATAACACATACCTCCATTCCTGAAGCAGGTACTTTTTTAGCAGATCTCATTGGTGTAATCTTTTGTGAAGCTGCATTTTTTTTACTCTTAAAATCTATTGGCTCATTATATTCTTTATCATCCATAATTGGAGCCGGCTTTCTTACAGTATTATCAATGATTTCTCCTTCATCATAGTAATCATCATCAAAATCTTCATCTTCTATATCACTTAATTTCATTGAATTTAAAAACTTGTCCATTAATCCCATTTTTATATTCCCTTCCTTATACCAAAAATACTAGTACCTACTCTTACATAGGTAGCACCTTCCGATACAGCAACCGGATAGTCTCCGGACATGCCCATAGATAATGTTTCCATAAATATATTATCAACTTTTTCACGCGCTATGTCAACTGCTAATTTATTTAATTTTTTAAAAATATCTCTATTTTCCTCTGCATTTTCTACAAAAGGAGCTATTGTCATCAATCCCTTAACCTTTAAGTTAGGTAATTTTGCAATATCCATAACCAATTTTTTGGCTTCCTCACATGATACACCAAACTTTGTTTCTTCATTGGCAACATTAACTTCAATGAGTATATTTACATCAACCCTCTTTTTTACAGCTTCTTTACTTATCTCTTCTGCAAGTCTTAATGAATCAACACTATGAATCATATATACCTTGTCAACAATATATTTTACCTTATTTCTTTGCAAGTGTCCTATCATATGCCATCTAATGTCTTTTGGAAGTACTTCATACTTATCAACAAGTTCCTGTACCTTATTCTCACCAAAATCACGGCATCCGGCATCATAAGCTTCCTGAAGCATTTCTACCGGCTTTGTTTTGCTTACTGCAATGAGTGTAACTTCATTGCGGTTACGTCCGGCTTTACTACATTCTTCATCAATTATCTTTTCAACTTCAGCAATATTTTCTTTTATACTATTTCCCAACATTTTTTCTCCCTCTTATTTGTATATAAAATCATCATTATTAACACTGCTTGCGTCCAATACAATTCTGTCATACACTGTAAGTCCATATTTCGTATTAGAACTTACAATAGCATACTCTTCATTTTGTGATAAAATTGTTATCTGCTTAAAATCAGCATAACCCTTATTCATATTATAAACACCTATAAGCTTTCCTGATTTGCTTACCGCCATCTTATCCCCCGAATCAGGCTTACATATATAATCTCCCACCGATAAACTGGTATTATCGACATAGAATTCATTTTCGTCTGAATTATATACAGTTGTTTCTACAAATTTATAAATAACATTTCCATTCTCATCAAAAAATTCCTTAGAAACTCCATAATTACCTGAGGAACCGCCTTTACTCATATATTCTGCCGGAATTATAAAAAATTCTTTTTCAACTATAGCAGAATTGGGAATCTTTAATCCGACTGTATCATCAACTACAAGCTCTATATCTATAAATCTTTCTGTACAATATGATACACAGGAATTATTAAAAATCAATTCTGCATAATCTCCATCTCCTAAATGTAAAATATTTACCTTAGCCCATGAAGTTGCCTGCGTCTTAATAAATTTAACTTTAACATACTCAGCCTCTTCAAGTTCCTTACTTCTGTCTGTATCAACCGGTATAACAAGTGACCAATTCTCACTTGTTATTATTTTACCAATCACATTACCCTTTTCAACTAAATCATTACTATTAGTTCTTACTTTCTCATATTTTGTCTGATCAAAAGTTTCAGCAGTAATATCCTCAGGTTTAAGGTCTTCAAACCCATCTGTACTATATACAATATATCCAGTTTTTCCTGTTGAATATAATGAAATAAGTCCGCCCTGATTAGAATTTTTCAAGCTTTCCAAGTTAGCACTCATGCTTAAATTGGCAAGCTTTATAACATCACCTTCTACTTCATACTTAAAATCATATACTGACTTAAAATTATTTGGAGAAAAAGTTCTATCATATTGAATAATATCTGCTTTTAAATCATATAACTCATCATCTGTATATGTATTTTCTCCAGAAGTTCCAGCATCGAGAATAGCAGAAAGTTTATTACTTTCATCAATAACAAAGACAGAATCTCGCGTAGAAACTCTTTCTCCCTCGCGAACATAATAATTTATATATCCTGTAGATGATGCATTAATCTTCTCTTCTTGCCGAATTGCTATTCCGGTATAAGTTTTTGACACTGATAATGAACCCATTTGAATTTCATAACCTTTGACCGGATCAGATTTTGCATAAGAAATAACCAATACTATAATATAAATTATAATTGCTCCAAAAATAGCAAACTCTATCTTATTCATTGTGCTTCCAGATTTTGAATGCTTAATATTAGAATTTCTCTGTCCTGACACTATATCCTCCAAATTTATTTCCACTATATGGAATTTATCAAAATATAAAAGCCCCGGATAATCCGAGGCTTCCTATTAATCTTATAATGATACGGCAATTTTCGATTTCAATGAATCACTCAAGTCTGACTCATCTAATGATACACTTGCAATAATTTTAAAATTATATTTTTCACTTATATCACTCAATTTATTTACTACTTCTTCTATTCTGTCAGAATTTTCCAAGCATGCTATTTTAAGGAATCCATCAAAGTAGACCTGTTCCAAATCATGATCCTGAGAAATAATGCCACGAATGAAGCCAATAAATTCGTCTGCATTGGCAATTCCATAATCCGAAACATTAATCAGTCTTACCTTGTTATTAAGTTCATACATATGGTCCATACTTTTATCCAGATAAACTATACTTCCTGAAGCATTTTTTATCTCATTATTAACCATATCAAGAATAACTTTTGTCTTTCCTTTTCCTTTTTTTCCAACAATTAACTGTACCATGACAATACCTCCTACATAATCTATGTTTTTTATAACCTTATAAAGAATACAATAATATTCAATAATACTATCATAATCTAAATGTAGTTACTCATATATTAATTATAGTAGAACATACGTCAAAAAACAACTTAAATTTTCTATTTTTTTAAAACAATTTTATATATTTTTCTGAAATATAATATATTCTTAAGTACCAAAACTTATACTATATCTCTTCAAGCAAGTCTGTCATTTCTTTATACATAACAGTTCTCTCACTGGATTGCAAAATAACTGATATATAAGGATTTCCTGAATTATCTCTTGAATATAAAATAAGGCAATTGCCTGCCGCATTTGTTGTTCCCGTCTTACCACCGATAACAGTAACATTTTCAGGAGCTACTGCGTCGCCCTTCAAATAAGCATTTGTCGTAGAAATATCAATATTCTTATCTTTTCCATTTTTGTCATGATATACTGAATTATAAGTAGTTGTATGTATTATTTCAACAAATTTATCATATTTTACAGCTTCATTACAAATCAAATATAAATCGTATGCTGTAGTATAATGATTAGGATCTGTCAGACCATTAGGATTTGAAAAATGACTGTTGGTTGCACCAAGACTATTAGCCATACTATTCATCATATCAGAAAAGCCTTCTACACTTCCTCCAACATGTTCAGCAATTAATATAGCAACATCGTTTGCTGATTTTAACATAAGACAGTGTAATGCCTGATCCATAGTCATCGTATCCCCTGCCTGTAATCCAAGCTTAACAGCACCAGATTCATTGATATAAACATTTTCAGTTGCAGTAAGTATATCATCAAGATTTCCATACTTAAGCGCACACAGTGCAGTAAGTACTTTCGTAAGACTAGCAGGTGCAAGCTTATTATGAACATTTTTTGCATACTTAACTTTACCTGTTTTCAAATCAAACAAACCTGCCGCGGTTGCCTGTGTCATATCCACATCAGTTCCCTGAACTACATCATCAACTGTAACACATAAACCTGAAGCAAAAGCATCAAGTGTATTTCTCTGAGCATGAGATGCCACTGAAAAAGCCGGGCTTTCTATATTCATATCATATGAAAGGGAATATTCTTTTTGACTACACCCTGTAATATTAGTAAGAATTACCATTATCCCTAAAACACTTACTACTTTTCTTATCTTATTATTTATACATTTCACGCCAGTCCAAATCTCCTCTGTCAAGTGCCCTAATCAAGATTTCTGCTGAAGCCAGATTTGTGGCAAGTGGTATGTTATGCATATCACATAATTTAACAGCATTATTTACATCAGGTTCATGCGATTTAGAATTTGGATCACGAAGAAAAATAACCAAATCCATTTGATTATGCTCAATCTGAGCACATATCTGCTGTTCACCTCCAAGGTGTCCCGCCAAATATTTATGAATACTAAGGTTTGTAACCTCCTCAATAAGTCTGCCAGTAGTACCTGTTGCATACAATTCATTCTTACTAAGAATACCTCTATATGCTATACAGAAGTTCTGCATTAATTTCTTTTTTCCGTCATGTGCGATCAACGCAATGTTCATTTTATTGCACCTTCCTTTGTCGTAATTTAATAAACACTAGGACTAATCAAATATACTCCTTATTATATTTTATTCCTTTTTGACAAATAAATCCATAATTTTAACAAAAAAATTTAATAATTCTTTATATAATTAATTATTATACTTTCGTACACATTGTAATCTTACATTTAATACAAATCCCATACCAATATAAAGACTTACTAATGATGTAAGACCATAACTTACAAATGGTAATGGTACACCTGTATTTGGAAATATACCTGTAGCTACAGCCATATTAACAAATCCCTGAAATCCAACCAAAGTTGCCATTCCTGCTGCAATGCACATACCAGCAGAATCTTTGGCTTTATGAGCAACACTAAGACATTCCAAAGCAATCAGAAAAATCAATGCTACCACTACCACACTGCCAACAAATCCTAACTCTTCTCCTATAATAGTAAAAATAAAATCAGTTTGTGGCTCTGAAACAAAATTACCATTTTTTACCGAACTGACCATATTATTATTCAGACCTTTTCCCCAAAGCTGTCCTGAACCTATTGCCATCATGGCATTAGTCTGCTGATATGCCGTTGAATTAGCATATTTTTCCGGTTCAAGCCAGGCAAGTATTCGCTCCTGCTGATAACCATTGATAATTGTCTGATCCGGCTGCAAAACCAAAACAAACACAATTATTGCAACAGGCACAATAATAGCCAATACTCCTGCGATAAGCTTATAGCTTAAGCCACCAACATACCATACTGCACAAAATACTATCAAAATAACAATAGTAGTGGACATATCAGGCTGTTTATAAATTAAAAAAACAGGAGGAACAAGCAAAATTAACATTAATGCAATATTTTTAATGGAATTAATATTTTCTTTTCGTTTCATAATAAACTGTGCATAGAAAAGTATTAAAATAATCTTTGTTAATTCTGAAGGTTGAAACTGAAAACCTATGTTTAACCATCTTTTAGCATTATTAACTTCCTGACCGGCAAAGCGCACCAGCAAAAGTAAAATAATATTAACAGCATATATTACCCAATAAAAACGCAGGAAAAAAGTATAGTCAAAGAATGATAACAAAATCATAATAAATAAACCGGTAATAAATCCTACCATCTGTTTATTTTGAAGTTCAGGTTTTGCACTGCCTACTGCAAGGATACCTATTACAGTTACAGCAACCAAAAGAATTATTAACTTAAAATCATAATCTCGTACTCTATAATTTTTTAACACTACTTAATTCCTGCTTTCAACTTTTATTAAATGATATCAGTTTTTTAAATCCAGTATTGGAATGTTTGCATATAGCACTGGTAATTTACTTCTATTTGAGTTTGCTGTCTTCGAAATCTGAATTTCCATAGTTGATGTATCAATCTTCATATATTTAGAAATAACCTGCGCTATATCGTTTTTTATCAATTCCATCATCTCAGGCGAACAATTAACCCTGTCTGAAATCAAAAGTATCTTTAATCTGTCTTTTGCTATCTGTCTTGAATTTTTATTTCTGAAAAAGAAAAATGTTTTCATATCCGTTCCTCCTGTTGATTTTTTCTAAATAATCCTGACACTCTTGTCCATATGGTTATGTTTCTCCCAAAATCAATAAATGGAACTTCTCTTCCTTCAATTCTTTGACATATGTTGTAAAATGCCTGTCCCGCAAAAGAATTTTTACCAACTAATGGTTCACCCTGATTGGTAGCAATAACAACATTTTCATCATCCGGAACTATTCCCAGTAAATGAAGTCCTAATATATCAACAACATCTTCAACAGTCATCATTTCACCACGACGAACTAAATCGTAACGAAGTCTGTTTACCACCAAATCTATTTTTTTGATTTCATTTGCTTCCAATAAACCAATTATTCTATCTGCATCTCGTATCGCTGATACTTCCGGAGTAGTTACTACAATAGCATGGTCAGCTCCTGCAATTGCATTTTGAAAACCTTGTTCAATTCCAGCAGGACAATCAAGTATTATGTAATCAAATTGATTTTTCAGACTATCTATCAATTTAATCATTTGTCCTGGAGTGATACAATTTTTATCCCGCGTCTGGGCAGCAGGCATAAGATAAAGCCCTGCATGTCTTTTGTCTTTTATCAGTGCCTGTTTTAATCTGCATGTACCTTCTATTACATCAACCAGATTATACACAATCCTGTTCTCAAGCCCCATAACAACATCTAAATTGCGAAGCCCAATATCAGCATCAATTAAAACAACACTTTTTCCCAACTCAGCCAGACCTGTTCCAACATTTGCAGATGTGGTGGTCTTCCCCACACCGCCTTTTCCCGATGTAACGACAATCACTTCACTCATAGAAAATGCCTCCATCAAAAAAATTTGGGATACAAAATTTTTTCCCACTTAAAGAGTAAAATTATCCAACAAATCTTTCGTAATTGACTCCACAATAATTTCTCCATTGTAGGTATATGCAATTTTAGGCATAACTGTAGATTTTTCCTTTATTATTTTCCATTTACTGGCTGATTTCACAACTGGTTTAATATACTCATAGTCTCCAATCCTCAGTGATGAAGGATTCATCTCAAGAGCTACAACAAAATGATTACTGTTTCCACCTGCTCCAGCGTATACATCACCTAACAATTTTCCTAAAATCACAATATCTTTTGCAGAGTAAACACTGCAACCTTCTCCTACATCGCCAAGTATCACTATACTATGTTCAGTCTCTATACTCTGACCATCACTAAGTGTACCTCTGTAAAACTGACCACAGTTTTCATCCTTCTGAAAAGTCAGATTATTCTGTACTCCAAGAAATTTGATATTTTTCTCTTCATCTTTTCCCATAAGGCATAGTACATTCAAACGTGAATTTTGAGTAATCGTATCCAAAATCTCTCTTTCCTGACTTTCAGTGAGTTCTCTTCCCTCTAATGATATGGCAACTGATGCATTTTTAAAAAAACTGTCTGCTTCCTTGAATTTGCATGCTATATCCTGTAACAATTCCTCATATGGAACATTTTCAGACATAATTACTGATATACCACTTGAAAAACTTTTTAAAATAACTGAATTCTTCACATTTGCTCCATTCTGTCTATAATTTCAAATTTATCCTGACTGTTTATTCTAAACAGAACCTCTGTTTAATCTCCGCCTCCTCCTGTTGCTTCAGGAGCTTCAGCTGTACCTGTCAAAAGTTCATCTTCCTCTGCCAAACCATAATAATATTTGTAAACATCCCTTGCTGTCTGTGCTGCATATGCCGAATCGTAACCATTAGCAATACGAACAGTTACTGATATCTTCGGGTCTTCATATGGTGCATAGCTTATAAAAAGGGCATGGTTAGACCTTATTTTACTTTCCTGTGCAGTACCTGTTTTTCCAGCTACATTAACACCAAGATCTCTATAATAAGCTTTATTTTCAACTACTTTGCGCATACCTGAATGTATAGCATTCCAAAGATTATTATCTAACTCGACCTTATTACGCACTGTTGGTGAATAATCCTTTACCAGATTGCCGGTTGAATCTGTAACCTTATCCAACAAACTCAATTCAAAACACGTACCACTATTTGCAATTGTAGTAACATATCTTGCAAGACCTACGGTAGTATAGTTATGACTACCCTGACCAATAAATGAAGTTACTGCACTCTCTGTAGAAAAATGCGGATCACTCTCATTTATCTCAATTCCTGACTTCTCTGTAAGTCCAAACATATCTGCATACTTATAAAGTCTTGATAAACCATAATCACTGTTATAACCTGTGCCATCCTGACTCAATCTGTATCCAACCTCGTAATAATACATATTACATGAATTTGCAATAGCATTCGATAGATTCATTGCTCCATGAGCACTCGGATAAATCCAGCATTTATGAACAGCCGTTGATCCCAGCTTGCTAAACTTACCTGTACATGTAATGGTTTCACCAATTGACGAAACCCCATTTTCCATAACTGCAGCAACTGAAGACACAATTTTAAATGTAGAACCCGGTGCTGTCTGCTGTTGTGTTGCCATACTCCACTGAGGCTGAGATTTGTCAGCATTCAGCTTTGCATAATATTTTGCATCCACGCCATTTGCAAGCTTATTTATATCATAACCAGGATAAGATACAAGCGCCTTAACTTCACCAGTATTAACATCAGTTACAACACATGAACCGGAACAAGGATCAAGTCCAAGCTGTGCAGGGGTAATCTGTAAAGATTTAATCAGATTTATCATAAATTCATAGGAACTGATCTTTCCACTTTTTAATGAAGCTATTTTACTTTCTTCAACGCTTATTAAATCCTGTTCCCACAGTAACATACATACCTGTTTTCCTGAAACCACCTGATCACAAATCAAAAATTTATATATCAGTTTTGAAAAACCTGTATTAGCTTCAAGATTTTTCATAATAAAAGAAATTACACTGTTAAGCACTTCAACAGAGTCAGAATACTGTGAATTAACTTCAAGCTTTGTTATATCAATCCAATTTTGAGAAATCGCATAAACTAAATATTCATTTAAACTTATAACCTCATCTTTTGCCCATGCAATATAAATCGGATCCTCCTGATCAATTGCTGAATTTATAAGAACACCCTTGCTTATCAGCATTGATACGATATAACTTTCATAATTTTTATACTCTCGTTCAAGCTGATTATATGGCGTTTTTTTACTTGTCAATTCATTTTCAAGAACACTTAATACCTGTTCCTGCTTATTCTTAAAAATTTGATATACTTCTTTTTCTGTATCGTATGCATTTTCATTAGTAAAATGCTCCATGTTGATAATATTATTATCAAACAAAGAAAAGAATACATCAGATATTGGAATCTTAATTCTCGAAGCACTGGTTTCAGTTGAAGGGTCATAATAATAAATATTACTTATTTTATCTACTACTATTCCTGCAATTCTTTGTTCAAGAATATTATATATCGCCACTTGCAGATTTTTATCAATAGTCAGGTAAACATCATTGCCTGCCTTAGGTTCGATGTAATCATTTGTCTCGATCACCTTACCAAGGTTATTGACAAATAATGTTTCAGAGCCCTTTTTACCTTGCAATTCAAGCTCCATTACCTTCTCTATTCCACCTTTTCCTACTATATCATTGATAGTATAACTATCGTCCTGTTCCGAAAGTGTGGCTAACTCATCTGTATCTATTTTTCCGGTATATCCAAGTATATGTGAAAAATAAAATGGATAATTGTACTTTCTTATAGTGTCTTCTTCTATTGCAACACCATCAAGTATGCTTGAATTTTCCATTATAACTGCAACTGTTTCCAAAGAAACATCTGTTGCAACTACTGTAGGAATATACTTTTGAAAACTGTACAAATTCATTCTATAACGAATTGCTGCAATCTGAAGTATCTCTCTTTTAGTGAGACCTTTTCCCGGATAAAAAGCTCCTTTTTTTCCATTTTCAAGTATTTCATACTCGCCTATTTTAAATCTGTCACACAAATAATCAATAACTTCCTGCGCAGAGGCTGTTTCTTCTGCATATCCAAGCTTGTCCAGTTCAACAACTCCATAAATATCAGCTTTAAATCTCTTTAATTTGGTTCCTTCAACAGTAAATTCATAATCGCCATTTTCATTGATTATAATGTTAAAATCGCTGACTACCTTATCACCATTTGACTCAATCATATGAATCAGCTTATACAAAGTGGCATTAAGCTGCTCACTTCTTGTAGAAGTTGCTGTTGCTTCAAATACATCTTCAATTGTGACTGAATAGGCAAGCTCATTATATGCTAAAAGATTGCCATTTGTATCATAAATATTGCCACGAGTGCCTTGAATTATTTTTTCTTTACGAATTTTTAGCTGAAAATTATTTAAATATGATTCACCATTTACAATCTGCAAATCAAAAAGCCTATATATAAGCATTACAGCCATTCCAATAAACACTACAAAAAGCAATACAAGTCTAGATGTAACCAAATTGAACAGAGCTTCTCTTATCTTTCTATACAATATTATGGTCACCTCTTTCACTATCATCAACCGTTCTGTTTAACAACAAAATAACAGGATATATAAATATCGTAACAAATATAGTATATATCAATTCCGGAATAACGATGTTCTTTGCATAATATATCACATCAAATCTTCCTCTTAACAAGAAAGTTAATATGTAACATACTGTACTGTACAACAAATCACTGGCTGTAATAAGCACTAATGGAAGCTTAATATCATTTTGATAGAAAACACTATGAAACACTCCATTTGCAGCACCAATATATAAATAAATAAGTGCATAAAATCCAAGTACTTCTCCGTAAAAAACATCCATTAGCAAACCACAGACAAAACCTACGATAATACCATAATTAACATCAAACATAAAGCCATATGTAGCTGTGACAATAATGAGTAAGTTAGGTGATATACCACCAAAATTCAATTTTTGAAACAGAGTTGTCTGAAGTATAAAACTGAACAATAAAACAAAAGCCAGAGTAATGTTTCTCCTCATATCTTCAAATTATCCTTTATTTTAAGCATAAAAAACTCTTATATATGTTTTTAATACTGTTATTCTGATATTGCACATTGACTCTATAAATTAGTCAACTACCTGTTGTTTTGTTTCCAATATAACCAGAACTTCTTCAATATGTTCAAAATCTACAGCCGGTGTTATTTTTCCGGATTTAGTTATATTGTTAGAGTCCTTATTTATTTCACTAATATATCCAATAAGTATATTAGGCAAATATTTGTCACTTACATTTGATGTTACTACCTTATCTCCAACCTTAACCTTATCAGCTGAATCTATCAACTGTTCAAAGCCGATTGCTCCCTGATCCATAAGTTCTAACGACCCTGTGACCATCAATATATCTGAACTTGCCAATACCATACCACTTACATTGGAATTATCATTAATAATCGCATTTACCTTTGACCAATTATCACCTATAGACACTATTCTGCCAACAATTCCACCACTTGCTATAACATTCATGTCAACAGTAAGTCCATCCTTTTGACCTTTGTCTATCGTAAATGAATGAAACCAGTTACCGCTATCCCTTGCAATAATTCTGGCACCTACCTTTTCGTATCCGCTGTACTGTTGATCCAGCTTATATAACTCTCTAAGACTATTCAACTCATACTTATCCTGCTGTAGCTGTGTATTCTGAATTGTAAGTTCATCTATCTGTTGTTTTAATTCCTGATTTTCTTCAAGAATTATCTTTAATTCACCAAGTTCATCAACTCGGTCTGATATCCAGGAGCCTATGCGGCTTACTCCATCCTGAAATGGAACAACAACATATCCTACAAGCTTATTTAAAGGGCCTCCTGAATAATCAGTAAAAAATGTAAATATCATTAATAATGCACAAATGAAGGTCATTATTAAAAGCAAATATTTACTAGGAATAGTAAATTTACTCTTTTTTCTCTTTACTACAGGACACATTTATCCTATCGCCCCATTCCCTCTAAACAAGCAACTGATTTATAGTTATCATCTTTTATAACCTTTGAAAGTCCAAGTGCTACACCTGATACCGGATTTTCACTTACATTTACCTTTAATCCGGTTCCCTTAGCAATTAACTCAGCTAAATGTGCAACCTGAGAAGCACCTCCTGTAAGATAGATACCTCTTCTGAAAATATCTGCTGCCAATTCAGGCGGAGTTCTCTCCAAAATCACACGAATATTATCAATAATCACATTAAAGTTTTCGAGCATACTTTCGCTTACCAGATCAGTTGGTATTTCTTTCTCCATAGGAAGTCCGGTTACAATGTCTCTACCATATACGATAGCACCTCTTCCTTCCTGTTCTAATTCTGTAAGAGCAATCTTTACACTCTCTGCTGTCTTACTTCCAACAATAAGACTATATTCTTTTCTTATTGCATTTTTTATTGTCTCATCAAACTTCTGACCACCAATTTTGATAAGTCGGCTAAGTACTACTCCTCCCAATGAAAGAATAGAGATTTCAGTTGTATGAAAACCTACATTAACAATAAGAATACCCTGTGCATTTTTGACATCAATATCAAGACCAAGACCATCTGCAACAGCCTTCTCAACTCTCATTATCTTCTTCGCCTTTACATTTGCATCCCTGACAAGTTCAAAAAACGCACGTCTCTCAACATCTGTAATATCAAACGGAACAGCAATATAAAATTCAGCGGGCTTTAATACCCCCTTATTACAGTCCATAATAAAGTTTCTGAGAAGTACCTGCATATTTTTTATATCAGCAATAACACCATTACATAGAGGATATGATATCTCAATATTAGCAGGTGCCTTCTCATACATTTCATATGCCGAATCACCATATGCAAACAAATTTGTTTTGCCTTCAATAGCAATCATATTCTTTTCTACTAATACATTATCTCCATGTGCGTTATAGATTTTGATTGTTCTGGTACCTAAATCAATACCATATGCGTTGTTAGCCAACATAACAACTCCTTTCTGTTTCTTATAAAAGTCCTTTTTCATTAAAACTTGTGTATTTGTTGTCACCTATTATGATGTGATCCAGCAACGGGATTTCAACTAAATCAGATACTTCTTTTATCTTTTGTGTAGCAGCAATATCATATTTACTGGGTGTCGGATCACCGCTTGGATGATTATGCAGTATCATTATATATGAAGCCTCATGCTTCATTGCCTGAATAAATACTTCACGTGCAGATATCATTGTTGCGTTGATTGTTCCCAATGAAAGAATAATCTCATTAATCAGACATCTTTTATTGTCAAGCAAAAGCAACAAAAGCCTTTCTGTACTCTGATGTCTCATTTTTTCCATATAACAGTCAGCAACAGACTGTGGATTATCAAATGATAAATTGCTTTCTGCCTGCATACGCGACATTCGTTTAGCAATTTCTGCCACACATAAAAGTTGAATTGCTTTTACTTCTCCTATACCTGATATCTGTATAAGGTCATTAAGTTTAAAGTGATGCAATCCTAATAGTCCCCACTTTTTACCAGACAATGATAATATTTCCCTGCCAAGCTCGACGGGAGTTTTTGTTCTTGTGCCTGTCCTAACCATAATTGCAAGCAACTCTGCATCTGACAAACTCTCAGCACCAAATCTGACAAATCTGTCGTATGGCAATTCTGTTTCATAATATGTTTCTTTTAATAAACTCATTTACTATTTTTACGTTTTCTCTCCAATAAACGATAAAAATGTATTATGATACCATTAGTTATATTACCACACTGTTCTAAGTCTGTACACAAAAAAGATTAGTTTTTTTTCGACACATTATTACACCATAAATAAATTTCCCAATAAATCTAAAGTTTTGCAACCCCAGCATCTATCACTGATTGTAATGTTTTCATAATACCAAATCTTGCATGTTCAAATGTAAGACCACCCTGAAAATATACTGCATAAGGAGGTTTAATAGGTCCATCTGCACTTAATTCAATTGAAGAGCCTGAAACAAAAGCACCTGCTGCCATTATTACCTGAGCATCATATCCCGGCATATCCCATGGCTCAGGAGTGACAAAGCTGTCAACCGGAGCAGCCGCCTGAATTCCTTTACAAAATGCAATAACACCTTCCGGTGTTCCAAACTCAACTGCCTGAATAATATCATGTCTTGACTCATTACTGTCAGGAACCACCTTAAATCCAAGCTTTTCATAAATATTGGCTGCAAAAACAGCTCCCTTTAATGCTCCGGCAGTTACTGTAGGTGCAAGAAAAAGTCCATGATAAAAATCACTAAGTATTCCTAACGAAGCACCAACCTCTTTTCCAAGTCCCGGGGATGTAAGTCTAAAAGCAGCATTCTCGACACATTCCTTTTTTCCTGCAATATATCCTCCAATAGGAGCAAGTCCACCACCCGGATTCTTAATTAATGACCCCACTACCATATCAGCTCCAACATCAGTCGGTTCTATTCTCTCTACAAACTCTCCATAGCAGTTATCTACCATACATATCACATCCGGTTTGATATCCTTAATAAATGCTATTAACTCTCCAATTCTTTCAACTGAAAGAGTAGGTCTTGTCTGATAACCCTTTGATCTTTGAATGGTTACAAGCTTAGTCTTGTCATTTATTGCCTTTTTTATGTTTTCATAATCAAAACTACCATCTTCAAGCAGGTCAACCTGCTTATATGTCACACCATATTCAGCAAGTGAGCCCTTTGAAGGACGTATTCCAATTACCTCCTCAAGAGTATCATAAGGCTTTCCAACAGGTGATAAAAGTTCATCCCCCGGTCTCAAATTACTCATAAGCGCAAGAGCAAGAGCATGAGTACCACAGGTTATCTGGGGTCTTACCAAAGCATCTTCAGTGTGGAAAATCGATGCATATACAGCTTCAAGCGTGTCTCTTCCCAAATCATTATATCCATATCCGGTTGTTCCTAAAAGACAGGCTTCACTTACCTTGCAGTCCTGCATTGCTTTCAATACCTTTAGCTGATTATACTCTGCATTTTTATCTATCATTTCAAACCTTGGAGCCAGATCATCAAGTATTTTTTTGCAATAATCATATACCTCGTCAGATATTCCTAACTGTGCATACATATTCTCAGTAGATGTATTGATTTTATTATTACTGTTTGTAGAACTCATTTGTATTAACTAACCTCTCTTTTCTGTATTAATAATGTCTAACATATATTTTAACATTTTTTCTTCATCATATGCAAATTTGTCTTTTTCAACCCATATGACATCCTTTTCACGTCTGAACCAGGTAAGCTGACGTTTTGCAAAATGTCTTGTGTCGCGCTTAATAATATATATTGCTTCATCTAAAGATATCTCATTCTCAAGATAAGAAATGATCTCCTTGTAGCCTAATGCCTGCATTGCGGTGGAGTCTCGCTTACACCCCATATCCATAAGCATTTTTACTTCATTAACAAGACCCTCCTCAATCATAATATCAACTCTTTTATCTATGTTGGCATAGAGTTTTTCACGTTCATCTGTCAAAACAAAATAGAATGAATCATATGCTGATTCTTTCTGTTTTTCAGTTTCATTATGTTCTGAAATCTTTTGCCCCGTCTGCCTGTAATACTCAATTGCGCGTATTACTCTTTTAACATTATTTGCATGAATAATCTCAGCAGACTCTGGATCGATTTCCTTTAAAATATTATGAACATAGTCATTGCCCTTTTCCTTTGCAAGATTTTCAAGTTCACTTCTCAAATTGCTGTCTTCATCACTGTTTTCAAAATCAATATCATACAATACTGACTGTATATAAAAGCCTGTTCCACCTACCAGAATAGGAATCTTTCCCTTGGCATATATTTTTTCAACAGCCTCCTTGGCATATTTTTGAAACAAAACTATATTAAAGTCCTGCGTTGGTTCAAGAATATCAACCAAATAATGCTGTACACCTGACATTTCCTCTTTTTTTATCTTTGCAGAACCTATATTCATATATTTATATACCTGAGCAGAATCCGCAGATATAATTTCGCCATTTATGGCTTTTGCAAGAGCTATGGATAATTTAGTCTTTCCTGCTGCTGTTGGACCTGTAAGAACGATCAATGGTCTTTTCATTGAAACTCTCCTCTAAAATATTTGTTCTTTCTTAAACAATTCTCTTAAATTTCTTTTCTATCTCATATTTTGACATCTGTATAATCGTTGGTCTGCCATGTGGACAATTATACGGATTATCAAGCTCTAAGAGCTGTTCAATTAACTTACCGGCTTCTTCAACAGAAAGCTTATTATTTCCCTTTACTGCTGCCTTGCAAGCTATTGAAGCAATCTTTTCTTTTATAATTTGAGGCACACCTTTCATCGGACTTTCTGCAATCTGTGTAAGGATTTCCTCAAAGAGCTCCTTTATGTTAAAACTAAATAAATCCATTGGAACTCCTCTTATAGCATAAGCATTCATACCAAAATCCTCGATTTGAAATCCCAGCTCCTCAAAGTATTTTGTATAAGTGTTGATCAAATCTGCCTCTTTTGGAGTAACACTAATTATTATTGGTGGTGTAAGCACCTGGGTATATACTTGATTTTGTTCAACTTTTTTGAGTATCTGTTCATATTTTACCTTTTCATGAGCAGCGTGCTGATCTATCATCAGCATTTTATCCTTATATTCTATTATCCAATAAGTATCAAACACCTGCCCAATCATTTTAAATTCCATGCTTGCTTCTTTTGTAAGTATCTTCTCATCAAAAAAATTAAGCTGCTCAGGTTTTTCTACAATAATATGGTCTTTTGCTTTTATTATACCCTGATTTGAAGGTTCTGAAAATCTAGGATTTCCAATGATCTTATTTGCTATCGGGCTATTGCCCTGAACATCAGTCTCCATAGCTTTTATAGCATTATCAGATTTCTTTATATCAGATTTCTTTATATCTGATGTTTTATTAATATCAGCTCTATTCTTACGTTCATCAACAAAAAAATCATCTTCACTATCATCAGCATTATCAAAAGGTCTCTTTCCCAGCTCCTGCCTGTTATAGGCGACTTTATTGTCAAACAAAAACTGTCCAACCTGTTCATGGACAGACGCCTCTCCCTTATGATCATAGCTGCTCACATATGGTGCCTTTTCTTTATTTTCATATATAATATTATTTTTTGCTTCTATGGTTTCATCTTTTCTCAGTTTTTCAAATGGCTCCGGTGCAGAAATTCTGGCAGCTTCTGCTTTCTTATTTTTTGAGTCCTGTCCTATTGTAGACTCAGGAATCATCTCCTGCCTTGCAAGAAAACCGGAAATACTATCTGCAATAAGCTTATATACTGTATTCTGATTAGAAAAGCGAATTTCCATTTTAGTCGGATGCACATTGACATCTATACTGTCTGATGGCACATTAATATGAAGTACACAAAACGGATATCTGTGCTGCATCATATAAGACTGATAACCTTCCTCAATAGCCTTTGAGATAATCTTGCTTTTTATATATCTGTTATTTACAAAATAATTTTCGAAATTTCTGTTAGCCCTGTTAAGTATAGGTTTGCCAAGATATCCACTAATATCAATATTTTCATCTGTCACCTTAAATTCTATCATCTCATTTGAAACATCACGTCCAAAAATGCGGTAAATAATAGCCTTTAAATCGCCATCTCCATTTGTAAAGAACTTTGTCTGCCCATTTATAACATACTTAAATGATATCTCCGGTCTTGACAGTGCCATGTGTTCAAGCATATCTGTAATATAGCTTCCTTCTGTCATTGCAGTCTTCAAAAATTTGCGCCGCACAGGAGTGTTAAAAAAGAGATTTCTCACAATAAAGGTGGTTCCGTCAGGTGCTCCTACCTCTTCAAAATCTGTTTCATTACCACCATCAAGACACAGGCGTATACCTGTAAGTTCATCCTTTGTTTTTGTTATAATCTCGACCTTTGAAACCGCTGCAATACTTGACAATGCCTCACCTCTAAATCCCATACTCTTAAGACTCATAAGGTCAGATACATTATTTATTTTACTCGTTGCATGACGTAAAAAAGCATTTTTAACCTGTGCCTTGTCTATTCCACATCCATCATCAGTGACACGAATAAATTCTATGCCGCCCTCCTTTATTTCAACTGTTATTGAACCTGCCCCCGCATCCATGGCATTTTCAACAAGCTCCTTAACCACGCTTGCCGGTCTTTCAACTACTTCACCGGCAGCTATTTTATCAATGGTATTGTTGTCAAGTACATGTATTATCGCCATATCAATACCCTGCCTTTCTTTCTATTCCATAAAAATGTATTACCATCTGTTATTGAGCTTATTCTGAAGCTTATACAATGTATTTAAGGCATCCAAAGGAGTCAGTACTGAAATATCAATCTCCTTAAGCTCGTTTATAATATCTTCATCCCTCACAGTATCAAATAACGACATCTGTCCAAGGTCAACTTCATCATAATGTTTTGCTTTTTTCTTTTCTCCCTTAAGGTCAACTGTAATACTCTGTACCTTATCCATTATATCATTATCGCTTAACTGTTCTGCAATTTCTTTTGCCCTTCCTATAACCATATCCGGCACTCCGGCAAGCTTTGCAACCTGAATACCATAACTTCTGTCTGCACCGCCCTTAATGATTTTTCTTAAAAAGACAATATCATCACCTTTTTCCTTTACGGCAATGCAATAGTTATTTACATTATTCATTTTGCCTTCAAGCTCAGTAAGCTCATGATAATGTGTAGCAAAAAGAGTTTTTGCCCCCAGAATCTTTTTATTACTGATATGCTCTATTACCGCCCATGCAATACTAAGTCCATCAAAAGTAGATGTTCCACGTCCTATTTCATCAAGCACAAGAAGACTTTTTGATGTGGCATTTCTAAGAATATTGGCAACCTCATTCATTTCTACCATAAATGTACTCTGCCCGCTTGCAAGGTCGTCCGAAGCACCTACTCTTGTAAATATCCTGTCAACAATACCTATATTGGCACTCTTTGCAGGTACAAAGCTTCCTAACTGTGCCATAAGTACAATTAAGGCAGACTGGCGCATATATGTTGATTTACCAGCCATATTAGGTCCCGTTATTACAGAAATACAATGCTTGTTATTGTCAAGGTATGTATCATTTGCAACAAACATATCATGGTCTATCATTTTTTCAACAACAGGATGTCTTCCATCCTTAATATCAATAATACCCTTATCATTAAGTACAGGTCTTACATAGTGATTTTGTTCAGCCACTGTTGATAAAGCTGCAAAAACATCAAGTCTTGCAATGGCCTTCGCTGTTTTTTGGATTCGCTCTAACTGTGCTGCTATATCATCTCTTATTTTACAAAACATGTCATACTCAAGAGTGTTTAATTTATCCTCAGCATTCAGAACAGTATCCTCAAGCTCTTTAAGCTTTGGTGTTGTATATCTTTCAGCATTTACAAGAGTCTGCTTTCTCACATAATCTTCAGGAACTTTATCCTTAAATGAATTAGTCACTTCAAAATAATATCCAAAAACCTTGTTATACTTTATCTTAAGATTTTTTATTCCTGTTCTTTCCCTGTCTTCCTCTTCCAAACGTGCAAGCCAGTCTTTACCCTTTGTCTTAGCATCTCTTAGTCTGTCTATATCCTCATCAAAACCAGTCTTTATTATTCCACCTTCTCTTATTAATATAGGAGGTTCATCAACTATGGAATCCTTTATAAGTCCAAACAAATCCTCAAGACTGTCAATCTGCTCATTTATCTCACACAGAAGCTTTGAATCAAACTCGTTTAAAACAGTCTTAATATGCGGAAGCATTTCCATCGAATTTGCAAAAGCAATAAGATCCCTTGGATTTGCTGATTTATAGCTTACCTTTCCAAGAAGACGTTCAAGATCATAAATAGGATTAAGATATTCTCTTATCTCATCTCGTGAAACTGTCTGTTTACAGAGAGCCTCTATTGTGTCAAGCCTGTCATTTATCTCACTCATATCCACAAGTGGCTGTTCAATATCACTTCTAAGCTGTCTGGCACCCATTGCAGTTTTTGTCTTATCAAGAACCCATAATAAGGAGCCTCTCTTCTGCTTTTCTCTAAGAGTCTCTGTTAATTCCAGATTTCTGCGGGTAGAACTGTCAATGAGCATAAACTTGCTTGCAAGATATGGGGTAATATGTGTAATATGTGAAAGCTGTGTTTTCTGCGTTTCAAGAAGATAATTCATAACAGCACCTGAAGATATAACTCCTGTAGGAAAATCTTCTATGCCAAGTCCTGCAAGAGTACTAACCTTAAAATGATCTATAAGACATTTTTTGCATCCATCTTCATCAAAATACCAGGGTTCAAGTGTATATATAGTCATTTTTAGTCTATTTTTTAAATCATCTGTGTCTATCTCACTCATCATGAATGCATCATTACATATTATCTCTGTAGGCATATATTTATATATTTCATCACGAAGCTTAGGTATATTATCAACCTCTGTCATATAAAAATCACCCGTAGTTACATCCACAACTGAAACACCTGTACAATTTTGTGAATATGCTATACACATCAGATAATTGTTCTTTGATTCTTCTAATGACTGAAGGTTAAGATTAGTGCCTGGTGTAACAATTCTTGTTACCTCACGCTTAACAATCCCCTTAGCCATTTTAGGATCCTCAACCTGTTCACATATTGCTACCTTATATCCCATTGACACAAGCTTAGTAAGATAATTGTCTAATGCATGATAAGGCACTCCACACATAGGAGCTCGTTGTTCAAGTCCACAGTCCTTTCCTGTTAATGTCAATTCAAGTTCCTTTGAAACAACCTTTGCATCATCAAAGAACATCTCATAAAAGTCCCCAAGCCTATAAAACAAAATACAATCCTTATATTGCTCTTTTGTTTCCATATACTGTTTCATCATGGGTGTTAATCCTGCCATCGTATGCCTCCATAATATTTATATGTACTCTCAGAATCTTTTCAGATGGATTTCTGAAAATACATTTATTTTAACATAACTATTTCGTATCTACATAGTTATCTTTTAACCTAAGAAACGGGCAAATCAATAGTTTGCCCGTTTCAAAAACTTAAATGTCAAAACTTATCATTTTGACAGCCTTATTTACATTTTATCATAAATATACATAAAATCAATTAATATCTTCATAAGAATACCAGATATTAGATACCATAATTATTTTGCAAGTTCGTCTGCTCTCTTAAGTGCATCATCAATATGATTACAGAAATTCTTTTCTCCAACTCTCTTTGTAAATCCGGATTTATCCATTACCATCTTAGGCTGTTCATTTACATGTGAGAGAACTACATTTATTCCTCTCTTCTCGAAGCCATCATAAACCTGTTCAAGAGAATGCATTGCAGTTGCATCAAGAGCATTAACACTTCTCATTCGAAGAACTAAACACTTTGTATCATCATTTACTGCAATCTTGGCAATCTTATCTGCTGCCGCGAAGAACATAGGACCTGAAATCTCATATACAAGAGTATGCTTTGGAACTACTCTAAGTGAAATACTGTCCGGGTCATCTTCATCATCAACATATTTCCAACCCTCTACCTCAGTAACATCGCTCATACGTTTCATGAAAAGAACTGCTGCAAGAACAATACCTACCTCGATAGCTACAACAAGGTCAAATATTACAGTCAGTGCAAATGTAAGCACAAGGACAAGGATATCACTCTTAGGTGACGATTTACACAAAGCGACAAAATTTCTCCAGCCACACATATTGTAAGCTACCTGGAAAAGAATAGCAGCTATACAAGGCATTGGAATCATTTTAGCATATGGCATTAATAAAACAAGGACAAGTACAAGAGTAATGGAATGTACCATACCTGCTATAGGAGTCTTACCACCATTTTTGATATTTGCCGCTGTACGTGCAATAGCACCTGTAGCAGGGATACCACCAAAGCATGCTGAACCCATATTTGCAACACCCTGTGCAATCAGTTCCATATTTGAACGATGCTTTGAATTAATCATACTGTCTGCCACAACAGCTGATAACAAAGACTCAATTCCTGCAAGAAGTGCAATAGTCAAAGCATTCGAAAACTGACTTCTGATGTTTTCAAATGTAAATGTACTCATTGTGACAGTAAAGCCCGGAAGCTTATTCGAGATATCGGGATAAAGACTTCCAATTGTGTTGACATCTAAAGCAAATATCTTTACGATTGCAGCAGATACGATTACAGCAATCAAAGAACCAGGTATCTTTTTGCTCACCTTTGGCCATAATACAAGAATGGCAAGACTTATTGCCCCAACAACTACTGCCATTACATTTACTGTGCCAATATTAGCAAATAATGCTTCTATTTTTTCAGCTGTTTCAATTGGCTTTTCACCATGCTGATAGCTTACACCACAAAAATCTTTGATTTGTCCGATAAAAAGAGTTACTGCAATACCTGCTGTAAAGCCTGTTGTAATTGTATATGGAATATATTTAAGAAGATTACCAAATCTTAAAAATCCCATAATGATAAGAAGAATACCAGCCATAATAGTAGCTACCATAAGTCCTTCAGTACCATCTTTTGCAACAATACCTGCAACGATAGTGGCAAATGCAGCTGTAGGTCCGGCTATCTGAACTCGGCTTCCGCCTAAAAATGCAACAAGAAATCCGGCAATGATAGCTGTATAAATACCGGCAGTAGGTCCAACTCCTGATGCAATAGCAAGAGCAATTGATAAAGGAAGCGCAATGATAGCAACAATAATGCCGGCAATCACATCTTTTATAAATTGCTCCTTAGTATATGTTTTCATAACAGAAAACAGCTTTGGTTTTAATTTTTCCATAAAATTATCCTCCAGTGACTTAACTAATAATGCGACTAATTGTATATGTATATATCGCAAAACACTTAAATAATATTCCTATATTTGACAATTTTCAAGAACATTCTGTTTCTTTATAAAACATTGTCTAAAACGTCAACAAAGCCATTGCTTTCGCAAATGGCTTTGTATATTTTTTAGTATTTTTATTAGTTACAAATTTCACCAATATAATAAAATCCGTGAGCCTCTATAAGTTTTACATCAACTATCTTTCCAATCAGTGATTCATCGCCCGGAAAATGAACAATTGTATTATTTGAAAGTCTTCCTGTTACAAGACTTGAATCGTGCTCATTTATCTCTTCTACAAGGGCACTGTGTATTTCACCCTTCATACGTCCTGTGCGACTTTTTGCTGTTTCCTGAACAACACTAAGCAGCCTGTCAAAATTTTCTTTTATCTCTTCATCACTAACAGGATTTGGCATCTCGGCAGCAGGTGTTCCTGTCCTCTTTGAATATATAAATGTAAAAGCATTATCATACTGAACTTCTCTTACAACCTCGATTGTCTCATCGACATCAGCAGCAGTTTCTCCAGGGAAACCAACTATAAGGTCAGTTGTAAGCGAAATATCCGGTATTTCCTGTCTTATCTTTCTCGCAAGCTCTATATACTGTTCCTTCGTATATCTTCTGTTCATTGCCTGAAGGATTCTGTTTGAACCAGCCTGTAACGGCAAATGAAGATGTCTGCATATCTTCTTTGATTTTTTCATTACCTGAATAAGATCATCAGAAAGATCCTTTGGATGCGAAGTCATAAATCTGATTCTTTCAAGTCCTTCTATCTTTTCAACTTCTTCAAGAAGCTGTGCAAAAGTAATTTTTTCTTCAAGATTTTTGCCATACGAATTAACATTCTGTCCCAAAAGCATTACCTCAACAACACCTTCAGACACCAGCTTCTCAATTTCTCTTATAATATCCTTTGGTGAACGGCTTCTCTCACGTCCGCGAACATAAGGAACAATACAATATGTACAGAAGTTATTACATCCATACATAATATTAACCCCTGATTTAAATGGATATTTACGTTCTGCCGGAAGATCCTCAACAATCTTGTCTGTATCCTTCCAGATATCTATTATCATTCTGTCAGAACTGTACATTGCAACAATAAGCTCTGCAAATTTATAAATATTGTGCGTACCAAAAATCAAATCAACAAATTTGTATTTTTTCTTTATTGTCTCAATTACAGAAGGCTCCTGCATCATACAGCCACATAATGCAACCTTCTTTTCCGGATTCTTTTTCTTCATGCTGTTTATAAGACCAAGTCTTCCATATACTCTCTGATTTGCATTATCACGGACAGTACATGTATTATATAAAACCAAATCTGCCGATTCATCTTCTATCACTTCAAAACCTATATTTTCAAGAATACCCATAAGCTTTTCGCTGTCTTTTGCATTCATCTGGCAACCAAAGGTTATTACACCGGCTGTTAAATTTCTTCCAAGCTCATGACTCTTTTTATTAATAATAGCTTTTGCAGCTTTTATAAAATAATATTGTCTCATAGGCTCTTCTTCAGGTGGCTGTGAAGTAATATCTATCTCATCAATTATCTCTTTTAACTCTTCATTTTTGATCATTTGATTAATTCTCCTTGCTAAAACTTATTAAATCTTACTATATCATTTTATTTTTGGCAAGCCCATTATATATCATACAATATTTACCACCCTTTGGTCGCAATAAGGACGGGGCTTCTGTATCGCCTAAAAGCACGATACAGCAAGCCCCGTCCCTATTGCGACTATATTGGAAACACGATACAGCAAGCCCCGTCCTTATTTCTAAACGCTAAAAACATCAAGACTATACCAGTTTCTTACAGCAGGCAATTGCCAGTGAGCCTGGTCCGATGTGGCATGAAACACTAAGAGATAGGTGATCCACATATATAGGAAAATCCGGATACAGTGCCTGAAGTTCTTCCTTAAGCTCCATAGCAGCTTCTTCATTCTGAGAATGTGCGATTGCAAGTATCATTTCATTTTCTGCGCCAAATCTTTTTTCTATATCATTCTTTATAGCATTCATCATCATGGACTTTGCCTGATTTACCGTTCTTGCCTTGGCAAAAGCATCTAATTTCTCACCCTGTATCTGTAACACAGGTTTAAGCTTTAAAAGAGTTCCAAGTGCGGCAGCAGCCGGTGTTATTCTTCCACCCTTTTTAAGATACTTTAAGGTATCAACCATAATATAAATACTTGAATTGAATTTATCTTCCTCAAGTATATCCTTTATCTCACTTCCAGTCTTTCCCTGTCCTGCAAGTTTAATAGCATCCAGTACAGACTGTCTCTGAGTTACCGATATACGCTGGTTATTTACCACATGCACCTTACCATCATACTCCTGTGAAAGCATATACGCTGTCTGACATGAACCACTAAGTCCGCTTGACATTGGGATATGAACTATCTCATCATATTCCGATAACAGTTCGTCCCACATTTTCGTAATAGAATCCGGTGAAGGCTGAGAAGTAGATATTTCTGCATCTGTTGCCAATTTTTTATAAAAATCATTACGTGTAAGTGTTATTTCTTCATAATAAGTTTCGCCATCAATCATAAATGGCATTGGCACAACACTTATTCCCAGTTCCTTTGCCTGACTTTGTGTTATTCCACTATTACTGTCTGTTACTATAGCAATTCTTGACATAAAATATCTCTCCCTAATATGCTAATATAAATACTTTATAATAAATCAATACATTCATTCTAACGTCAGATGTTAACAAAGTCAACACCCGAAGAAATATTATCTTCATAATGTTGCCAGAATTGAGCATGTTCCGCAACAGGCACTTTATTATTTTCGATATATTTACTATATATTTCGCCTGCAC